>CAVABC010000115.1:0-8452 GCA_963586665.1 Acutalibacteraceae bacterium
TATGGGATCTTAGCTCAGCTGGGAGAGCATCTGCCTTACAAGCAGAGGGTCACAGGTTCGAGCCCTGTAGGTCCCATTCATCTTAAATATTTTGGCATGAATATGCCGATGTGGCTCAATTGGCAGAGCAGCTGATTTGTAATCAGCAGGTTATCGGTTCGAGTCCGATCATCGGCTTTATACAATTTAATATTGAATTGTATTATGGGCAGATTCCCGAGTGGCCAAAGGGGACAGACTGTAAATCTGCTGCAACTTGCTTCGATGGTTCGAATCCATCTCTGCCCATTACTCTTTTAAGAGTATTAAAATACTATCGCGGGATGGAGCAGTCTGGAAGCTCGCCGGGCTCATAACCCGGAGGTCATAGGTTCAAATCCTATTCCCGCAACTCGATGCGTAAGTATTGTGCCCAGTTAGCTCAGTTGGTAGAGCAACGGACTGAAAATCCGTGTGTCTCTGGTTCGATTCCGGAACTGGGCATTCAATTTATTATGGGATATTAGCTCAGGTGGTAGAGCACTTGACTTTTAATCAAGTTGTCCGGGGTTCGAATCCCCGATGTCTCATTAGAAAAGGAAAACCATCACTCGTAAGAGTGGTGGTTTTCTTTTTCTATTGCTATATTGTGAAATTTAACTCCGGACAACGTAGTTGGCCGGGGCGCTAGACGTCCAGTGGACGTCTGTTCAGCGCGGACCGAAGCGGAGCGTAGACCGAATCCCCGATGTTAAAATTTGAGTGACTATTGAGTGACTTTAATATCTTTTTTTTGAGAGAGTGACTTATAATTACGTAATTGGTAATATTGTACAAAAAACAATTTGAAACTTGTGCATGTTTGTTAACACTTTAAGGTAACACCATGATATTATAATAATCGTAAAAACCCCCCAATACATTATATATTTTTACTATCCCCATAGTAAAATACCTTCTCCTAAAAGACAGCAGATCGATGGCTGTCTTTTTTTTGTGCATTTTAAGGGCTGTATAAAAAAGGACATAGCCACAAAAATACTTGTGCAATGTCCTTTAATAATATATAAATATTAAACAGTCAGATTGATATTACTTCCATTTCTAAGGGATGTATAATAATCATCGTATGATGAATTGCTCATCTGACGTGAAATACGGTAAAGACTGGAAATAAATCCATTGTCTTTTCCGAATACTTTCTTTACGGTATCCATATCGGCTTTCTTTACGAGAGTTTCGTTTGCCTTGAGAGAGCCGTCCTTGTTTACGGTAATACCCATATCTTCAAACTCCTCTGAGTATTTAGTGGCGAGTTTCTTGAGCTGCTTTGCGTAGCGTTTCATGGAAGATGAACTACTGCTGTTGGCAGAATCAAGTGAATTGTTGTAGGTGCTGACAAATGCCATGACAGTACCTGAGATATTATCAGAATTCTCCTCGTCAGAGTATTTATAATTTTTGAGCTTTTTAGCTGCGCGATGGAGCGCGAGTGAATCATCATATGCCAGCTCAGTCTTGCTGAAATTGCTGCGGGTAGATGATTTCATGGCACTTCTGTTGTTTGTATAAAAATTTCTGAGATAATAAGTAGATGAAAGGCTTGTAGCCGAACTGACTCTTGTACTCATTTTTACTCCTTGCTTTATTCACTATAATGCTTAAATAATGGAAAGTTTTCCACAATAATAAAGTTTATATCGTAGATTTTCTGCTGAATAAAATTAATTCAACATCACACTCATAAATTTTATCGGATATTTGAACGAAAAAGTTTACTTAATCGTGTAAAAGAAGTAAAATAAGATGGTAAATAGCAGTATATGATTAGTGAATATGCATTGTCAGCAATATCATAATACATATATCGATATAATAATATAATTTTAAGGAGGATTTGGGGCATGAGCAGTAAAGCTTTTGGTACTACATCAAAAGGAGTGGAGGCATCGCTTTATGAGATAAGCAATGCATACGGAATGAGAGTTTTAGTTACTGATTTTGGTGCAACAGCAGTATCAGTATTTGTGAAAGATAAAGATGGAAATGAGAGAGACGTGATCCTTGGATATGATGATGTAAAATCATATGAGAAGGAGACATGTTATTTTGGTGCAACAGTCGGCAGGTATGCCAACAGAATATCTGACGCAAAGATCAACATTGACGGTGTTGATTATCAGCTTGAGGCAAATGATAATGAGAACAATCTTCACAGCGGATCACACGGTACTTCAGAGCGTTTCTGGACAGTAAAAGAGCAGAAGGCTGACGAGATCACATTTGAGATCGAGGATGCAGATCTTGAGCAGGGATATCCGGGAAATGCATTTATGGATGTGACATATAAAGTTACAGAGGATAACAGCCTTTCTATCACATACAATGCAACAGCCGATAAGACTACTACATTTAACATGACAAACCACAGCTATTTTAACCTCAACGGACATGCTTCAGGCAGCGTGTATACACATTCTCTGCAGATCAACGCAGCACACTATACACCTGTAAAGGACTCAAAGGCTATTCCAACAGGCGAGATAGCTCCTGTTGAGGGAACACCATTTGATTTTACAGAGGCAAAGCCTATCGGAAGAGATATTGAGGCAAATGATACACAGCTCCATTATGGAAATGGTTATGATCACAACTTTGCGATCGACAAGACAGCACCGGGTATCGAGAGAGTAGCAACAGCATACGCTCCTGAGAGTGGAATTCAGATGGATGTGCTTACAGATTGTATCGGTATCCAGCTTTACACTGCCAATTTCATCGTAGGACAGGAAGGAAAAGGCGGAGTAAAATACAACAACAGAGATGCATTCTGCCTTGAGACACAGTATTATCCAAACTCTATAAATGAGACTAACTTCAGCACACCGATCACAAAGGCTGGCGAGAAGTATGAGTCACACACAATTTACAAATTTTCTGTCAGATAGCATATAGTATCTTAACAGCATATGGATGTCATATGTGAAAATCAGATATAAATATGCGGAAACATACACATATAAAATCTCCGTATCGTAAGCATATTATGATATGGAGATTTTCTTTTTCTTAAACTTTGTTTAATGAGAGTCACATGGAGTGGTTTTCTTCCATTAAATGTGATATAAATATAATTATAAATGCGGAGCAAAATTTTGAGGAAGTAAAAATGAAGATAGTATTTTTGGATGCAAAAACAATCGGAGATGACATCGATCTGTCTGCTTTTGACAAGCTGGGTGAAGTAGTCAGATATGATTTTTCCACAACACAGGAGGCGCGCGAGCGCACGAAGGATGCGGATGTCGTGATACTGAACAAGGTGGAGATAAATAAGCAGTCTATAGGAGAGGCGGATCACCTGAAGATTGTGTGTGTGACTGCGACAGGCACGAACAATCTGGATAAGGAGTATTTGGCGAAAAAAGGCATAGAGTGGCGCAATGTAGCCGGTTATTCAACTGAAACCGTGGCGCAGCATACATTTGCACTGCTGTTTTATCTGCTTGAAAAGCTCAGATACTACGATGATTATGTAAAAGATGAAAAATATATAGGTGATACATCATTTACGCATTTTTCAAATGTGTTCCATCAGGTAAGCGATATGACATGGGGCATCATCGGTCTGGGAAATATAGGAAGGCGCGTGGCTGATATTGCGAAGGCATTTGGCTGCCGTGTCATATATTATTCTACATCAGGCAGGAATGATCAGCCGGGATATGAGAGAGTGGATTTTGATACGCTGCTTGCGGAGTCTGATATCGTGTCGGTGCATGCACCGCTCAATGACGATACGCTGGGACTTATGAATAGAGAAGTATTTGCGAAGATGAAAAAGTCTGCAATACTTTTAAATCTCGGACGAGGTCCAATCGTAAACGAGGCAGATCTGGCGGATGCACTGGAGCAGGGAGAGATTGCTGCGGCAGGACTTGATGTGCTTTCAAAGGAGCCTATGAGCGCGGATAATCCACTGCGCAGGATCAAGGATTCGAATAAGCTTATCATCACACCGCACATAGCCTGGGCGAGCGTGGAGGCACGAACAAATCTGATGAATATCATATATGGACAGATCGTGGAATATTGCAACAGATGAAATCAAGGGATAAAAAGGGAAAATGTAATATAAAATGAAGTAACAAGAGGCATAAAATGAGCATCAAATTTGAGATAACTAAACAGAAAAACATACTTTGGGCGGTCATAACCGTGATTGCCGCAATTGTGGGATATTTCAACGCGGCAGACTGGTGGGTAATACTTCTGTTTAGTGCATTACTTTTTGGACTTTTACATGTAAAAGCAGAGTTTCCGATGAGTTTTTCATGGCTGTGGGCAGCGATACTTTTGGTGGGCGGAGCTGTGCTGTCGATTTATTCAGTACAGTATGTGCTGCTTGATGCAGAGGATTTCGTCAAGACAACGGATAGGATCTGCATGGTAAACGTGGCACTGGCGCTGGCGGTTTATCTGTTTATACTGGTGATATGCAACAACGTAACGTGGACCTGCAGCATAGCATCGATAGCCATACTTATATTTGGATTTATAGATTA
The DNA here is from genome assembly GCA_963586665.1 of Acutalibacteraceae bacterium. Lineage (GTDB taxonomy): Bacteria > Bacillota > Clostridia > Lachnospirales > Lachnospiraceae > Roseburia. The sequence goes on from CAVABC010000115.1 coordinate 4,545, forward strand.
TTTTGTGTACGAATTCCGTGGAAATGAATTTACATACGCGGATCTAAAGTCAGCCGGAACAGGGCTTTCGGTAGTGACAAAATATAAATTTACGATAGATTACAAATTTCTGTACGTGATTCTGGCACTCATACTTTACATAGTGCTGGTCAGACGTGCCGGAGTAAAGTTTGAGTCGGCTGTCCATATGCGTATCATATCGGTATTGCTGGGAATAATATGTGTATTGTATGTCATTATGAATTCCATGTCGCTCAATACCGAGACCTGGGAGAAAAAGGGAACTTACAGAAACGGATATCTGCTCAATTTTGTGCTGGGAATCAGGGACAGCTTTGTTTCCGCACCGGACGGCTACAGCAAGGCTGCAGTAGATAAGATAGCGGAAAACTATAAGGAAACGGATAGCTCATATTCACAGTCGGATGCAAAAGATCCTACAATTATCGTGATAATGAATGAGTCATTTTCAGATCTGTCGGTAGTGGGCGATTTTGAGACAAATACATCTGTGACACCGTTTATGGATTCACTTTACAAGAATACGTTAAAAGGATATGCGCTTTCATCTGTATACGGAGCTAAGACACCAAATTCCGAGTGGGAATTTGAGACAGGAAACTCGATGGCATTCCTGCCGGATGGTTCGGTAGTGTATCAGCAATATATCAGCGATGATCCGACATCTATCGTTTCCAATCTGAAAAATATAGGCTACACTACTGTAGCTATGCATCCGTATTATGCTACAGGATGGAGCAGAAATAAGGTTTATCCTCATCTGGGCTATGATGAGACATATTTTATAGATGATTTTGACCAGACAAAGATACTGCGTGAGTACATCACAGATCAGGAGCTTTACAACAAGATAATAGACAGATACGAGAAAAAGGATGATGATGAAAAGCTCTACATCATGGGGATAACGATGCAGAACCATGGTGGCTACGGTGAGAAATATGACAACTTTGACCAGAATGTATACAAGCTCGGAGAGTCTTATACCGATGGAAACCAGTATTTATCGCTTTTGAATGAGAGTGATAAGGCTCTTGAAAATCTCATTACATATTTCCAGAATATCGATGATCCGGTGGAGATAGTATTTTTCGGAGATCACCAGCCGGGACTCTGCAATGATTTTATCAAGCTGTTAAACGGCAAGGGCAACTCGGGACTGACGGAGGATGAGCTGGAAAATCTGTATACTGTGCCGTTTTTCATCTGGACAAATTATGAGACGAAGGCGGAGACGATAGACATTACAAGTCTTAATTACCTGTCAACGTTGACGCTGGAGAGGGCAAATATCGATCTGCCGGCATACAATCAGTTTCTGGCAGATATGATGGAGAATGTGCCTGCGATAAACTCAAGAGGCTATTATTCAAAGTCAAATGAGTGTTTCCTACACACGGACGCAGCTACAGGTGATGAGGCAAAATGGATAAAAGCATACAATATATTGCAGTACAATTCGATGTTTGATGAGGACAACAAAAATTCACTGCTGTTCCCATATCTAAAATAATTCCGAATTGCATGCGAGCATGCATCGATGATACCTTTTGACCCTTTAATCATATAATTATATTCTGGGAGATAAATAATGAAACTTAGTGATTTATTACAATTTGATGACATAATCGTGCAATGTCACGACAATCCGGATGCGGATGCACTTGCAAGTGGTTTTGGAGTGTACGAATATCTGCGTATAAACGGTAAAAATCCGCGATTTGTATACGGAGGCAGAAATATCATACACAAGAGTAATCTGGTGCTTATGATTAAAAGCCTTGGTATACCGATAGAGCATGTGGATTTTCTTGAAAATCCGCAGCTTCTTGTCACTGTAGACTGCCAGTATGGTGGCGGAAATGTGACAATTTATAAAGCACAGAATATAGCAGTTATCGATCATCACAGGGTATCAGGTGAATTGCCACCATTGAACCGTGTTATGAGCTATATGGGGGCATGTTCAACGATCGTTTGGGATATGCTACGAGAGGAAGATGTGGAGATAAATCGAAAGCTGGCAACAGCACTGTACTATGGACTTTACACGGATACTGGCGAATTTTCGGAGATAACACATTCACTGGACAGAAATCTGCGTGATGAGGCTGACTTTGATGAGGCGATAGTGGCAAAATTCCGTAATGCCATTATGTCACTTGAGGAGTTGGATATAGCCGGAACTGCAATGCTCGGTAGAGATTATATAGAGGAGTACAGGCTGGCGATAGTCAAAGCCGGAGAGTGTGATCCGAATGTACTCGGTATTATAAGCGACTTTGTGCTGGCGGTTGATGTGATCGATTTATGTATGGTTTTTTCGGTGATGGAGGCTGGTGTGAAGCTTTCTTTCAGAAGCTGTATAAAAGAGGTAAGCGCAAGCAAAATGGCACAGGAAGTGTGCAGTGATATAGGTTCAGGTGGTGGACATTATTACAAAGCGGGTGGATTTATCCCGATGGATCTGTTGACCGAAAGCTATATTATTTATTGTAAAGAAAACGATGTAAGACCGAGACTTCAGTACAGCAGTGACGGCAGACAGAAGCGACCTTCGGATTCCGCGATCAAATCATTTTTAGAGGACAGACTTTTCGCGGTTCTGCCGAAGGATAACAGGAATGGAGGATATATGATGAACAAGACAAAAGCAGTGGTATTCGATCTCGACGGAACACTTCTTTATACACTTGAGGATTTAAAAAATGCAGTAAACTACGCGCTCAAAGAAAAAGGCATGCCGGAGCGTACACTCGATGAGGTGCGCAGATTCGTGGGAAACGGAGTGAGACTTCTGATGGAGCGTGCAGTACCGGACGGAGCGGACAATCCACAGTTCGAGGAAACCTTTGCATTGTTTAAAGAATATTATGATGCGCATTGCAATGACAATACATCACCATATGACGGTATCATGGATCTGCTCGAGGAGCTTAGGGCGCGCGGCATTAAAATGGCGATCGTATCCAACAAGATAGATTTTGCAGTAAAATCACTGGACAAGCTTTATTTCAAGGATTACATGACAGCGGCCATTGGTGAGATGGAGGAGGAAGGTGTGCGCAAAAAACCTGCTCCTGATATGGTACAAAAAGCTTTAAGAGAGCTTGGAGTGACAAAGGATGAAGCTATATATGTCGGTGATTCTGATGTGGATATTGCAACAGCGAAAAACTCAGGACTCAAGTGTATATCAGTCACATGGGGATTTCGTGATGAGGAATTTTTGAAGGAGCACGGTGCTACGCAGTTTATAGACCATCCGGCAGAGCTTTTAAAATACGTTTGATCAGGGGGATATATCTTACTATTGAACTTTGTGTAGAAGAGAATATTATTGCTTCATAGATGATTATTTACCTATGGAGCAATAACTTTGAACTAAAATATGTATGATATTACTTCTAAAAAAAGAAACATTAGTAGACCTCGTATAAAATCTTCTATTGATGTATGCAGAAATGAATTTGCTGGATGAAATTGATTTATTAATGTCTCAAAGGCATAATATCCATCACTTTTTACAATAGGTATAAAGTTAATAAAAATATTTGAAATTATCAGATAACAATACGGGAGGAGTGCAGGAAAAAAAAAGTATATTATAAGCAAAAAAAGGCAGTTCATGAAATTACCAGCTAAATATATAGCTATTCTTTTATATTTGGGAACTAAGTAGCTATCTGATGTATCTATAAAAATGGCTGGATATATAAAAACAAACTTAAATCCTGCGGTTATTTTTGCAGAGGAACAAAACAATTTGAGGCAAATAATATGTCCTAATTCATGGATGGGGATATTGATTACTAAAAGTAAAGTTGCAATAAAAATATTTTTATCAATAATTGTATATAGTCCTGTTTTTAAGTAAAGCACTGATA
>CAVABC010000116.1:0-8441 GCA_963586665.1 Acutalibacteraceae bacterium
GCTCTTGAGGGTGCTGAGTTCAAACTCTATAAAATTATTAACAATGAAGAAACAGAAGTATCAGCTGCTAAACTTAATGCTGATGGTACAGAGTTTACATTTGAGGGACTTGATGATGGCACATATGTATTAAAAGAGACAAAGACACCAGATGGATATAATACAATTTCACCTATAACATTCAAGGTTGTAGCTTCTCATGATGTTGAATCAGAGAATCCGACTCTTACGGATTTAAATGGAAATCCTGTTTCTGGTACAATTGAGTTTACAAAAAACACAGATGCTGGAAGCTTGACAGCAGATGTAATTAACAACAAAGGTTCAGTTCTTCCTTCAACTGGTGGTGCTGGTCGTGTAGCTATCTACGTAATCGGTGCTATTTTAGTAATCGGTGGTGGAATCGTCCTTGTAACAAAGAAACGTGTTAGAGGATAATTCTGATACATATTAGAATTGAATTTTAAATTTCTGCCATGAATCGTATATTGCGGTTCATGGCAGTTAAAAAATGTGTATAATATACAAATATATAACAGTAAGGAGAGTGCTATGAGAAAACGTTTGTCTACTATATTATTTGTCATAGTATTTCTTGCAGGATTGTCCTTGCTGCTATATCCTACAGTAAGTGATTATTGGAATTCGTTTCATCAGTCACAGGCAATAGCCAGTTATGTGGATGCAGTAGAAAACACAGACGAGCAGAAACTCGAAGAAATGAGACAGGCGGCAGAGGAGTATAACCGGTCACTGCTCTCAAATGATGACAGGTATGATATGACAGATGAACAAAGGGCTGAGTACGAGAGCCTTTTGGATGTGTCTGGAACAGGCGTTATGGGATATGTTGAGATCCCTTCCATAAATGTTTCACTGCCTATTTATCATGGTACTGACAAGGAAATATTACAGATCGGTGTAGGTCATATCGAGGGAACATCGCTTCCGGTAGGCGGACCAAGCACACACTGTGCTATATCAGGACACCGTGGACTTACCTCATCTAAGCTTTTTACAGATATTGATCAGATGGCAGAGGGAGATGTATTTAAACTGTATGTGCTCGGTGAGACAATGACATATGAGGTTGATCAGATTAGAATTGTATTGCCTGATGAGCTTAATAATCTTAAAATAGAAACAGATCAGGATTATTGTACACTTATCACATGTACGCCATACGGTGTAAACACACATAGACTCCTGATCCGCGGACACAGGATTCCAAATGATGCGGAAGGACTTGTTGTAGAAGATGCAAAGCAGATAAAACCATGGCATGAGGCTATTATCCTTGGTGTAGTGTTTTTGGTTTTATATATAATAATTTGTAAAATCTTAAGTAAAACTATATTGTATAGATTCAGGTAGAATCAGGAAGGAGGAAAAATGCACAATAATATTAAAAGAACGGCAAGCATAATGATAGCTGCTATGGTTCTTCTGATAATTCCGTGTGGACAGATATTTGCCAGAACACATATAGATACCGGAAAGAATTGTTCGATAACTGTAGATGTTCCTGAAACATGGGATGATCTGTATGATGTGGATTTTCCCGTTGACCTTTACAGGGTGGCAGATGTAGATGAAAATGATGTCTACAGTGCAGTTGATGAATTCAAAGATCTTACGGAGGCCATAGATGCTATCGGAAGCAAAACGACAGCAGATGACTGGGAGCAGATAGCACAGAAAGCAGCCGCTATCGTAGATGAAAGCAGTCTATCACCTGATGAGACCATAAGCGTAAAGAACGGAAAAGGAACAGTTTCCGGTGTTAAAACAGGTCTTTATCTTGTATACGCAAAAGAAGCGATGTCAGACACGTACGGCTATACATTTGTACCGTATATGGTATCAGCACCTAACAATGAATTTGCAATGACAGGTTCAGGATCTGATTCATGGATATATGATGATATATCAATAGAGTTAAAGCCGGAACAGACAGAGCTTACAGGAAGTCTTCAGATCAATAAGACACTTTCTACATACAATACAGCTTTAGGAGAGCCGCTTTTCGCGTTTGATGTAGAAGCTTATGATAAAGATGGAAATGTAGTATTTTCGGATATTGCTTCGATCAGATTTGACGGTGCAGGACTTAAGAGCACAGTGATAGATAATATTCCTGCCGGCTCAAGAGTTGTTGTAAAAGAGGTATATGCAGCCGGAAGTTATCAGGTTACATCATCTGATAATATTGAGACACAGATCATAGCCGGTGATACGGTAAATGCTGATTTTACTAATGATTATAACGATAAACTTATTTATAGTACTGGTGTCGTAAATCATTTTGAGTACGACGGAACCGGATGGGAATGGGTGCAGAATTGATGAAAAAATTATTAGAGTCTTGTAAAAAACTTAATAAGAAACATCGTGTTCTTGCAAGTGCGGCAATTGTTGCAGCTCTTATCGTTGCCGGTGTTTCGGTAAAGCAGACTTTGGCATATTTTACAACATATGCTACAGCAAAGGGAGGTATTTCCATTGACATAGGTCCGACAACGGATGTCAATGAGAAGTTCAAAGACTGGAAAAAGACTATTCAGATTGAAAATACCGGAGATGCGGACTGTTTTGTACGTGTGAAGGTTATCGCAGCAAGCCAGTTTGAGATTGCAGCCGCGGGAAGCAACTGGAGTCTTTCAGATGATGGATACTGGTATTACAGTCAGGTTGTTCCGGTTGGACAGATGACTGAGCCTATCGTTGCATCCATACATGTAAGCGAGGATGTCAAGACAAGCTTCAATGTAGTTGTCGTACAGGAATGTACACGCGTATCATATGATGAGAATGGCAATCCTTGTGTTGCTTCAGATGCAGACTGGACAGCTTCGGCACAGTACGATGAAGAGGAGGGCACGAATTAATGAAGAAGAAATATCCATTAATACTTGTAGCGTCCTCAGTTATCATGCTTGCAGCATCAACAATAGGATCTACAAGAGCAACACTTACATACATGAGTGACAATTATCTGGCACAAATTGATATCAAGTCAATCGGTGTTACACTTACCGAGAATGGAAAGGATGTCAGCTGGAGAGATTACAAGCACAGGGATGATGCCTGGAGCGAGGCAACAGGAACACTGCTTGACAATATGCTTGAGGATGCCGGTGATGAAAAGCTTATCCTTGATAAGCAGTACAGTGAACAGCTTGCAGTTAAAAACAGCGGAACAATAGATGAATATGTCCGTGTAACTGTAAATCATTACTGGGTTGACAAGGAATCCGGCGAAAAGAGAACAGATCTTGATCCTTCAAAGATCAATATCAATTTTACTGATAATGGCTGGATAGAGGATACTACAGCAGCTACAACAGAGCGCAATGTATTTTACTATTCATCTATACTTGCAAAAGGTGCTGTATCACCTGATTTTGCTGACAAGATCAGTATAAGCAGTGATATAGCAAAGATCGTAAGCAAGACATCTTCAACGGATGGCAACGGACTTACAACGATCACGACAACATATGAATATGACGGAGCACAGTTTGTACTTGAGGCTACTGTAGATGCGGTTCAGACGCATAATGCACAGGCGGCTATAAAGAGTGCCTGGGGTGTTGATGTAAACATTTCAGGTGATGGTGCTTTGAGTTTAAACTAAAAGGAGGGCAATATGAGAAAGAAAATTGCAGCATTTGCATGCATGTTGCTTATCCTTGGATCGATAAGCACGGTATATGCAGATCAGACAACAACAGATGCCGGTTCGTGTAAATTTACCGGAAGTGAAATGGTCAGCTCGTTTGACTCAAACAAAGTAGCGGCATCAGTTTCACAGATGGAGCCGGGAGATTCGGTTACATTTTCTGTAAATATCAAAAATGAAAGCAGTATATCAACCAGATGGTATATGTCAAATGACGTATTGAGCAGTCTGGAGGATGCACAGGCAGTTGCTGAAAATGGTGGTTATTCCTATATCCTTACATATGTGGACAATGATGGAAAAGAACAGACCATATACAGCAGTACAAGTATCGGTGGAGAAAAAGATACTACAGCGGGTGCAGGACTTAATGAGGCAACCAATTCACTTGATGAGTTTTTCTACCTTGATACATTAGAGCCGCAGGAAGGAGGCACAGTAAATCTTCTTGTAGAGCTTGATGGAGAAAGTCAGGGTAACATCTATCAGGATACACTGGCAAGGCTCATGATGAATTTTGCGGTAGAGGACAATTCCAATCCGACATCGCCTAATCCACCGACCTATACGACAACAACAAGCCGTGTAAAGACAGGTGATATATGGTCTATGACATCAGCAGTGCTTCTTGTTATCGGTATAGTGCTTCTGATAGTTACATTTGTTGCAGGAAAGAGAAAGGGGGCTGACAGGAATGAAAAAGTCGCTTAAGTATTTTCTTTTGGCTCTTGTTACGATAGTTGGTGTTTTCCAAGGAAAGACATCGGCATGGGCTTTCTCTTATACTTACACAGTATCATTTTCCGCAGGAGCGCAGGGAAGCTTCGGTGGAAACAGCATTCAGGTCAGAAAAGCAGCCGATAATGATGCAGGTGTTTCTGTATCGTCAGCCGGAGATAAGATAGTAGTAACAGGACTTGAATATGGAGATGTCATAAGCTGTGACGCGCAGGGCAGTGTCGGTTTAAATGACAACAGCAAGTATTATGTAAAAGGAATCCGACTCAGTGGTCGTGATAACAATACAGTTGCAAATTCAGCATTCCTTGTATCGGGAGATCAGGACTATGTGGTTGCATATGGTATCCCAGGAGAGCTTGCAGAATACACGGTAAACTATGTTGATACAAACGGAAATAAGCTTGCAGAGAGCAGAACATATTACGGCAATGTGGGAGATGAACCTGTTATAGCATATCTGTATATAGACGGTTATACTCCTGACAGCTACAATCAGACAGGAAAGCTTGTATCGGATGCATCAAAGAATGTATTCAATTTCGTATATGCACAGGCAGCAACAAGTATCGCTGACAATGGCGGTGCCAATGGAGCTGATGGAGCTGCAGATAACGCAGCCGCAGGAAACACAGCCGGTGCGGCAAATGCTGCAGCTGCGAATGGTGGTGCGGCAAATGCAGGTGGTGTCAACGGGGCAGCCGGAGCTGATGCCAATGGTAATGTAATAATACCTGATGGACAGAACACACCGGCCGCAGGAAATGAGACACCTGATGCACAGCCTAATACCACTATCAATGATGGGGAGGTACCTCAGGCAGCAAACAGCAATACCCATGTTATAGCTGATGAAAAGGTTCCGCTTGGAACTCTTATCAAAGAAAGCGGCATGGTAGTTCCTATCAGCATAGGTGCTATTGCAACAGTAGTTTTGATAGTACTTGTGATCTTAGGTATTAGAAAACAGGTCAAAGTTTCAGCCGCAAAAAAATCAATAGTTGAAAATAAACAACCAGATAATAAAAATTAGTTGATATTTGGTGAATTTATGGTATTATTAATGTGTGCGCTTGTTTAAAGTCGTGCACATTAATCAAGTAAATGGATGGGAGTTTTTCCATACCAGGAAATAAAATTTAGGAGGAATTGCAAAATGGCAAACAAGTGGGTATATACCTTCAAAGAGGGTAACATGACCATGCGTAATCTTCTCGGTGGTAAAGGTGCTAACCTCGCTGAGATGACAGAGATTGGTCTTCCTGTACCACAGGGATTCACAATCACTACAGAGGCTTGTACACAGTACTACGAGGATGGCCGTAAGATCAATGATGAGATCATGGCTCAGACTATGGAAGGCGTAAAATGGATGGAAGAGGTTAACGGAAAGAAATTCGGCGACCTTAAGAATCCACTTCTCGTATCTGTTCGTTCAGGTGCCAGAGCTTCAATGCCAGGTATGATGGATACAATCCTTAACCTTGGTCTTAACGACGATGTTGTTGCAGCTATGATCGCTGGTAACCCAGATCCAGCATTCGAGCGTTTCGTATATGATTCATACAGACGTTTCATCCAGATGTTCTCAGACGTTGTTATGGAAGTAGGAAAGAAATACTTCGAGCAGCTCATAGACAAGATGAAAGAGGACAGAGGAGTTAAATTTGACGTAGACCTTACAGCAGCTGACCTTAAAGAGTTAGCAGAGCAGTTCAAGGCTGAGTACAAGAATCAGTTAGGAACAGATTTCCCTTCAGATCCTGTAGAGCAGTTAAAACTTGCTATCGAGGCTGTATTCCGTTCATGGGACAACCCACGTGCAAACGTATATAGAAGAGATAACGATATCCCTTATTCATGGGGAACAGCTGTTAACGTAATGCCAATGGTATTCGGTAACTTAAACAACGAGTCAGGTACTGGTGTTGCATTCACACGTGATCCTGCAACTGGTGAGAACAAGCTTATGGGTGAGTTCCTTATCAATGCACAGGGTGAGGACGTTGTTGCCGGTGTTCGTACTCCAATGCCAATCGCTCAGATGGAGCAGGAGTTCCCAGAAGCATACGCTGAGTTCCTTAAAGTATGTGAGACTCTTGAGAACCACTATCATGACATGCAGGATATGGAGTTCACTGTTGAGAACAAGAAACTCTATATGCTTCAGTGCCGTAACGGAAAGAGAACAGCTCCAGCTGCTCTTAAGATCGCCTGCGATTTAGTAGATGAGGGACATAAGACTCCAGAAGAGGCAGTTTCTATGATCGACCCTCGTAACCTTGATACATTATTACATCCACAGTTCGATGCTGCTGCACTTAAAGCTGCAACTCCACTTGGAAAAGGTCTTGGAGCATCTCCGGGAGCTGCTTGTGGTAAAGTTGTATTTACAGCTGATGATGCTGAGGCATGGGCTGAGAGAGGTGAGAAAGTCGTACTTGTACGTCTTGAGACATCTCCAGAAGATATCACAGGAATGAAGGCTGCTCAGGGTATCCTTACAGTTCGTGGTGGTATGACATCTCACGCAGCCGTAGTTGCACGTGGTATGGGAACATGCTGTGTATCTGGTTGTGGTGACATTACTATGGATGAGGAGAACAAGAGATTCACTCTTGCTGGACAGGAGTTCACAGAGGGATCAGAGATCTCTATCGATGGTACAACAGGTAACATCTACGCTGGACTTATCCCAACAGTTGATGCTTCAATCGCTGGTGAGTTCGGACGTGTTATGGCTTGGGCTGATGAGTTCAGAACACTTAAAGTTCGTACAAACGCAGATACTCCAGCCGATGCTAAGAAAGCTCGTGAGCTTGGTGCAGAGGGAATCGGACTTTGCCGTACAGAGCATATGTTCTTCGAGGAAGACAGAATTGCTGCATTCCGTGAGATGATTTGTTCTGATACAGTAGAAGAGAGAGAAGCTGCTCTTGAGAAGATCCTTCCATACCAGCAGGGAGATTTCGAGAAATTATACGAGGCTCTTGAGGGATGCCCAGTAACAATCCGTTTCCTTGATCCACCTCTTCATGAGTTCGTTCCTACAGAGGAAGACGATATCGAGAAACTTGCAAAGGCTCAGGGTAAATCAGTAGAGCAGATTAAAGCTATCATCGACAGCCTTCATGAGTTCAACCCAATGATGGGACACAGAGGATGCCGTCTTGCTGTTACTTATCCAGAGATCGCTAAGATGCAGACAAAGGCTGTTATCCGTGCAGCTATCAATACAAAGAAAGCTCATCCGGATTGGGCAGTAGAGCCAGAGATCATGATCCCATTAGTATGTGAGATCAAAGAGCTTAAGTTCGTTAAGAAAGTAGTTGTTGAGACAGCTGATGCTGAGATCGCTGATGCTGGTGTAGATCTTAAATACCATGTTGGTACAATGATCGAGATCCCAAGAGCTGCTCTTACAGCTGACGAGATCGCTACAGAGGCTGATTTCTTCTGCTTCGGTACAAACGACCTTACACAGATGACATACGGATTCTCTCGTGATGATGCTGGTAAGTTCCTTAACGCTTACTATGACAACAAGATCTTCGAGAACGATCCATTCGCTAAGCTTGATCAGACAGGTGTAGGTAAATTAATGGAGACAGCTATTAAGCTTGGAAAGCCAGTTAATCCTAACCTTCATGTTGGTATCTGTGGAGAGCACGGTGGAGATCCTTCATCAGTTGAGTTCTGCCACAAGATTGGACTTGATTATGTTTCATGTTCACCATTCCGTGTACCAATCGCACGTCTTGCTGCTGCTCAGGCTGCAATTAGCAGCAAACAGAATTAATTTAGCGACTATTTTAGGGCAAACACTTTTATCCTATTTTAGGGCAAAAGATATATTCTCTAAGATATGAAATATATGCATATTCGCATAAGTAATATTTCAAATAGTAGAATGACCTTAATGGTCTGTAGAAATACAGGCTGTTGAGGTCATTTTTATTTCTTTACTTTATAGGAAAGACCGCCTGCGGCGCTCTCTTGAATAAAAATGGCCCGCGCGGAG
>CAVABC010000117.1:0-8435 GCA_963586665.1 Acutalibacteraceae bacterium
GGGAGAGAATGTCCCTGCATGAGTTTGCATGCCCTGTAGACAGTGATCCGTCGTGCCCTGTGTTCATGGCAGATAACATATCCAGAGCCTCCGCGCCTCTGCACTCTCCGACTATTATCCTGTCAGGTCTCATTCGAAGTGCTGTCTTTATAAGATCACGTATCGTGATCGGAGAAACACCTTCTGTATTTGCGTTCCTTGTCTCAAGCTTTACGATATTTTTTGCGCCAAGTAACTGCAATTCAGCGGAATCTTCTATTGTGATTATCCTTTCATCATCAGGAATATATTGCGAAAGCGCATTTAAAAAAGTGGTTTTTCCCGAACCTGTTCCACCCGATATAAAAATACTGTATTTTGCACGGGTAAGTGTCTGAAGAAACTGTGCCGCCTCCCCGGAGATCGACTCAATCTCGATAAGCCTCTGCATACTCATTGGATCATCCGGAAATTTTCTTATGGATATTGCCGATCCGCCTATCGATATCGGATTTAGGACAATGTTTACACGCGATCCGTCACTAAGCCTCGTATCCACTATCGGAGATGCCTGATTTACAACCCTGTTATGTCTTCCTACGATCTGCTGTATGACATCTTCAAGCTTTTCTTCTGAGGAAAAATGTCCCTTAAATTCATATATCCTTCCTCTTTTTTCGTAAAAGATATTATCCGGGCCATTGACCATTATCTCGGTGATCTCCTTGTCATCAACAAGCTCCTGCAACACATCAAGCTTGCGCAATGAATTAAATATAGCCCGCTCAAGATCAGCCCTCTGCCTTATAGTCATGGGATTTTCTCTGACTTCTCTTGATACAACGGCACCTATCAGATCACATATTTCCTCATCGCTCAACTCTCTGGACAGATCCATCTCAGACAGTATCACATCTCTTATCTTTAATCCTAATTCATCCAGCACAGGAGATACCTCTGGTCAGATTTCTTATCGCATCTCCAAACTCATTCCACTTCCACAACTCAACCAGCTTTTCACAGGTTGCAACCGGAGATGCGATGATCGGAGGCTCTATTATCCTTATCCTCTCTACAACATTTGCCATACCGCGATCCATGAGTTCTTCCGTAAATTCATATTCTCTCCACTGGCTTATGCCGCCTTTTCTCTGAACCAGGTAAATATCATCACATTTGTCCAGCACATCAAAAAATCCTTTAAACCGTGTTCCGAGATTTAGAACAATACTGTCATATTTCATTTCCTTACAGAGCATCTGGAGCAGATTATTGCATATCACCGTATTTATCTCACACAGACACTCCGTATTTTCAATCGGATAAACATAATCTATTTTCTGTCCGTGTCCTATGCAGCAATTTATCCTGTTTGTCGAGTATCTTCCCGATTCCGCCATAACAAGAAGCTCATCAAGGTTATGCTCTGCACTTTGCTCAAGTGTCTTTGAAAGTCCGCTGTTTTCCTGAAAATCAATCAGCAGAACCTTCTCATTTTCCCCGAGTATTGAGGAAAGTGTCATTGCAAACGGCATCTGATACTGATTATCCGCAAGCGAATACACACTTACCAGTCTGGTTTTTCCTGTAAGAGAGCCTTCATTTTGCAAGTTTCTCACCTCTCCACCTACATGCTTTAAAATTTCGTCCATTATACGATTTACTTCCTGATATTTTTCCACAAAATATATTCCTTCCTCACTTTCTATCGGGGTTTCCTCAACAATCTGGATAAGCGGAATCTTATTATTCTCCCATGCGTCAAGCTCTCCCGAAAGCATGATATCTATCTCACCTTCAAGCTCTGCAAGCTGATCAGCTCCTGTATACATATGGATTTCAAGCTGATCGTTAAAATGATTCATGAAATAACCGGTCAGTCTTTCGCCATATTCCTCATCCTCGATAAAAATCCCTAAACGTATTTTTCTCATTTCACTGCCTTTCTTCTCATCTAGCGCATGGTATAGCAGAAAATATCCGAAGCGACAGTCCCCAAAAGCACGTATACCGAGAAACTTACAGCCTTACCCTTTTTCTCATATCGCGCAAACCGTCCACACAGGATATCCCTGCAATACATAATTCCGTTGTGCATACAACAGAAAAATTCTCTGCTTGCTATCATTTTTACCAGCCCTCCTGCTGCTGCCGCCAAAAATGAAGCCATCATGCACACAATGATAAATCTTAAATTTGTAAAACCACATATTACTGAAAATAACTTGATATCTCCGGCCCCTAAAATACCGGAAAGATACAAAAGATATAAAATGACAACCGGAAAAACTATATCTGGAAGAAACCAGATGATGCCTGCTACTTTGCCCCCCACTAAGCGAAATAGAAATGCAAAACCCAATCCCGTAAGAATCAGCCGGTTACTGATCCTGTAACTTTTAATGTCCCCAATCACTGCTACTGTCAACAGTAAATACAGCGTGAGGCGTGATATCGCACTCACAACGTTTTCATCACCTCTCCTTTCGTGAAACGAATTATAGCAACACGACCTTTGCCTGTCTATAGCTTTTTTCAAAATAAGTGTTTTTTGTGAGTTATCCACAAAATTCGACACGATCCGGCATGTTAATCCACATTCAAAGCCTTGATTTTACTGGTTTTTCACATGTCAAAAGCACTTTTTACAAAATCTGTGAATAGAAGAAACTCTTTTGATTATACTTGTATTAAGACTTATTTTGTTGGAGGAATTCATGAAATTATTCAAACCCACGCCTGTAGATGACGGGTACAAAACCCTTCAGGCTGACATCAAAAAAACTACCGATGAACTTCAAATCGTATACAATAATTTAGAAAATGTCGTGGAACCCGACCTGATCGACTACTACATCTATCAGGCAAAAGCCGTTTCCATGCGATACAAATTTCTTTTAAACTGCGCCAAAAAAATAGAGGATTCCTATGCCAGGAACCCTCTGTGATCGTCATTTATACAGTTTTCGTTAAGATCGGTTCTCCCGTAGGTCATGCCCGCATATACTTTCTGGGCATTTCCCATGAGAGGACCGGAATTATCCTGTTTTGCCGCGATTTCAAAGCTATCTCGCAGTTTTTGCATTATACCGTCAGCCTCATCTGCGGCTGTTAAGTCTCTGGTGTAAAGCACTGTGGAAAACAGCCTTTTGCAGTACGAATACAGCGAAAAAAACTGTTTTGCGATAGGATATTTAAAATCCAGCGCACCGATAAGCTCGTCCAAAGCCGCCTGCACATCTGCCACGCTCTTTTTCATGGCATTCCTGTCACCTGATGCAAATGCATTTTTCACATCACCGGAATAAGCAAAATATATATCATACATAACCAGCACAAGCCCGCCATTGTTGCACTCACACAGCCTTCTGGTAAGCTCCTGCTTCAATTCATTTTTCATCGTATATTACCTCGATAAGAGTGAAAGTACCTGCTGCGGCAGGTCATTTGCCTGTGAAAGTACAGAAATACCAGCCTGATCAAGGATATTCTGTGCCGCATAATTTGTCATCTCAGTAGCCATATCTGTATCCATGAGATTAGAGTAAGCTCCTGTCATGTTCTCTGATGTCTCTGAAAGACTGCTCTCTGCGTACTCCAGACGGTTTTCAAATGCTCCGATCCTTGAACGGACACTTGATACGTATTCTATAGCCTCATCAAGTGTGCTTATAGCCTTATCTGCTCCACCCTTTACAGTCACATCTACAGTGTCAAGATAAAGTGTCTCTGAAGAAACCTCAGGTATTTTTACCTTCATCTCCTGACCTTCATTGGCTCCGATCTGAATAGTCATATTTCCGATATCAGAAATATCTATTTCGAGATCTTTGCTGCCTGCTGTCATATCAATGTCACTGCTGATCAGGAAATCCATGGTAAATCCACCGTTTCCTACCACATAGACTCTGTTTCCGTCAGTTCTCATAGTCTTGTCTGAAAGATTTTCACCGCTTGTAACAACAGCATTTTCTCCGTTGTTTTTAGAGATCATCTTGCCGTCTCCATCCTCAGATGGCTCGTAATCTGCCCCTGCAAGGCTTGCCAGTGAAGCTGAAAGTGTAATATCTACAGTACTTGATCTGCCGTATTCACTGGACGTGAATGTGATCTGTCCATTGTTCACTTCCATCTGTGTTCCTGCGGTTGTTGAAGCCTCCTGCAATGCCTGCATATACTCATCCTGAGTCATTTCAGGTTTTACGGCTACACTTACTCCGTTTATGGATATCGTGCCTGTTCCTGCCGGTTTTGCATCTGATTCAAGAGTTCCCTTTGCCTGTGTTGCAAGGCTTTCAACTGTCAAACCATATTTATCTGATGCTACATTTTCTGAAAAATTAGCTCTTGTAATATATCCGTTTACTTGCGTTGTATTGCCGTTTACATCCTTTTCCCTGATGTATACACGGGTATCACTTGATCCGTCAAGCAGAGTCTTTGTGTTGTACTCTGTGTCGCTTGATATGCGGTCTACCTCTTTTGTCAGCTCATTTATCTCTGACTGGAGTGCCTCTTTGTCCTCTGTCGCGTATGTGTCGCTTGCGCCCTGTACTGAAAGCTCTCTTATTCTCTGAAGTATGCTGCTTACCTCACTTAACGCTCCATCTGCTATTTTCATGACATTTTGTGCGTCTGATGAGTTTGATTTTGCCTGATCAAGTGCAGCTATCTGAGCCTTCATCTTGTTTGAGATTGCCATTCCTGCCGGGTTGTCCTCAGCAGAATTTATCTTATAACCGCTTGAAAGTCTTTTCATAGACTGTGACAATCTGTTTTCCGTTCCCAAAAGCTGCCTGTTGGCTGTCACAGCACTCATATTTCTATTTATTTTCATACAAATTCCTTTCCAGATAATCCTTCAAGCATCCTTGCCTTTAATTTAACATTCCGTGTTTAATAAATATATCGAACGTCACAAAAAAATCTTAATAGTATAATTTGCAATTAAATGCAAATCGTATTATAATAGGCACATTAAAACAATAATTAGGAGGAAACAATAATGGCTAGAGTTACTAAGGACACTATGATCGGTGATCTTCTTCAGATCGACCAGAACGTGGCACCATTACTTTTAAATATCGGCATGCACTGCCTCGGATGCCCATCATCACAGATGGAGACTATCGAAGAGGCTGCTATGGTTCACGGAATCGA
This sequence comes from Acutalibacteraceae bacterium, assembly GCA_963586665.1. Taxonomy (GTDB): domain Bacteria; phylum Bacillota; class Clostridia; order Lachnospirales; family Lachnospiraceae; genus Roseburia. The sequence goes on from CAVABC010000117.1 coordinate 5,140, forward strand.
TCCTGATGATCTTTTAGTCGAGATCAACACATTTATCGATCACGACCTCGGTTAATTACCATACAAAAAGACGGTTGCGCATTGCAAGCCGTCTTTTTTATTACAATCATATTCAAAGCGATACGAGCGTCTGTATTGCATTTCCGTCAAGGATCATCTTACCGTGTTCCCTGAAAAATGCCTCCTTTGCCGGAGCGTAGTTTTTCTGATATGCATATTCTGATACGATATTGCATACCTTGTTGAACTCCTCCGGTGTATGTGAGCTCTTGTGGGCTAAAAGATAGTATTTATTGTCAGTCTGATCCTTGTAGAGATCGTTTTTGCCATTGTAAAAGCCCGAAAGCACATGTGATATCCTGCATACATCCTCGAATTTATCAAATTCGAAAAGCTTTACCATATCAGCAGAAGCCTTAGGTTTTTCTTCTACTTCTGATTTTTCGTTTTCTTTCTTGATGCGCTCAAACAGATCAAGTATATCGTCAGCACCCTTTATGGCAGGAGCCTGTGGCGTGCTTTCCTGATCGTTGTAGTCCTCATCAGCCTCTGAAAATTTGGAAAATCTTGTATCCAGTTCCTCAGGATATTCGACTTTTGTGATCACTAATATAATAGATTCCGATGACAATGGAATAGCTTCCACCATCAATGGAATATCGTTTGTCTCAAATCCAAATTCATAATTTGCCTGCTCTATCATATCTCTGAAAAGAGTCCTTGCTTTCTCAGAACCATACGCAAGCTCGCTTATTTTCATCTGTCTGTCCGCTAAGTCCTCTCGGGTCAGCGTGCAGCGAATCTGATTGTCATTTACTTTCTCAATTTTCATCTAAATCACATCCTTACTCTGAAAATATCCTTGTAAATTGTAAAATTATTATAATCAAACACTGCCATATTGTAAAGCAGGCAGCCTATAAAAAAAATATAAAAAAGTTGTTGCATTTATATTTTGAGTGTGATATAAGTTTAACCATGAGATGTGCGCCCGACCCCAAAGGAGCGTATGAAAAATAATAATCAACTTTTGTTTGACAAGTATGAGCTGATAAAGAGCTTAGGTACCGGAAGTTCCGGTGATGTTTTCCTTGTCAGGCACGTATCTATGGATCAGGACAGAGCTTTAAAGCAAATCCCTAAAGACTCAGCTTTTTCCTCATCCGCTTTATCAGAAGCAAGACTACTCAAGTCTCTTGAGCATCCGTCTGTGCCACGTATATATGATTTTGAAGAAGATGAATCATTTTATTATATCGTGGAAGAATATATAGATGGTGAGACTTTGGATTTATATCTGCTTCATCAACAGTTAATTTCCCCAGGTTTATTTTTTAAAATTTGTGAGCAGTTGTGTGATGTTTTTATTTATCTTCACTCACAAACACCAGTTCCTGTCATATACAGGGATTTAAAACCGGAGCATATTATAGTATGCCAAAATCAGATCAAACTTATTGATTTTGGAGCCTCATCATATGTTTCCAAAACAGGAAATAACTTCAATCACTATGGGAATACCGAATTTTCTGCCCCTGAAAGCTTCTCGGAGGACACAATTACCGCGGTGGCAGATATTTACAGCTTAGGCCAACTTCTGCAATATATATTGACCTTTACCCCCAATAACTTTTCCCATAAGTTCCAACATATTATCCAAAAAGCAACATCCCATGATCCGGCTTTACGCTATCCTACTATAGCAGAGCTTTATCATGATTTAAAAGACATTAAAGAATTTAATGGTCAGCCACATCTCATTAAAAAAATAGCAGTTTTAGGCAGTCACAGAGGCTGCGGGACTACTCACATAGCAGCATCCATAACCTGTGAACTCAACGCTCTCGGTTATCGCGCTATCTTTATCGACTGCGCAGATCACGGAATTCTCCGTGGTGTTCATGATGACCTGAGTATTTTTTCACAAAAAAACGGATACTTTTATTACAGAAACTTTCAGGGTATACCCGACTACAACGCAGGTATACAGTTTGATGCTCCAAAAGACGCAGTACTGATATATGACCTTGGCACTGATGCGTGCAATGAGAAAATTTATGATTCAGATCTCATACTATATGTATGCAGTGGCGGATTTTGGCATCTGAATGATATTTACCATAATCATTCTTTCCTTCAAAAAATGACAACACCTCTGAATGTTATATGTAACATGTGTGGTAAAAAGCAAGCCTCGGATATTGCAGCTCTACTCGATTGCAATGTCTATCATTTTCCGTTTGACGATGATTTTTTCAAAAATACTGTTCAAAAGGAAACCATTACTTTAAAACTGCTTGATCTTAAAGGAGGAGTATCACCATCAGAAAGATTAAAAGGATATTTAAAAAAATCCATACTGCACCACAGGTAATTGGGGTCTGTGGCAATGAACACAACGCAGGTACCACACATATCAGCCTTGCTCTGTGTAATTATATGAGCAACAAGTGCATGTATAGAACCGCTTATGTGGAACTAAACGGCACTCATGAGATCAGTGGACTTTCATCAGGTCCTGATGACAAAGTATTTACATATAAAAATGTAGATTTCTTTCCTAACGCGATCATGCCCACACTTACAAAGATATTTAACATGAATTACGAGCGTGTGATAATTGATTTCGGCATCATAAACACAAATACTTTAAAGGAATTCATGCGGTGTGATGTGCGGCTTGCAGTGTGTATATACAGCAAATGGACGGCAAACGCTCTGAATAATTTCATTGATTTTTTCAAATCAAATGGAATTGATCAAAAAAATGAGCTTAAACTATTGTTCAATCTCGTGGAAAAGAAAAAGACAATATCCCACTGCAGCTTTAAATATCCCGTGGTGTACTTTCCTTTTTTAGAGGATCCGTTCCTCATCAATACCTGCCATTTTGGCACTCTGGACAAGATATCAGAAAGGAATAAAATATCACGATGAAAAATGACGTCTTAAACCAGTTGTTTATTGATTTTATGCCAGTAGTATTCAGCGGATTTGTACTTTTTATCCCTGAAATTTGAATTACAGTTACCACTACAGTATGACCAGTAGAATTTTAGTAACTGTTTTATACCTTCACAGTTGAAGGTTTGATATAATCAGGAGGTGGTAATTTACATTAATTTACGTATTTATTATAGTTATAGATTTTATTAATGACATATTTATTAATAGATCTTTATGTTATTATTATTGGGTTGATCGAATATTTATGTATTTTTCTTCCTTTTTAAGATTATGTTATGATTAAAGGGTCAAAAGGTATCATCGATGCATGCTCGCATGCAATTCGATGT
>CAVABC010000118.1:0-8344 GCA_963586665.1 Acutalibacteraceae bacterium
CTAGAACGGAAATATCTGATCTAACATACGCAGTGTCTTGAAATTGCCCTTCGCAGTCATCTCACCTGTCATAAATGCTCTCTGGAATGTCATGTGTCCGTCAATTATTGATTCCATAACGTTCTTTGAAAGCTTTGCGTACACATCTATCAGTTCTTCCTCTCCATAATGTATATCAAGCTTGTCCTGATCCACCTTTATGTAAAGAGGTTTCTTCATCCCCTCTATCATAAATGAATATGCCGCCTTAAAATCTGCAAGCGGTATAAAATGCGCCTCAAATTCCTTTGTGTAAGGCATATCCTCAGATGACTCCTGATGTCCAAGCATATCCTTGAACATTGTAGCAAGCTCCTCAATATCCTCTTTCTGCTGTTTTACATATGAATCATCCGATACATATTTTGAAAGCTGTTCGCTCTCCTGCGGTGTGAGATTAAGCTGCTGAGTCCTTAAGACGCTCTGCTTTACTGCCTGATTGCTGGTCGGCAGACTCTTTATCTTCTGGGAGATAGTCCTGTAAAGGTTCTCAGCTCTCTTTTCTATTATGAGATTGTATTCTTTATTCAGCTCAAATGTAGATATATCCTCCACATAGCCGCAAAGTCCCGGACAAGGCAGACCTCCAAGAATTTCCCATGCATTTGAAAGTGTAGTTTCACCTTCACGCTCACCGTATGTAGTAGACATGACTATAGGCTGCATATACGTCTGGCTGATCTTTTCCTTATCTCCATAAAGCCAGCACGCATCCAGAAACTGCTGCATATAACCACCGATACCAAGCCACTCGACTGTAGTCGCAAGTATGATACCGTCCACATCCTTAAATGTCTGTGGAAGTGTTGCTATCTCATTTTTGTGCTCATATATATTGTATCGCTCGACCTTTACACGAAGCTCGCGAAGTACATTCTCCATCTTGCCTATTACATAAAGCGTAGGATCATCAAGCAGACCTCTTCCACCATAGTAGATATTTATTTTCATTATCGCATTCTCCTATTATAGAGTTGTATCAGATTTATTATATCGCTTTTTCCTGTATAAAACAATTGAAATGAGAAATCCGCCGATAAGTCCGCCAAGATGATCCCAATTATCCACACCCGATGTCGATACTCCGCAATACACCATAAGGACTACCATCAGGATGATCTGCTGCTTACTTATCCCCTCGTAAAGACCTCTGTTAGCTATGACTACCCACACAAGAGCACCCACGAGTCCAAATATTGCTCCGGATGCGCCTGCTGATACCGCATAGTCCTGATTTTTAAGCATAATGATGTATGATAAAATACTTCCGCAAATTCCGGCAAACAGATATGTAATAAGAAACTTCACATGTCCCATCGCCTTTTCCACCATCTGACCGGCAGCACCGAGCATGACCATATTATTTAAGATGTGCATAAGTCCAAAGTGCATAAACATTGATGTAAAAAATCTCCAGTACTCTCCGCCATTAGATACATACTCCGGATACATTGCTCCGTGTTCTGCCATATACTCTGCGTCAAGAGTATTGCCAAATATAGTCATGATCGCATAAACTATTACATTTACTGCAATTATGTCTATTGTGACATATGATTTATCGTTTTGATATTTATTATTTATATATTTGCTGCTGTTATATGAGTCCATATGTGAGTCCATTTTTCTCCCCGGTTTGTTGTTCAATTTATTGCATGAGCATGTGATTTAATATAATATAATTTAATGTTCTTTAATTAAATGTAATATTGATATGATATTTCATTTCATACCGCATACACTATATCATTAAAACACGTAGCACACATATTTACAATACAAAACAGCCAGCATTTTACTCACACAAACCGGAACTTCACATCGGCAAAACGTATTATATCATTCGACTTTAACTGCTTTCTCTCCTTGTATGCAAGCACCTCATCATTTACAAATGTACCGTTTGTAGAGTTGAGATCCTCCAGAAAGAATTCTTTATTTTCCCTGTTTATCACAGCATGAAAATGGCTTATGGTGTCCTTGCTTATGACAGCATCCACATCCTCCCCCTGCCCGATACGGGTAAAGTCCTTTTCTATGATGATATTATTGTGCTTTTCCATTCCCTCATACAAAAGCATACCCTGTGGATGCTCCCTGTAGTCACTAAGGCATACCGTCGGATGGATCTGCCTTTGAGGCTCCGGCTCTGCTGTAGGACGGACTATCATATCCTCCACATCCACCGTCTTTTTCTTTCTGCGTTTTTCTTTAAAATCTATTTCTTTAAATTTCCTTATCTTTTCATTTTTCTCTGATGCTTCCTGTTTTTTTACATCTTTATCTGCCGATCTTGTTCCTGCCTTATTATTTATGCTATTGATATTACTTCTTTTAAGCTCCGGCAGCTTTATATCCAGATGCTCCTGAAGATATATGCGTATCCTGTCATAAATACCTGATTTTTCTTCCACAATATGCTCTTCAAGTTCCACCTTCGGCTGTGAGATCGGTGCTATAACCTCATCCACAGACTTCTCTGCTGCCTTTTTCTGCCGCTCTTCTATTATCGCATTTCTGATATCTGATATGCTGTAATTGCCATTTAGGGTTTTCTCATATATTCCGTATGCGATATGTATTGCCTCGGCATCACTGTGATCGAGTTTCGTCAGCATAAATTCCATCAGATGCTGAAATGTTGTATACATAGTCTTCATCTCTGCCGGATATGCCGTAAAATATATTTCCTCTGCCTGATTTATATAGATAAGCTGCGGTTCGAGTATCAGACATTCGGTGCCTACAAGATGATTTTCCAACAGCTCCATTTTGTCACATATGCTTACCACAAGCTTCTCAAGAAATTCCAGCTTTATATCATTGTACTGGCACCTCATCTCAAGAGACTGCACTCCTGATATATCATACCAGTACTGTCCTTCATTATTCACATAACACTTTTCCATGGATAAAAATCCCGGAATATTATTCTTTAGTAATATTTTTTCATCCAATGGCTTTACTCCATCACAGCGCAATTTCATAAAGCTTCCTGTCATCTTTCTTTCGTATACTATTTCATTGCAATTCATCTACTACCTCTTTCACAACCTGATAATTATAGAAGTCATCCACCAGCCATATGTCTGTCGCAGCCTCATAAGACGTATCCGATTTCATCTCCTGATACAATACGAGTCCCATCCTCATCACAAGTGCGAGCATAAATATGAATATTGGTATGAGAATCGAGCCTTCTACTATATAACTGCCGTTTAATCCATAAAATAAATCCTTATTTAATAAATTTCTCATCATAAAAACACTCCTGTCAGCCCATATCCCAGCAACAAAAACGGGGTAAAAGCAATCTGTTTTTTCAAATTTGATCTCTTAAATGCGATCATTATCACGGAAAGAATTCCTGCTATCGACAGTCCCATCACAAGCGCACTGCATATGATATCCGCAGTTACAAACAATCCCATGAGTATTATTACCACGGCATCTCCATACCCGATCTGTTGTTTTGTCACAAAAGCCGCTGCCAGAAGCACTATCCCCGGAACTACAGCGATCGCAACACTTCCCATTGTTTTACCGGAAGTAAAAGTGCAGACCACTCCCACAGCCGCCATAAAAACCAGCACGACTACAGGGATTTTTTGGGTTGCAATGTCTATAATACTTATTATTCCAAGTAAAATCACAAGTTCTATCATTTCCATCAGCCCTCTTCCTATATTTCTCCGCTATCTCATCCCAAGCACTTGTTATCCTCCACATTTACTGCACAATGACTTATTGCCAATCTCTGACAGATGTACCATATGTACGGTTCTCTTTAGGTCACTACAGCCGAGTTTTCCATGATACTGCGTGCCATAATCGGTTATAAAAACAGTAGAAGCCTCCGTCTTTTTCTCCGCTGTACAGTAACACGCGCTGTATTTACCGCCATTTTTATTCCTGTATCTGCCAACTTCCGCCCATTTTACGCTTTTTATGCTAAGATCCAGATAATTACACTGATCCGATAAATGATACACACTTCCGTAGTCGGTATAGAACACATACGGATCTGTAAGCTCATTTGGATTTTTACCTGTCCACTTTCTGCTGTTACTGTGCTCCTCTATCCAGATACCATCCACACTGAAAAAGCTTATCGGAAGTTTTATCTTGTATTTTGCCTCAAGAACCACATCATCTCCATCCATTTTTGAGCCGAGCAGCGATATTCCCCACACTCCACCGCTTACATAGGTATCTATAAGCTCAGAGTCTGACGCCTTGCTTCTAAACAACGCCTCTGCTGTTGCCACCGTGACAACCGATGAATCATTGACGCAGCTTGCTAGGGCACTCATCCTGCCGGCATAAAAAAGAGCCGATCGTACCTGTGTTTCTACCTGCACAACCCTGAAAAAGAACAATATAGATACAAAAAATCCTGCCACCAGAGGAAAAATCACCGCTGCTTCAAGCGTATATGATCCTTTCAAGCAGATGCATGAGGGTATCTTTTTGACTATGCCGTTGCCTGGGAGAGCGTATTTTCCATTAAAACGTTTGCTTTTAAGGAAGTAGAGTATGTCAAAAGACACCATCATACACCTGCCTTTCTTTTAAGGTCGTAGTTTATAAGTTTTACTTTGCATAATATGAGTATTGTGCCTTATTTTTTATCTGAAACTCATTATCGGCACCGTTTAGAAGATTTACAAAACACAGAAAAATTCCATGATATTTATACGTGATAACTGCACTTATCTCACAAATGCAGTTATCCATTCTGAAATTGTCATAGCCATCTATCTGCCGCACGGTTGCTTCCTGCACATCCATCGCCCTGTATGCCATTGTGCCCGTACTTTTTGTAAACAGTAAAAGTCCAAGATAGGATTTGTAACCAATTCCTGTATCACTGCTTTTTGCCTTTACACTGCCGGATAGAAGATTTCCCATATTTCTAAGCCCTGAAGTCCAGGTGGCATCACTTTTTATCATGGGAATTTTATCTCCGGCAAGCAATGCTCTTACATCAAGCACACTTTCGCAATACGCCCATCCAAATAGAAGCCCCCATTTGACAGCCTCTACTATTGCCGGATTAACTGTCCATCCTGCAAGTGCAGTCGCAAGAGTAAGTGCTTCTGCCTGTTTTGCCGGATTACTTAAGAGATATCCCATATTTGCGGCTTCTCTTATCACCAGTATTTCAGTTACCACAGCCCGAAGATTGTCCTTGTCCGTTGACTTTCCACCGATAATGTACTCAACCTCATAGTTCATGGCATGACCACTGCCGGATGACAGATAATTGGACATATAACTCAGAAAATACTGCTGCATGAGGATTTTTGCATACCAGTCATCCGTACCTGAAATCTCAGCATTACCTTTATGAAGTGATCTCGAAGAAACACGCTGCCCTGTATCTATACTGTTTCCCGATACTTTTCCCTCATCAACCACCTGTGAGAGTACTCCTGTAGCCTTGACCTGCTGCACCTTTACAAGCGGATTTTCAGTTGCAGTATCATTTTTCTTTGCCACACTCCCGGATTTTGTTCCCTTTGCGGAATAACGCGCCACCGATGGTTTTGCCGAATTTGCACTGTCGAGTGTTCCAAGTGCATTATCAATACCGTTGTCATCATACTGACTATCAGACACGGTTTCGTTAATCGACTGATATTGGCTGTAGAGGTTGTTCGCAATCTCATATCCGAGATTTTCCTTCATATATGAGACTACTTCCTTTGCATACACACCGCCATTGCCATCCGTGATAAGCGCGTACTTTAGCGGATCCACCTCATCCATCGAAATTCTTACCATACTTGTACCGGATGCTATTGCTGTATCAGTGCTTACCTTAAAATTATCTGTGGTTACATTTTTCATGTATGTCTCTATCTCTTTGCTGTTTACATTGCCTGCTGCATCCGTCCCTGCATCATATGCCAGCAGATGATATTCATCCCAAAGCGGACGGCAATACTGTGCAAACACAGACTCCACAACAGCTTCCGAGTTCATCTTTGCAATATTTGTCAGCTCTATATTGCGCCCTGCTTCCAACACTGTAAACAAAAACTGCGATATCATCATGAGCAGCATTGTGGCAAATATCGTTATACTGCCTCTCACACTTTACCAGCCTGTTTTGTTATCGTCTTAAAGATATTGTTTACCAGTGTTGTAAGCTGGCTCTTAAATATCAGCACCAAACCTATCAAAACCACGATAATAAGTATCATTTCCACTACTCCTGCTCCGTCTTCATCCATCAAAAAATTCTTAAATCCTAACATAATTTTTCCTTTCTACATCTTAAAATCAATAACTGCGGGTGCTATGACTATTGCGATCACTATCGTCATCATTATCATCATCGGCACCAGCATTTTAGTTCCTGCCTCCTCGCCCAATTTCAGAGCCAAGAGCCTTCTTTCATTAAATGCATCCTCCGATTCCTTCTCCAACATCTCACATACACCCCTGTTTCCTTTGTGTATACTCTGCAAAATGATGCGTATGAACCGCTGATAACACTCGATATTTACTCTTTCTGCAAAACCTGCATACGCTTTTCTTCCAATTTCGCCATCCGATATCTCTCTTTCCGTGATAAGCATTTCCTCATATGCTGGTTTCTTTTTAGTGTTTTCTTTTTGCCTCTTATCAAGATAGCGAGCGGTAATTCTATTCCATGCCTGTTCAACAGTCATTCCTGAACCCATTAAAACAGCCATTTTACTCACTATCTCTGGATATTCAAGCTGCATGCACACATTTTTCTCTTTTAGCTCGTTCTTCTGTTTTTCTTTCTTTGACAAAAAAAGAAGAACTATGACTATGACCTCCAGCAAAGCGATCTTTGCGACAAGACCGCTTTTTTTCTGTGACCACTCAAGCTTTACACCGTCTACTTCATCCGGCAATACAAGCTCTGCCGTTCCGCTCTGCTCCATCTCGTTCTGAATATGCGTATCAATGTCCTTTATGAGCCTTGCGCTGTTATCCAGTTCATCTGCAAAAGCGACAAACGAGAAATCATACATCTGTTTATATTCACCGCAGGTCAGCACCACGCTTGCCTCCACAAGCCTTCCCTCCGATTTATTATCCGAAAAAGCCTCCTGCTGCACATTTCCCTCTATATCCACTATCTCATAGTCACTCAGCATCCATTCCGCTTCCACTATTCCGGATACATAGCTGTCCTCCATGTTCACATGACCTGTTACGTGCTCCATTTCCTGACCTTTTTCACAAAAGCTCTCGTCTATCTGCGTTTTAGCCTGTTCAAATAGTTCCTCTGCCTGCTGCTTTGACGGTATCACCTCTTTAAGCTCAAACTGATAGCCATAATCTTTCTCAAGGCCATCAGCGTTAAGCAGAAGTTCAACCGACTCATCCCCCTGTCCGGTGTCATTTCTTTTTAATTTATTATCTGAGATACCATCCGAAGTCCTATCCATGACAAATGCCAGCACTAGAAAAAGTACACACATAACGGCTATTTTGAGGTTCTTTTTTCCATTCATCCCCTGTCCTTTCCATATGTCCCATCTTCCAATACATAATATCCTTATATCTCTATGCTTAAAAATCTGCCTGCCAGCTTTATTGCCACGGCATAAGCCGCCAGACACAAGGTCATGAAGATCACACCTATCATGTTGCCGTACAACGCAGACATATAATCCTTGGATACTATCTTTAGAAATGCCAGAAGCACTACAGGGATATAATTCATAAGCCTCTGCTCAAGCCTTTTTGCAGATACGGCAACATCTATCTGCCTGCCGGTGTCATATTTGCTCCACATCCTATAAGTCGTAGACTCTATGATGTCTACAAATTTTCCACCGCTCCTTTTTGCAAAAGAGAAAATATCTGCAAAATTCTCAATATCCTCTATACCTGTTCTTGCCGCAAAATTGCCAAGCACAGTCTCAAAGGTCTGGTTCATCCCGATCTGTCTGTTCATATCCACAATTTCCGAAAGCATCAGGGAATTTTCCCCATACATCATGCGTATCTCACTTTCTGCCTCTTTCAATGAATTCTCCACAGAATAGCCTGCCAGAAGATTTGCGCTTAATATTTTTAATACATTCATAAATTCTTCCGTCAGCTCCTGTTTCTGCCTTTCTATTCCCTCCTGTTTTACAGCTCTTTTAAAATACAAAAACACTATCGGAAATATAATACACACTACCGGGCTGTCATAGAACAGATATGCTATTATCACTGTGGCTGCAATGCTCTTTAAAAGCACCATCCCCCAGTCCTTTATCGTCATGCTGTATTTTCCATAATCCATACGAATGTCCTTCTTTTGATCAAA
>CAVABC010000119.1:0-8255 GCA_963586665.1 Acutalibacteraceae bacterium
ATATATAATAAGTGTATGTCTGGTACAATATTTGAAATATAATATTATATAAATGTTTATACACATATTAAGGTACAAAGACGCATAGGATAGATCGAGGAGGTCTGTTTTATGCGTTTTTTGGATTTGTGCGAGAAAGAAGTAGTCAGTGTCGAAGAGTGCAGATATATCGGACATGTGTGTGATCTTGAGATAGATCCGGTATGTGGTAAGATATGTGCGATAATAGTGCCGGGACCGGGAAAATATATGGGATTTTTTTGCAGAGATTACGAATATTTCATTCCATGGGTTAAGATAGTTAAGATTGGACCCGATATAATATTAGTAAACATATGTGAATCAGATATGCGTCGCAAAGTGAATTAATTATTTTGTTGACAATAAAATTAAGTAAAGATATACTTAAGTGTGTATAGGATCATTTGCAGATATAGGCGCATGACAGTATATAGTGCGGAGGGTACAGTATGAAGTGTCCATTTTGTAGTAGCGACAACACGAGAGTTATAGATTCCAGACCGGCTGATGACAACAGTTCCATCAGACGCAGGAGACTGTGCGATGATTGTGGCAAGCGGTTTACTACTTATGAGAAGGTGGAGACGATACCTCTTATAGTGATCAAAAAGGACAACAACAGAGAACAGTATGACCGTACAAAGATAGAAAAGGGTGTGCTTTCAGCGTGCCACAAGAGACCTATTTCAGCAGATACTATTTCAAAGCTTGTAGATGAGGTAGAGGTTGAAATCTTTGCCAGAGAGGAAAAGGAAGTACCTACATCGCTCATCGGAGAGCTTATCATGGACAGGTTAAAGGATCTTGATGCAGTAGCATATGTCAGATTTGCATCGGTATACAGAGAGTTCAAGGACGTTAATACATTTATGACAGAGCTTAAGAAGATGCTCGATCACAATTAATGTTTGAAGATATTTACAGTATAGTTTGAATTTTTATCCGAGGAAAAGAGTATGAACATTTCAGGTATTCGCCCAAGCGAAAGCTTTTATTCATACAATTCCATAAAGATCAATGAGCTTCGCAACAGCCAGATCATGCAGGCTAAACAGTCACAGCAGTCTGCGCTTGCTTCTGCATCGGATGATCAGGGAAGCCTGGATGATGCAAGAGCCAGACAGAGCTTTTCGGCACTCGATTATGCCGGCACATATGATCCAAAAGCCAGCTACGAGCTTAAGGGAGCTGACAGCGATATCAATACACTTGATGTGGAGAAGGCTGTATCTGATCTTGACAAGGATAAGATGCTCCAGCAGTATCAGTATTTTGTCGGCAGCAGTGACAGCATAGCAGTATCGCAGCAGTCCCAGACATTACAGGCAGACAGGGAGACAGAGAATTTCACGTTATGAGTTTTTTATACCCGGGTGAGTACATCGACTCGACTTACAGCATAGATTTTGACAAATTATATAAAGAGGGCTACAGAGGTGTCATTTTTGATATTGACAATACTCTTGTTACCCACGGTTCGCCTGCTGATGAGCGGGCGATTGCTTTGTTTAGACATTTAAAAGAACTGGGTTTTGAGTGTCTGGTGCTCTCAAACAATAAAGAGCCAAGAGTAAAGAGCTTTGCCGGACAGGTTGGTATCAAATACATCTACAAGGCAGGCAAGCCGAAGCCATCAGGCTATCGCAGGGCTATGGAGATACTTGGCACAGATACAGGCAATACGCTTTTTGTGGGAGATCAGATATTTACCGATATCATAGGTGCCAATCTGACCGGTATCAGGTCGATACTTGTTGCACCGATCGATCCGCATGAGGAGATACAGATCGTGTTGAAAAGGTATTTAGAAAAGCCGATCATTGCATGCTATAAGAGACATACAAAGCGAAAATAAATGAGCAGTAATACAGGAGGGACATTACATTATGAAAATCGCAATCGGAAACGATCATGCAGCAGTAGAACTTAAGAAAACAATTATGGAGTATGTGGAGAGTCTTGGACATGAGGTGACAAACTTCGGTACAGATTCCAATGAGAGCTGCAATTATCCTGAGTATGGAGAGAAAGTGGCAAATGCAGTAGCTTCAGGCGAGTTTGACTGCGGTATCCTTATCTGTGGTACAGGTGTAGGAATATCTATCGCAGCAAATAAGGTAAACGGCATCCGTGCCGCAGTATGTTCAGATACAGCTACAGCTCGTCTTGTAAAGCAGCACAATAACGCAAATATCATCGCTTTTGGTGAGAGAATTGTCGGTGTGGAGCTTGCAAAAGACATCGTAAAAGCGTACCTTGAGGCTGAATTTGAGGGCGGCAGACACGCTAAAAGAATAGCAATGATAGCAGATATTGAGGCAAGAAACAAATAATACTTGAAATGTATTGCCTTTTATTGTAAAATGGACGAATGAGAGAGCTTAGGCTCGCACTATTGAAGGAGGAAGTAACTAATGATTTCAGCAGGAGATTTCAGAAACGGTGTTACTATCGAGTACGAGGGAAACATCTATCAGATTATCGAATTTCAGCATGTTAAACCAGGTAAAGGTGCAGCATTTGTACGTACAAAGTTAAAAAATATCATCAGTGGTGGTGTTGTTGAGAAGACATTCAGACCAACAGAGAAATGCCCTACAGCACACATCGATCGTAAGGATATGCAGTATCTTTATTCAGATGAGGATTTCTATCATTTCATGGACGTTGAGACATATGACCAGATCGACTTACCAAGAGAAGAGGTCGGTGATTCTCTCAAGTTCGTAAAAGAGAACGAGATGTGCAAGGTTTGCTCACACAAAGGAAATGTATTTGCAGTTGAGCCACCACTTTTCGTTGAGCTTACTGTTACAGAGACAGAGCCAGGTTTCAAGGGTGACACAGCAACAGGTGCTACAAAGCCTGCAACAGTTGAGACAGGTGCTACAGTATATGTACCACTTTTCGTTGAGACAGAGGATGTCATCAAGATCGACACAAGAACAGGTGAGTACCTTTCACGTGTATAATCATAGAAAATAATTACGATTGGGCATATGAGAGTATGCTACGATCGGATAATCCGGCATATATCGGGAATGCATGGCAAGTGCTTCCGGTATATGCCGGGATTTTTTATATAGGAAATTGCGTTGTAACTTCCTATGTTATCCGCTCGCGCGCAAAAGTGTGCGTCAGGCACATACTTTATTTTCATCACATCCCACATTTTTAAGCAGCACAAGCACGGAAATAGTCATAAACACATGAGATACGAGCATAGACCACAGATAAGCATCTATTCCGGCTTTTGGAATGAGAAGCACGATCATGGATATTCTTATGGAACAGGTCAGTATGTTTATCAGAAGCACATGCTTTGCTTTGCCAAGACCATGCAGGATACTGCATAGCATTCCGCTTATATGCATCATAGGACAAAGCCAGCACAGACGCCGAAGAAAGTATCCGCACATCTTTGAGGATAACAAAAAGCCCCCTATAAAGTCAGACATAAAATAAAATATTGCAGTAAAAGTAAGTCCAAAACAAAGTCCGAAAATGACAGATCTTGATATCGTGGCAGACACACGGCTGTTTTTTCCGGCTGCATTGGCTTCTGATATTGATGGAAGCAAAAGTACACACGCACAGCTGCACAATACACCGGGGAATAGCAGAACCGGAAGTGTAAGACCGGTCAGCGTGCCAAATATGTCCAGCGCCTCTGAGGATGATAAACCATAGCTTCGCAAGGTCTTTGGAATGAGCAGATTTTCTATGGATGATGATACACTTATTAATATGTAATTGAGAGACAGCGGGATAAACAGCACAGTTATCTTTTTGGAGGCTTCCTTTAATCTCTGATATGAGATGGAAAATTCGCAGAAATCCTTATGCAGTGTTGCCACCGAAAAAAGCGTAGCCACGATCTCTTCGGCAACGAGTCCGCAGATGGAGTGAGTAGGCGAGAATACTTTATTGTCACCGGATAGCACCATATATATCAGGTAGCATGCGCCTATGCGCGCAGTCTGCTCCAAAAGCTGGGTGACAGCCGGAACAACGGTCTTTTTTAGACCATAGTAATAGCCGTTTATGCAGGAATGGATGGCGGCAGGCAGTATGGAAAACGAAAGCATCTGTACGAGCGGTATACATCTGTATTCTCCTAAAATATGCAGGCTTATGAAATTGGCGTTTGTATACATGATAAATGTCAGAAAGATGGAGATTGCGGATGACATGAGCAGGGCTGCAACAAGGATGCTGTGTCTGTTTTCTATCTTTTCTGCGACAAGCTTTGATGTGGCGGTCTGGAAACCGTTACAGCAGAGCGACAGACAGATCGACATGAGAGGCAGTACAAGCTGGTAAAGCCCGAGTCCTGTCGTTCCCATGATCTCGTTTAGGAATATCCTGAAGAAAAATCCCATGAAACGGCTGGTAGTACCGGCAAGAGTCAGAAAGATGGTTCCTGTTATGAGTGGATTGGATAAATATTTTTTTACGTTCAAAAAAAGCACCTGCCATATGTAGTCTTAGAAAGTATATGAGCTTTCAGATGAGCATATGACAGGTGTTTTGTGTGATTGTGAACTATATTATTGGGCTACATTATGTTACGTAACTGATAAACAGTCAAGGCGGTATTGTATACAAGCATCAGATATCACAGAAATGCCTGATAGCCTTGGCTACACCATCATTTTCGTTAGTATCCGTTACGTAATCGGCATGAGCTTTTAGCTGATCGGTGGCATTTCCCATGGCAACACCGATATGTGCAGCCTGCACGATGGAAAGATCGTTTTCAGTGTCCCCTACAGCCATTGTCTCGTCGATTGATACACCGAGTATTTCAGCCAGCTTTTTGAGTGCGACACCCTTTGTGACACCGGCTTTGGTGTATTCGAGATTGCCGTAGCCTCCACTTACCACGGTGATGTCGGAGCGGGATGAGAGATATTCAAATACCTCATCGCGGCAGTAGAAATTCCCATCGTCATCTTTAGGAAAATTTATAGTCATTTTCTGCATATGACTGTTGTTCTCACGCATCAGATCTATGATATCATCCACACGTTTTCGGGTGGTCATGATGTATTCCTTTAAAGAAGCTGGCATCTGGAGTCTTTTGGCATCATCGAGACATTTGTAAGGCGAGTAGCCCTGTCCTGAGATAAATGCATCCATATGTACGCGCTTACCCATGAGGTAATTGATGATGGAAAAAGTTGTCTCGTCATCAAGACAGTTTTCATAGAGACATTTGCCTGTCCCGATTTCATAGATGGCACTTCCATTTGCGGTTATGGCATATTTTATGCCTGTGCCTTTTATTGCCTCAAAAGGCAGACCACAGAATGGGCGTCCGGTTGAGATTACCACGTTTATCCCGGCTGCGGTGGCTTTTGATATTGTTTTTATATTCTCGTCGGAAATTTGGCTTTGGTTGTTGAAAAGAGTTCCGTCGAGATCTAAAGCGATAAGTTTCATGCTTGTTCCTTTCTTTTTGGTTGAAATATATGCATTTTATGTTATAGTGTAACTATTGATTTACTATGATAAAAAGTTTTATCGAAGTCAAATCAGCTACATGCTTAATTATATACGAAAATAATAATATTTCAAATAGTTGTAAAAATAACTAAAAAGGAAACAATATGACAAAACAGGAATTCAGAGAATATATAAGTAAAAACATAGTGATCCTCGATGGTGCGACAGGAACTAATCTTATGTCTGTGGGCATGCCGGTTGGTGTCTGCCCGGAGGAATGGGTTATGGAGCATCCTGATGTGATCGTTGATCTGCAAAGGGCATATGTTAAGGCAGGAACGAATATCGTCTATGCATCCACTTTTACAGGAAACAGGATAAAGCTGGCAGAGTACGGCTTGCAGGACCGCATCGTGGAGATAAACAGTACACTTGTAGGACTTTCAAAACAGGCAGTAGACGGAAAAGCACTTGTGGCAGGAGATATGACCATGACAGGACAGCAGCTTTTCCCACTCGGTGAGCTGATGTTTGAGGAACTTGTTGATGTATACAAGGAACAGGCAAAAATTCTTGATGAGGCAGGAGTGGATGTATTTGTTGTCGAGACCATGATGAGCCTGCAGGAGTGCAGGGCGGCAGTTCTTGCGATAAAGGAAGTGAGTGATCTGCCGATCATGGTGACACTTACCTTTAATGAGGATGGCAGGACACTTTTTGGCACACCGCCTGAGACTGCTGTTGTCGTATTGCAGTCGCTCGGAGTGGATGCCATAGGTGTAAACTGCTCTACAGGACCAGCAGAGATGGTAGGACTCGTGGAAAAGATGGCAGAATACTCTACAGTGCCGCTTATCGCAAAGCCAAATGCCGGGCTTCCAGAGCTTGAGGATGGACAGACTGTATACAAGATGACACCTGAGCTTTTTGCCGAGGCAATGACCGGGCTTGTAAAAGCAGGTGCATCTATAGTCGGTGGCTGCTGCGGTACCACCCCTGAGCACATCAGAGTGCTTACAGAGACTGTAAAAAGTATGCCTGTGCATAAGCCGCTTGCAAGCCACAGGAGAGTACTTGCATCGGAGCGCAAAAACGTTGAGATAGATATAAACGGCAACTTTATAGTAGTAGGAGAGCGTATCAATCCTACCGGAAAGAAAAAGCTTCAGGCAGAGCTTCGCGAGGGGAAGCTTGATCTGGTGCGCCAGATGGCTATGGATCAGGAGAAAAACGGAGCAAAGATCCTCGATATCAATATGGGAATGAACGGTATAGATGAAAAAGAGATGATGAAATCAGTCATTTACGAGGTTTCATCCACAGTTGACTGTCCACTTTGTATCGATTCAAGCTATGTTGAGGTCATAGAGGCGGCTCTTAAGATCTATCCGGGACGAGCACTTATCAATTCGATATCATTAGAGACAGAGAAAATGCAAAAGCTGCTCCCTATAGCTGCAAAATACGGAGCTATGTTTATACTGCTTCCACTTTCGGATGAGGGACTTCCGAAGGATGTCGAGGAGAAAAAGCAGATCATCAACACTATCTACGATAAGGCACTCGAGCTTGGAATGGCTCATGAGGATATCGTTGTGGACGGACTTGTTGCCACGATAGGAGCCAATCCGAAGGCTGCTATAGAGTGCTACGAGACAATAGCTTACTGCAAAGATGAGAAAAAACTTCCAACCATATGCGGACTTTCAAATATCTCCTTTGGACTGCCGGAGCGTATGTTTGTAAACACGGCATTCCTCACCATGGCTATATGCAAGGGTCTTACCATGGCTATTTCCAATCCGTCGCAGGAGCTTCTCATGAACGCAGCTTTTGCATCGGATATGCTGCTTGACAGACCTGACAGTGATATCGCATACATAGAGCGCATGAGCATGCTGGCTGAGCAGAAAGCACAGTATGAGACTGTTGTTGTAAAAAAACAGACTGACGGTGATGCCGGTGCGGCCTCAGGCGGATCGAAGCCCGGAGCAGGGGACAACGTATTTCAGGCAGTTCTAAAAGGAAACAAGGGAAGCGTCATAGATGAAGTAAAGAAAATACTCGATGCAGGATCAAAGCCTGATGAGATCATAAACGGCAGTCTTATTCCTGCCATAAATGAAGTAGGTGAGCTTTTTAATCAGAAGAAATATTTTCTGCCACAGCTTATCGGAAGCGCGAACACCATGAAGATGGCGATTGATTATCTTGAGCCTCTTCTGGAGAAAAAGGACACCGGAGCAGACATGCCGACTATCGTGATCGCAACAGTGGAGGGCGATATCCATGATATAGGAAAGAACCTTGTCTCGCTCATGCTCAAAAACTATGGCTACAACGTGATCGACATGGGAAAAGATGTGCCGTGTGAGGATGTTGTAAACAAAGCCATAGAGACAAACGCGGCAGTTATCGGACTGTCGGCTCTCATGACAACGACCATGATGCGCATGAAGGATGTGGTAGAACTTTGTAAGGAAAAGGGCTGCAACAGCAAAGTGGTTATCGGAGGCGCGTGCATCACGCAGAGCTTTGCGGATGAGATAGGAGCTGACGGATATTCAAAAGATGCGGCAGAGTGTGTAAAACTTGTGGAGAGACTTCTGGCTGAATAAAAAAATATAAAAAAGGTGTTGACAATTAGTTGTCGTCTGTATATAATAATCAAGTCGGTTGACGAAACAAAGACAAACGACACAATGTGACATGGGATCTTAGCTCAGCTGGGAGAGCATCTGCCTTACAAGCAGAGGGTCACAGGTTCGAGCCCTGTAGGTCCCATT
>CAVABC010000120.1:0-8238 GCA_963586665.1 Acutalibacteraceae bacterium
GCATAATACGAAGGAGGAGGTATGAAAATTTGATGGAACACAAGAAACGGCAGACAAAAGAAAAGAATTTGTTATGCCGATTAGCAGAAATAGTTGCACCGCAGGCATCAGAATTTTGCTGGGGACATTATATCATAACTAAACTATGTTTGGATAAAGAGTACTTTGTGTCTGAAAGAAAAGATTATATTTAATTATAAGTAGGAGAATTTATGGAGAAGAAAAAATTATTTACTGTAATCATGGCAATTTCAGTGTTTGTAACCATATTTTCAGGTTGTTCGTCAAATCAAAAACAGAGTTACAGCAATCTGGGTAAAGGTGATGAAAGCGATATACCTGAAGTTGAGGATATAGTTATAGATAATGATAGTGATATTTATAGTATCGGAGATGAAATTCAGGTGAAAAACGTGGATTATGGCACAAATAGAGAATATGTTGCCAAAAGTTATATTGTAAATAGTGTAAAAATATATGATACTGCGTCTGAAATTGATGGTGTGCAGGATAAAATTATAGAAACCGATTATTATATGGGAGCTGATCCCCAAAAGCCAGCGGTTCTGAAAAAAGATGAGGTGGCTTGCGGAAAGTTTCTGTTTTGTGATATATCTGTAAAAAATATTGAGGATGAAATATGCACTGTAGGGGATATTTCACTGGTATATGAAATTAATGGTGTATGCCAGCTTTTAGGGAATCCGGTTTATTTTTCGAATGCAAAGGATAATGAGCATGGAATATATGATTATACACTGGTGCAGGGACAGACACTTAATGCGAGTATTGGATTCTGTGTAGATCCAGCATTGCTGCAGATTGATAATATGGACTTAAGCAAACTTTATCTGTCGGTGAACTTTAATGGTGATGAAGAGTACAGGCAGTTTATAGATCCCGGATTGGAGTAGCATATGAAAAATGTATTACAAATTGAGCTTAGTAAGGCGATTAAGACGAGATATTTTGTTATATCCATAATCATAGGAACTATGATCGGCATAGTAGGACTGGTTTATAATGTAAATCTTGTATACAACAGTCAGATATATGATGGTATCAATCCTTGTTATGAGGGATTTACGCTATTTAATCACTGGATTGGTGGTGAAGGCTTTTCGCTGGGGTCATCACTATACTTTTTTGTGTTTCCACTGCTTATAGCATTGCCGTATGGCTGGTCATTTTGTGGAGAAAAAAACAGCGGATATATGCGTCAGATGCTGGTAAGAGCAGGAAAGAAAAGCTATCTGACAGCAAAATATCTGGCAACATTCATTGCCGGTGGTCTTGCAATGGTAGTACCGCTTATCATCAATTTTATGCTGACTGCGCTTTTTATTCCGGCAATAACACCTGTTCCTACATACGACACTATGTATGGTGTTTTTGGAAATTCTCTATTTTCAAACCTATATTATACGCAGCCATTTGCTTATGTAGCGGTATATATGCTGGTAGATTTTATGTTTTGTGGAGTTTTGGCATGCATTACAATGTTGTCTGCACAATTTATAAAATATAAATGGGTTAATTGTATTTTTCCCTTTGTTGTCTGCATGGTATTAAATGTACTTAATGATATGTTGTTTTCAAATACTCCGGGGGCAGAAAATTATCAATTATCACCGTTTTATTTTACCAAATGTGTACAGACCGGATATCCGTCAAAACTTTGGATAATAGTTTTAATGGCTATGTCAATGGCTGTTATAACAATAGTAGTTAATGTGGTTTTGATGCATAAAAAAGATGTAATGAGAGGATGCATATATGAAAATGTGGAAAATGTTATGTTATGACATAAAAAATGGCTGCATAAAAAACCTGAAATTATTATTGTTTCCGATTGTATTTGAAACGGCTGTACTGTTTATGCTGTGGCAGAAAATGAATTCGTATGCGCAGTATGGTATAAGTACACAAAAGCATATGGGAGATGTTCTTTTATACAATTTCGGTGGCATGGAAAAATATGAATTGTCTGTGGAAAATGTATTTCAATTCCCTGTGATATGGATGCTGCTTTTTGTAATGATACTTTTTGTGACTCTGAGTTATCCCATGAACAATTTATGCGGTTTTGGAAATAAGATTCTTGTAAAGGGAAAAAGCCGTGTGAAATGGTGGCTGTCAAAATGTATATGGAATCTGTTCTGCAATATTATTTTCTTCGGAATAATTTTTATATTAATTTTGTCTTTTTGCAGTATAAGCGGCATAAAGTCCGGATTGCAGGTAAATACAGATATGCAGACAGTTCTTTTTGATCTGGGGGCAGATACATCACTTAAGCCGCATGCAATAATGCCGGTTGGAGATATAGTAATGGTTTTTATGTTATCTGTAGCAATATGTCAGATACAAATGGCACTGGGACTGTGGCTTAAGCCGATATACAGTTTTATGGTAATGTGCATGGTTTTGCTGCTGTCAGCATATTTTCAAAGCATGTTTGTTATTGGAAATTATGCAATGCTGATAAGGCATTCGTGGATAAATGAGGATGGTATAGACTGCAAAGTTGGAATCCCTGTTATGTGTTTAATAATATTTATAACAGTTATAGTGGGTGTGATAAGGTTTAAAAAGTATAACATTATTCAGGAGGAAAACTAGAATGGCACATATAGAGGTAGAAAAACTTTGTAAAACAATCAATAAAAGTGTAGTGCTTGAAGACATAAATCTGGATATGTCATCAGGAAAAGTATATGGATTTCAAGGAATAAACGGCTCGGGAAAGACTATGCTTATGAGAGCTCTTATTGGATTGATACGTCCAACGAGCGGCAAAGTGTGTATTGATGGCAAAGAACTTGGAAAAGATATAGATTTTCCGGAGAGTATTGGATTTTTACTGGAAAATCCTGCGTTTCTGGATATGTATTCAGGACCGGATAATTTAAAGTTTCTTGCAAAAGTGGATAGTAATGCGGATAAAAAGAGCGTGGAGAATGAAATATGTGGATTAATTGAGGACGTAGGACTCGGACTGGCAGGAAAGAAAAAATATAAAAAATATTCACTTGGAATGAAACAGAGACTGGGGATTGCGGCAGCAGTTCTTGGAAATCCTGATATCGTAGTATTAGATGAGCCGACAAATGCTCTGGATGATGATGGAAAGGAAATGGTTAAATCAGTTGTGAGAAAACAGAAAGAACGTGGAGCACTTGTGATCATTTCATGTCATGATATGCAGACATTGGAGGAATTATCTGATGAAATCGTAAAACTTAAGGAGGGCAGGATATGCGGGTGAGAAATAGAGTGCTTCTTGTTTGTGGATTGATCTTTCTCGTTTTATTTACAGTTCGTGTTATTGTGGTTAATAAAAATGCTGATAAAGTACCGACATACATATATGATGTGGGAGAAACTGTAGATTTTGGAAATGATTATGTGGATACTGTTGAAGAGTGTATCAACGGATATGCTGTACAGGTTCTGGGCTATGAGGTAGTAGATACAAAAGAACTTTATGAGCGTTATAATATGGGACAGGCAGATGAAGCAACAGTAAAAAATACTCCTTTTTATTGTCTGTTAAAGGTTCGTATTTATAATAAAGACTGCGACCTTGGAGAGGAAGGCGGACTGATGCTGGATCGTTATAGTCTCACAGGCGATAATTATATGGCACTTGTAAGTGAGAATGTTTTTTGCACAATGTACCCTGATATGCCGGGAACATCATTTTCACTCCGAAAGGGAACGAGCATGGAATTTGAGCTGCCTTATCCCATTACAAGGACTGAGGGCTGTACAAAAGAGGCGATGCAGGAAAAAGCACCAATGCTGGAAATCTCTGAGTTTCCGAACAGAAAGTTATTAAAAGCAGGGTGAAAAGATTAAAAGATATGCTATAATGAAGGAAATGATTTATTGATGGAGGGAGCAGGTATGGCAAAAAGAAAAGCTTTATACATAACAGGCGGCATAGTTGTTTTATTTGCAGTAATATTGACCATTTTTATAATTTTTAACGTGGGCAGCAGTGTTGTGATAAGAGACAAAATAACAGCTTCTGATACATCGCAGAAGATCCTGACATCAGATGAGGCTGAAAGGTACGGCGTAAGCCCTACTGAAAATTATAGTTATGGCTTGTATACAAGCCGGATAGAGCTTGATAATCAGCTTACAGTCACAATGGAAATCATTACAGTTAAACATACTGATGAATCTGAAGAGATAATGAAAGTGCTTTTTGACGTAAATCCGGAAGAGATAAAGGGGTATGATGTCAAAACAGCGGTTTATTCGCAGGATGTAGTTGAGGGAGATGATGACTCAGAAAATGATGTTATATGTGTTGGAAATGTAACTGTGACAGATGATAGAGGAGAGTCATTTTCGGAGCATATATCATATACGGATCACTCGGTCTTTAACTAAGAAAATAGGGATTCTAGAAAAATAAAGATTTCTTTAGATTTCTTTAGAATTCTTAATTTGATTCTTTAGATTTGACATATATAATAATTCTATAGACGTCTATATAATTACAAGTAAACAATATTATCAAGGAAAAGGAGAAGACTATGAAGAAATTTAAATTTATTTTTCTATTGGCAATGGCAATTACAACTACTATTACTACTATACCGGTGCAGGCAGCATCTAGTGTCTCTGGAAGCATCAGTGGAAGAACCTGTTCAGGATCTGTATCATATGTATATGCTTCTGGTGGGGCAAGTAACGGAGTTATAGCCAAGACTATATATGGAAGTGGGGGAACCTTAAAAGTTAAAGCCAAGGTATACTATAAATCAGGTGGAAAGCAGTATACAAGAGAAGCTTCGAATTCATCCAGTGGTGGAGGTGTGTCTGCAATAGCAAGAAACAATGATACGGGTAATGTGTATGGTGGTACTGGATGGCATTATGTAAAATCAGGTGCTTATACATGGGAAAATAACACAAAAACCGGAACAACTTGGTAAAATAACAATACATAATTGCACAATAAAGGGGCTGGTCTAACATGCCCCTTTATTGGAGTTGATTTGAATAATGGGGGGAGATTATGAAACGAATCTTTTGGGCAATAACGCTGATATTTATCATGGGTACTACGTTAATAGGCTGCACGAGGCAGCAAAATTATAGCGATGAATATGATTTTAATACAGATGATCAGTATTCATATACGACGAATACAGTATCGTGGAAGAAGTATCAGTCAGACGGAAATGGACAATATATTTTATTGAACAATTATATATACTACTATAATGATAAGACTGGTATACTAACACCATTGTGTGATAAGGCTAATTGTCTTCATGATATGGAAACAGATAAAACAAAATGTGAGGATTGTAATGCATTTATAAATAGAAGCATGGGTAATGAGGAGGCGGAAAATGATTCAGGATATAAGTATATCCAGTACTATGAAGGCAATATATATTATTGTCTTGGATCAAATATTTATTATATCAGCAAAAATGGCTCATCTAAAAAGAAAATTTATGCAATTGCTAATGATAAGAGAATCGTAAGTTGGTTGATCCACAAGGGAAAGTTATATTATGAGATAGAAGAATACTATTATGAAGGCGAAGACGTATATTCAAAGGCAACCCTTATGCAGATAGATATGGGGGCTTCTATGAAAGAGAAGAATGCGAAAACTATTTTTGAAACAGATACAGACACTAACCTTCAGGCATTTGGACAGCTTCAGGCATATAAAGATAAATTAGTGTTTTCGACAACATGTATCAGCAAGGATTTTGAGATGACTGACAATGAATCATGGTTGCAGGCTATTCGGGGGAAATATTATATTTATGATTGTGATGCTGGTAAAATATCAGAAATTGAAACACCAGATAAGCAGAGTGATACGGATGCCATTGGATGCATAGCTTTCCTGGACGATAAAATGCTTATCAAGAAATATGATAATATGCAGGATCCGGAATATAAAACAGATATTTACAGCATGGACTACGATACACAAAAAGTAGAGATGTGGCTTGAAGGAGTAGCGCAAGACTCTGGAATTAAAACATATAATGATTATGTCATAATAGATGATGCCGATATTCAATATTTTGAACAGGATAACATGAATTCATGCAATGTGGAAATCTATTCATCAGAAGGTCAGAAAATATCGAATTTTGAATATGAATTGAATTCCGTGGGAACATTTTCTGGATTTGGTCCAGATGGTATTTCTGTTGATGTGACACAGGATGATACTACATGGTATGTAAAGGAAATAAAATTTGATGATATCTTGAAATGTAATGGGGAAAAGATAACTCCTGAAACAGTTGCTGAGCGGAAATTTGGAGAATTGAACAATATAGTGTGGTAATTGTTACAGTTGTTGCGGCACAGCTATGAAGGTACGGAGTAGTTACATAAACTGTACAAGATGGGAGAATATAATTGGTACGGGGAGAAATAAAGAAAATAATAAGAGATAAAATGTTTATTGTCATTGTTGCAATTATTATACTTGTTGAAATCATGACAATAATATACTGTCTCGGTGAAAAAAATGAGGCATATGTTGAATACAGAAATAATGAACAGAGCAGGTACATAGAAACATATGCAACATTTATAGATGAGATGGATGAGAGAGGAAAGCTCCTCATATCGGCATTGGACGATAAAAGTGATGATTTTTATAAGCGTAATGTCAATAAAATGGTGTCTGATTATGGGAAACTGTCTGATATTGTAATAGATGATGAACTAAATTGGGGCGTGGAGAGATATGCTGATTTTACATATGGTATATATTTCTGTATAGCGTTTGCTTTTGTTTGTTTGGAATACATATATGTTTCTGAACGTAAAAGTGGAATGATAAATATTTTGCGGTCAACAAAAAACGGCAGATGTAAAATGATCTTATCTAAATGGCTCGCGTTTATTATCCTCATTGTTATGTTTACTGTGATTCAGGAGACAATAGTAATTGGACTTGATTCTATTATGTATTCAATGGGGAATATGAACAGCACAGTACAAAGCCTGCAGATATTCAGGGATTGTCCATACAGATTATCAATGAGTGAAGCGATGATACTCGCTATCCTAAGCCATATGGTTATTGCTGTTGCAATAGGCTGTGTGATATTTTTCTTTGGAATTACAATTAATAGCAGATTGCTGGAAAATGTACTGCCTATATGTTTTTTTGGAGTTGAGTTTTTAAAATCGGATAATTCACCGATAAATGTATTTTATCTATGGGACATGAAAAAAATTATTGGTAGTTATGAAAATTTAAATATATTTGGTGTTCCCATAGATAAGAATCCTGTATCATTTATAACACTTCTGGTGTCCATATGCTTACTTATGGTAATAGGGATATGTATTTTTCGCGTAAAATATGTCTCAGAAATAAAAATATATTTTCAGAAAATCAAAGAAGAGATCAGAGGATTATTTTCAAAGCTTCTTCATGCTGAAAATATGTATATAAATGAAGTCTATAAGCTGTTAATTTTACAAAAAAAATGGATTATATTGTTGATTATGTGTGTAGGAATTATCGGATCATTCAAGTCATATATGCCTGACAGCACATATCAGACTGCATATGAGGCAATATATCACATGTATCTTTCGAATATACATGGCAGGATTGATGATGAAACAGAAGCATACATAGAAAAAGAAAAACAGTACATACAAAGTGTGGAAAATCAGATAGATGCTGCAAAAGAAACATCAGAGAACTCCGTAGCATTAGAAGTGGAAAGCGAGCTTGAAAATAGAAAGAAAGCATTTGAAAGATTGAGTTTACAATATGATAAAGCAGTTTCAGAAGACGGTGATAATTATTTAATAGATGAGATGAATCTTAAATCTATAATAAAAAAATACCGAAGTGACATCCTGATTTTTATGGGAACTTCGATAGCTCTTATAATGTTAATTTCAGGGTTATATGGAGCTAAGGATGAAAATAAAATAAAATTGTTGGTGCAAACTGCTAAAAACGGAAATGAGGTATTTTTAAAAGTAAAGCTTCGGTGTACGATATTATTCTCAATAATTATATTCATTATTAGTATTATTCCCTCTATATACGGATATGGCAATATCCTTACAGCAGATGAAATGATGCATCGTGTAAATCGCATATATGAGCCGGAAATTGGTCTGGGAATTACACTGCTTGCCTTTTTACTACTTGTATATATTATAAGAGGAATTGTTTATTTCTTACTTGCTTCATTTACAACATTAATG
>CAVABC010000121.1:0-7657 GCA_963586665.1 Acutalibacteraceae bacterium
CTTCCGAATAGCTCACTACTCCAAGCGAATGAAGTACCAGCATTAGTGTCTGCTGTTTTGCATTTATAAGCAATGGATCAATTATCATAAAATACAATAAAAATCCCGCTATCTGCCATCCCAAAATAATACAAACCTTGGTTAATTTATTCAGAGACTTATTTTCCAAAATCATTATTACTGCTATTACAACAAAAAATGTAGAAAATACATTATTATATGTTTCTGCATATATACCGGCTTTGCCTAAAATTATCCATATGGCATCCATTAGCACTGATGCGGCATATGTTCTGACAAGGAATTTTTTTCTACTTCTCGTATAATCTATGCTCCAGCACAAAATATATAAAAATAACGGAGCGGATAACCGCCCAATGTACTCTAATAGATAACATTGGGGAAATAAAAACTCCCCAACGTGATCTATAGTCATCAATATAAGTGCTATTATTTTTATCTGAAAAGAACTCATTATGCTCTCCTGTAACCATAACTTTTTTAATCTAATTCAATTATTTTACTATTGCCGTTTCAGATATCCTTTTAAGTTTTTGAATTTCAACATTGGCATCAGAGAAAAAATATTTACCATCCTTATATACAAGATTTGCAATAACTTCATCATCCTGATACAAGGAAATGTAACCATCATCATTCCAACTCCATGTTCCAGTTTCCACCTTATCAGTATTCTCTATGTCCAGCTCATACTCACCTTGTTTTGCATCTTCATCATGTATAATAGCTAATTTTTTTGTGCTGTCTACATTTTGATACTCTGAAAAATCAAAAGTTCCATAATAAAGCTCTACTGTCACATTTTTTTTGCTGCATTATGCTATATGTAATCAACACACTTATTACACAAATGCAAACAGCAAATACAGTATAAATAACAACCCTCTTTATAGATTTTTCCATTCCACACTATTGCTTAATTAATGTTGGCTTTATCCTAACTGTTTCATAACTTTTTTTGTATACCGATGGACTTCCCCCAACTAGACCAAACACCATTTTGTCTTGTCCTATACTGTATCAACATCTAGAATAATAACATAGTCATTTCTTTAAATTTAAAACTTTTATTATATACAATATCAATATCATCCACGCTATACAAGTCAAACTATATTCTACAATCACTGCAATTTGTAAATAGGGACCTTCAGAGTATTTAAAATAATAGTCATAAACTATTGATGGTATTTTAATATTTATTAGCAGTAATATTACATTAATACATTCTTTAGCTACACTTTTTTTGTTCATATCTCATTTCTCCCATCAATAATAGAATGTTCTCTTAAACGAATATCCCACTGCCTTTCTAGCTGTACCTGTTCCGACATTTTTAGTCCTTAATGTTAATCCTCTATTACTCGTCACCTTATCTACTGAATAAACATAATTCTGATATAAAGGATATGCAGAAATTTTCACACTAGAGACTTTTTTTCCATTAACAGTTTTAGGAACAGTATAATCACTTCCAATAGTAACACTAGATGTTCCTGTAACACTAAATCCTACTACTGATGAGATTTGTTTTGAACTAATAGAATAACTACAACTATAACCATTTGCTACACTTTTTGTAGCAGATATGTGCAACGTCATTCCTGGTTCTCCGCTTGCAGCATAAATTAATGTTGTTCCAACTGACGTTCCATTTGCCTTAGAACCACGAGCTTCGTAACGAGTATATGAAGTAGTACTTATCGGGTAAAAAATGTTCAAATCTTTTTTTAAATATAACTTAGGATCAATAACATCAATTTCAACCACATTCTCATCATCAAATATTTCATCAATCATTTTTGGCAACATTTCCGAAGAAGTATCACTCCAAATAGTTATTTTTTTTGTAGATACCTCATCCAATGTATTAGCGTATACATCCATATTCGCTATCATCACCCCAAAGAAACAAGTAGCGATAACTAAAAATAAATGTCTGAATTTTTCCATAAGAATCTCCTTTCCATTTTAATCTCATCTTGGTGTTTGTGAAACATTACATAACTACTAAATGTTCAACCATGCCTGTAAACTTATTTCGCAATTACTTATCCATTATTAAAAGTTTCTTATAGACGCCTATAAACTTATTCTACATGCAAAATCTTAAGAAAACGCTTAAGTGAATCTAAAGAATTCTTAAGTTTTCTACACTCCACTCATTTCCTATACAAAAAAATCCACTATACTGTGCTCTTCCATTAACTTTGTTGCCCTCTGTACGCCACTCAGCGCGGTCCTCTTCACGAACACCGTCTACAAATACTTTTTATTTAAAATACCCATATATCTGATTATATGTCACCAGCGATACATTTCCCATTTTTCCGGCTTCATCAATACACCCTTGGGTAAATCCTTTTTTTGCGAATAAGAACAAATGGACATTTTCATATCTAAATAATCTGCTTCTCTTTTTCAGCTTTTCGAGTACTTTGACATCCACATTTTCATTTATCCACTTACATTCTCCAAACAATGCAGTGCTTTTATCCTGATCGCCCATTATATCAATTTCTGTCTGTATTCTTTCTTGTGGATCTGTTCCCCACCATCGTCCAAGATCGTTAAATTCCACAGGTGCTTCTCCATTAAGCAGTAATTTCCACAGATACTGCATACATATCTCTTCAAATATCCTGCCCATATAATCTGGCAGATTGGGAGCAATTCTTTTATACGCAAGTTCTGTTGCCCCTCTGCTAATGATAGAATTATTATCGGGTATAAACCGATACCAGAATTTAAACATATTATCAGCTATCACATATATGGATTTTCTGGACTCTTTTTCGCCATATGGAGTCTCTTTCCGTATTAAGCCAAGATTGATCAGATTTTTCATATACTGTGAGCATACACTTGTTGTTTCGCCTATCTTGGTTGCGATTTCCGACATACGCGAGCTGCCTGTTGCTACTGCCGTTATTATTGCATTGTATACGGCAGGTTCACGGACTTCCTGCTTTAACAATTTTATAATTTAGTCAATCGTAAATAACCAAATCGCAAATAACTAAATGTTTGTAAAACAAATTTCCGTATACAAAAAAGACAGCCTCCCCGATCACCACCGGTTAAGCCGTCTTTTACAATTCAATGTTATACTTTTTATTTATACCCTGTACTTTATGATATGCCGCGCATTTACTGCTATGCCAGTACTTCCTGTACCTCAGCCTCTGTAGTGCATGCCATTACCTTGTCTGCCAGAGCTTTGCAGTCTGCCATATTGCTGTCTGCGATAGTCTTTCTGGTCTTAAGTACGCTTGTTGCACTCACTGAGAACTCGTCGAGTCCGAATGCGAGTAAGAGCGGGATAAGCTTTGGATCTGCTGCTGCCTCTCCACACATGCCTACCATGATGCCCTCTTTCTTGCCGCACTCGATGATACGCTTGATCGCGCGAAGTACTGCCGGATTGAAAGCTGAGTAAAGGTATGCTACCTTTGAGTTTCCACGGTCTACTGCCATAGTGTAGCCTGTCAGGTCGTTTGTTCCGATACTGAAGAAGGCTGCCTCTTTTGCGAGCACATCTGCCATCATGCATGCTGCCGGTGTCTCCATCATGATACCGATCTCAAGGTTTTTATTGTATGCAACACCCTCTGCATCAAGCTCTTTCATGATGTCAGCTACCATTGCCTTTACGCTGCGAAGCTCATCCACGCCTGTTACAAGCGGAACCATGATCTTGATCTTGCCAAATGCACTGGCTCTTACGAGCGCACGAAGCTGTGTATTGTAGATGTCTGTTCTCTGTAGACAAAATCTGATAGCTCTGTATCCGAGGAATGGATTGTCCTCTTTCTCAAGTCCGAGATATGGGATTTCCTTGTCTCCTCCGATATCAAGTGTACGGATGATAACAGGCTTGCCATTCATAGTCTCTGCTACAGATTTGTATGCCTCAAACTGCTCTTCCTCTGTAGGAAGTGTGTCTCTGTCCATGAAAAGGAACTCTGTACGGAAAAGTCCGATTCCCTCTCCATCGCACTCTACTGCTTTTTTAGCGTCCTCAGGCTTTCCGATATTGCATACAAGCTCTACCTTTGTACCGTCTGCCGATACTGTAGGAACTCCTGCAAATTTCTTTAAGAGTGCTTTTTCTTTTTTGTATTCCTCAAGCATCTGCTCGAATTTCTTCTCTGTCTCGGCATCAGGATTTACGATAGCCTCTCCGCTTGTTCCGTCGAGTACTACTCTGTCTCCGTTTTTGACTGCTGAGCAGATTCCATCGATGCTTAATACTGCCGGTATCTCCATGGCTCTTGCAAGAATTGCTGAGTGGGATGTTCTTCCGCCCACCTCTGTGAGTATTCCTGCGATATTCTCTGCCACGATTCCTGCTGTCATGGATGGTGTCAGATCATGAGCTACGAGCACTGTTCCTGCCGGAGCTGCTGAGATATCGTAGTCCTCGATACCGAGAAGAATTTTTAAAATTCTTGTCTTGATATCCCTGAAATCTGTTGCTCTCTGCTGTAAAAGCTCATCAGGTATCTGTGCAAATATCTCTGCTGTCTGCTCAAGCACCTGATCAAGTGCCTTTTCTGCTGTGATCTTTGAACTGATTATAAGAGCTGTGATCTGCTCCTCTATTGTAGGGTCCTGAAGGAGCTGTATATGTCCACGAAGGATATCTGCATCCTTTGCGCCTACTGTTTTTTCCATTCTGTCAGCCATGGCATTTGTATCGTTTACAAATTTCTCAATGGCTCCCTGAAGACGGGCGATCTCTGCGTCTGCGTCTGTAATTGTCTTATTCTCTATCACTATCTGATGCTCTTCGATAATGACTACATTTCCGATTCCGATTCCTTCTGATCCGGCAATTCCTTTATACATCTCACACCTCCGACTTTTACTGATTAATCTCCGAAGTTCTCAGCCTCAAGCTCTACCATCTTTGCGAGTGCTGCTTCCTCGTCAGCTCCCTCACACTCGAATGTGATCTCTGCATCTTTCTTGATGCATGCTGCGATGATGTTTACAAGGCTCTTTGCGTTGATTCTCTTATCTCCGAATACGATTGTTACGTCTGAATCGAACTTTCCAGCCTCTCTTGCGATAACTCCTGCCGGTCTCATGTGAAGTCCTTCTGCTGCTTTTACTACCATTGATTTGCTTACCATAGTTTATTTCCTCCTGTTTTTAAAAAATTTGTTTAATTTATTATGCCCACACATATGATTCATATGTCTGTTGCTTTCTATGGTCTTATTGTAAAATGGCGCAAAGCTTTTTTCAATATCCCCCAAAATGCAAAATTGCACCAGACTTGGTGCAATTTTCTATCAACTATTTAAATTCTTTACTCGAAACCAGCACTATCACCAGCCAAGTTCCCGCCTGATAGCTGCATTCAGCTCATGCGGTGTCTTTGCCGCGCGAAGGCGTTCTCTTGCGCCATGCTCATTTAAGAGCTTTGTAAAATCATGAAAAAACGCCTTTGTAGTATTTACGCTGTCAAAGTTGATCGCAAGCATAAATATCATATCCGCCATTCGCTCTCCCCACTCTATCGGCTGTTCAAGCCGCACAACAAGTATCTGGCATCGGTTTACGTGCTCAGGCTTTCCGTGAGGAATGGCTATATTGCAGCCGACTGCGGTAGCCTCGACTTTTTCCCTCTCGAGCACATCCTGCGCAAACTCACTCTGCACACAGCCCTTGTCTATCAGTATCTGACAGGCGCGCTTTATCACACCCTTGCGGTTTTTGACCTTTTTCTCAAATATGATGAACTCGTCCGACAGCATACGCGAGAACTCACTTACCTCAGCACTCTGCCCTGTCATAAGCTCAAAGCACTTGTTCCTGATGTTTTTCTCATCCTGTGCACTGATAAGTGGAGAAACATGCAAAAATCTCTGATCGTTGTGGATATCTCCTTCCACATTTATCGTGCAGAGTATCAGATCGCAGTCATACTCATCTATGTGATCTATGCGGTCTGAGGACAGGATGCTTACTATTTTTACATCCGGCACCCGGTTTTCTATCTTTCCGGCTATGATATTTCCGGTGGCAAACCCCGCAGAGCCTATCAGTATAGCGCGCACGGTCATAGGATTTCTGTGCAGTGCGCCTCCTACCTGAAGTGCGATAAAGGCTATCTCATCCTCACTCGGCACAGCCCCTGTATACTTCTCGTAGTATCTGGATACGGTAAAACATACCGTAAACAGGCTGCCGTAAGACTGCGTGATCTCCTCGAGAAACGGATTGTCTATCTCTATTCCATAGCGTGTCCTCGCTATCGATCCCGGAAGAAAACTTCTCATGCTCTCACGCAGCAGCTCATTGTCTATGAGATTTGCTGCTAGCAGATTTGATAAGTATACGACCATCTCCTCCTCGATGGCGGCAACATCCTCACAGCCTTCCATCATGCGGTTCTGCCCCTCCGTGCAGGAAAACAGCATAGCCAGATATGATTTTTCCTGTTCCGCGATCACAATATGATAATGCGACTCTATATAGCCTGCTGCCGCATTTCCCATGCGCACATGCTGTGGCGCGATATGCGTCATATCTATCTCATCATTTTCCAGCTCTTTTTCCACATCTATCCTGAAAAGCGCGATAGATATGTACTCTGCAAGCATCTGAAACGTGTAATCCGTATATATGATGTCTTCCTGTTTTTCAACCTCATGGATTGCTTCTGTTGCCATATTCAGATTGACACTTCGGAAATTGTTTGCGACCACTTCTGCTGCCCTGCGGCTTAGTCTGTGGTCATCACTTTTGATGATCTGCTTGTCGCTAATCGGATATCTGCAAAAATGCCTGAGTGCTTTTCTTACATCAAATTCGCTTCCTGTAGCATATATGCCGTACCCCGCCATTTTGTGTATATGCACTCCAAAAAGCTCCATCTCCGAGCTTAAGTCATTGATATCATCCATGATGACATTTTTGCTGACGTTTAACTCCTCCGAAAAAAGTGCATATGTATACGTGTCCCAGCCGCTAAGCAGGATATATGCGATATAGTTCATCCTCTGCTTCTGCGACATTGCCGCAGACTGCCGCCCTACAAGATCCAGTATCTTTCCTATCTGGGCATCTGAAAAATCAGGCTTAAAGCCCTTACCTGGCTTCCGGTCAAGCTGCATGGAATTTTGCTCACAAAAATCAGCCACTTCCTTGAGATATGTCTTTACACTACGCTCTGACATACCGGTGGAGGCAGCAAGATTTTTGGCTGTTACCAGCTCATGGTTGTGTTCTGCTAATTTTTCGATTATAAGTATTCCTTTTTCTGAAAGCATTTTCATCACCTAACGTACATACCAACATAATCTTTTACTAATTGAAAACTCTTTTAAGTTCACTCTTTTTTTACATCTTCTAAAGAAATAATTGCACTTTCGCAACTAGTTGAGACTTATCTTGTAAATATTCAAAAACACCTTGATAACGATTAACAATTTCTTTTACAATTGTAAGTCCATATCCATGACTTTCATAATCAGTCTTTGTAGTTTTATTAAATGCACCTATATCTACAGGCATTATTAACTCATTAACAACATTAATTAATAAAACTGAATTTTCTTGATAAATAAGTAGTTTTACTGTCTGAAGACCATTTTTCGAACTGTATTCAAAAGCATTGTCAAGC
>CAVABC010000122.1:0-1906 GCA_963586665.1 Acutalibacteraceae bacterium
GCAGATACGGAACTTTTTGTACCTGACCTTCTCTCATACGATATCCAAGCTTTTCATTACGGTCATCAAGTTCTACACGAACATCTGCTTCTTCTAATGCGTCAACGATTCCCTGTGCATAAGCATTTAATTCGTCATCATCTGTTTTTACCGGTATTACACGAACCTGGACAGGGGCAAGCCATGTCGGCAGATTTCCTTTTGTCTCTTCCAGAATATAAGCCATAAAGCGGTCCAGAGATCCTAAAATTGCACGATGTAATACAACCGGTGTCTTCTTATCTCCGTTACTGTCAATGTAAGACAATTTGAACTTAGCCGGCAGACAGAAATCAAGCTGACAGGTAGAAAGCGTAATCTCATTACCGATAGCCGGCTGAACATTTACATCCAGTTTTGGTCCATAGAATGCAGCCTCACCGATCTCTTCTGTGTATTCGATACCGATATCATTTAATACTTTACGCAGTGCATCTTCCGCATTATTCCACATCTCATCATCATCATGATACTTTTCTTTATTCTCAGGATCACGAAGAGAAAGTACACAACGATAATTTGTAATGCCGAAATCTTTGTAAGTATCAAAGATCAGGTTCACAACCTTTGTAAATTCATCCTCGATCTGCTCCGGTGTTACAAACAGATGCGCATCATTCTGGCAGAAATGACGGCCTCTTTCGATACCTTTCAGTGTACCACTGCTCTCGTAACGGAAATCATGAGCGATTTCACCGATACGGATTGGCAGGTCTTTGTAAGAGTGTCTTCTGTTTGCATAGATCATCATATGATGCGGGCAGTTCATTGGTCTTAAGACGAAGGATTCTCCTTCCATCTCCATAGCCGGGAACATATTCTCTTTGTAGTGATCCCAGTGACCGGAAGTCTTGTAAAGATTTACAGTACCGACACATGGTGTCATAACGTGGAGGTATCCCAGTTTTCTTTCTTTATCTTTGATATAATTTTCAAGCTCCTGCCAGATAGTATATCCCTTTGGCATGTACATTGGAAGACCTCGTCCAACAAGATCATCTACCATAAACAGGTTCATGTCTTTACCGATTTTTCTGTGATCTCTTTCTTTGGCTTCCTCTAATAACTGTAAATGTGCTTCCAGTTCTTCTTTTGTCGGGAAGCATACACCATAAATACGCTGAAGCATTTTATTCTTGCTGTCACCTTTCCAGTAAGCACCGGAATGACGGATCAGTTTGAAGTATCTGCATAATTTCACATTATCTACATGTGGTCCACGGCAAAGATCTGTAAAATCGCCCTGATCATAAACGGTGATATTGCCATCCTCAAGATCTCCGATCAGATCCAGTTTGTAAGGATCATCTTTGAACATTTCCAGAGCTTCTTCCTTGGAAACTTCGCGGCGGATGATCTTCTTTCCGGATTTTGCGATCTTTTTCATTTCTTTTGTGATCTTTTCAATGTCCTCATCACGGATAACATCCTCGCCAAGATCGATATCATAGTAAAATCCTTCTGCCACAACTGGACCCACCCAGAATTTTGCATTTGGATAAAGATGCTTCACTGCCTGTGCCATAACGTGTGCACAAGAATGATTGAGTGTGTTTAACTGTTCGTCTTCTTTAAAATTAACCATTTGTATTCTCCTTTTATTTTTATTCAGAATCTACCATTGGCAGTTCCTTATGAACTTTTACCGATGCAGAGAACTTGCCACTGGCATCTTCTCTGGTATACAAAAAGCACCCATAGACTGCTATCTAATCTAAGGGTGCTTATATTATGCACGGTTCCACCTTCATGTTTTACTCTTACTGCCTGTAACGCGGGCTTGCGGTGACGCTTCGGAACGAATCCTTCTACGCACAGCTTCGAAGTGGTCTTCATGTAATCTGTTCTCAGGAAACTTCCAGCAAAT
>CAVABC010000122.1:2432-7634 GCA_963586665.1 Acutalibacteraceae bacterium
GTTTTCCGGTTGGACTGTGCAGACTTTGCATCTGCTGTATTTCCTCCGGTAACTGGTTTTACCAGAAACTTAATGCCAAGACCGATTGTTGTCAGCATAGACAGGTATCCCAGTCCATCCGGATTCTGCTGACTGAAAAGAAAGCCGCAATAACTGCCAATAATGGTTCCCAGAAAAGCTGTAACTGTTACCAGCGCACCTCTTTTCAGATCAATATTCTTATTACGGTAATATGTATAGGCAGACAACAGACTTGCAAGAACATCTGACGCCAAAGCAACTGTTACTGCATCATAACTCTGCCATCCACATAAGCTTACCAGCATCGGCGTTATAACAACCGCTGCTGAAAGTCCGGCAAGTCCCGTCACAATTCCGGCACCCAGGCCGGATATTATATATATGAAAAAGGTCATTTCCGTCTCCTTGTGTAGAAAATGTCTATATCGGTTTACTCGTCCATTTCCAGAACATTTCACATTATATCACAGAAACTTCTTTTTCCAAGTGAAATTTCCAGTTTTACAGCGGAAGATCCTTTTTCTTAAATACCGTGCTTCCCGCAATGTAGCATACAATAGCGATTATTGCAAGGATGGCAAGTTTCCATACAAAAGTATAATCTACATCTCCACTTCCGATAGTTGAAATTGAATTAACATCATAAAGGCCTACCAGTGTCATTTTATTAAATATATTTAATGCATCTGCACCAAATCCCATTTTTACCATATCTTCATTTCCAAAAAGACCAAGGATCGATGCAATAAAAAACCATACCGTTAATCCACCGCCAAAGGCCATTGCTTTTGAAGACTGGTTGAAGATGCAGCTTCCGAGATAACAGATTCCTGCTACTGCTTCTACAAGAATGTACATTCCCAGATAAAGAACAATGATCTCTTTTGTATCATAGGTGGCCAAAAAAGCATGTGACGCGATCAGTCGGACAATGCAGGTAACTGCGGTCATAAGAAATGGTGTCACAATCATAAAAATTGTCTGTGTTGTTGTCACTGCGGAACGTTTTGTGGGAGTTGACAGTACATATGCCATAGATCCTCTGTCTACCTGATTTACGATCAATGAATTTCCGATAATGACAACAAAGAGGAAGATCGGCAGAATTCCCATAACTGTATAATCCATCTGGTTAAACAGTGCAGTGGTGTCCATTGTTTCCAGAGTTTCCAGCATATCCGGCTGGATTCCCATTGCTGTAAGCATCGTGGTCATCATATCATCTATGCTTAAATCGCTGTCTGTAAAACATCCTTTGACATTTCCCAGCGCATATACATACTCAAATTCATGTATATAGGTATCCAGGGATGCTTCTGAGCCTTCCAGAACTGCTGCTGCCTTTTCCAGCCCGTCAACAGAGAGTTCCTGTCCCTGCGACTGCTGATTTGCTGCCTGAAAAGCAGCTTCATAAGCACTTTTATCTTCCGTGGACGCAAAATCATCATAGGACAGATCCGTTCCTGCCATCTCGTTATAGGATGCCATTACATAAAGATAAGAATAGAAATCTGTCTGTGCTTCTGTAATCGTTTCATCATTCTTTTCTGTTGCCATCATACTGGTGGAATAGGTACTTACTGTACACATCATACACATAACAGCTACGATCACCAGAGTCAGTATCCAGTTAGATTTTATGTTCTGTATCATCAGTGGTTTTGAAAAGAATTTCGTTACTTTTTTATTCATTCTCCGTTTCTCCTTTTCCATAAGTTTCTCTGAAATACTGTTCCAGGGTAATATGACGTTCCCGCAGTGAAGCAATCGAATACTCTTTTAATTTATTAACTAAAACTTCCCACACCAATTCGGTGTGTTGAACCTTGAAAATTCAATATTTCAGCCAATAAAAAGGCATAAACCTGTTCCGTTTGGTATAATGGAATTGTTCAGAAACCATTTTTACAAAGGAGATTTATGCCATGTCCAGTATACCACAAAACCAATTCGATGAGAAAGCCTTAGTTGACTGTGTTCAAAGATTTTTTTCAAAACATCATGTTGGTAAGCTTCTTGCCAGATGTAATGGAATGAAAGAAAAAGGTATTTCCCCTGTTTCTCTGCTTCATTACAAACTCAGCAACATTTTTATCGGAAGAAGTATGTATATGCAGCAACGGACTGGTTCTTTTAAGGAAAAGTTTTCCAAAAACACGTTCTACCGTTTCCTTAATTCTACTAAAACAAACTGGCTCCGCTTTACGTCTCTTCTTGCTACAGATATCGTAAATCATGATCTTAAAGATCTGACGAATGATAACAGAAAAAATGTCTTCATCATTGATGACAGTCTTTTCAACCGTACCAGCTGTAAGAAAACAGAACTGGGATCAAAAGTTTTTGACCACACTGATATGCATTTTAAAAAAGGATTCCGACTGCTTACTTTAAGCTGGAGTGATGGAAATACATTGATTCCTGTAAACAGTTGTCTGCTGGCATCTGCAAAAGATACAAATATCATTGGCCCGGTAAAGGACTTTGATAACAGAACCCTTGCAGGGAAAAGACGCAAGCTTGCTCAGACAAAAGCACCAGAAGCAATGATGACCCTGTTGGACACTGCCCTCAGTGCAGGACTGAAAGCGGATTATGTCCTGTTTGATTCCTGGTTTTCCAATCCAGCACAGGTCACAGCCATCCATTCCAAAGGCATGGATGTAATCGCTATGATCAAGAAAAGCAGCCGGATCAAATATTCCTACTGTGGTGAACAACTGAATATTAAAGAGATCTATTCTCGAAATAAAAAGCGACGTGGCAGATCAAAGTATCTGCTGTCTGTTGATGTTCTGGTAGGAAAGGTGAATCCGATTCCGGCGAAGATTGTGTGCGTAAGGAATAAAGCAAACCGCAAGGACTGGCTTGCTTTTATCTGTACAGATACGACTCTTTCCGAAGAAGAGATCATCCGTATTTATGGAAAACGCTGGCAGATTGAGGTATTCTTCAAGACCTGTAAATCTATGTTGAACCTGGTTGGGGAATGTCATAGCTTATCTTATGATGCACTGACAGCCCATGTGGCTATTGTGTTTACCAGATATATATTGCTTGCAATGGAGCAACGCCAAAATGAGGATCAGAGGACTCTTGGTGAGTTGTTCTTCTTCCTTGTCGATGAAATGGCAGACATTACTTTCAGCAGATCCTTAGGTATCCTGATGGATGCCTTAATGGCAAGCCTTCAGAAAATCTTAAAGCTCAGTGATGAACAACTGACTGCTTTTACTGTTGATTTTGAATCAAGACTGCCAGACTATCTGCAAAATGCACTCCATCCCAAGATTGCCGTGGCATAATCACTATTTTGTTAGCTGAAATATTGAATTTTCAAGGTGTGAATCCCATTTTAGGTATGGGAAGTCTTAGTAAATAAATTTTCCCGACCTCTCACACCACCGTACGTACGGTTCCGTATACGGCGGTTCAATCAATTTAACAAGCAACACACCTTTCGGTGTAGTAATCTATCATTGAGACTAATCCAAATCGGGTTAGTCTCTCGTTGCTTATTGCAACGTTCACAGCACCCTTGTTGCATACATAGGCAATCCTATCCCCTGCATATGCAACTTTCCATGCTGTATATTTGTTAATTCCAAGTTTTATCAAGTTCTTTGCACGATTTTGTGGTGTCTTCCATTGTTTCCATATACACATACGGAGTCTGTAACGAATGTTTGAATCTAATTGTTTGCAGAGTGTTTTCATGCTTC
Source organism: Acutalibacteraceae bacterium (assembly GCA_963586665.1). Taxonomy (GTDB): domain Bacteria; phylum Bacillota; class Clostridia; order Lachnospirales; family Lachnospiraceae; genus Roseburia. Next base: position 6,176 of record CAVABC010000122.1, read on the forward strand.
CTATTTTGAAGTAGTTAATCCACCCTCTAATGAGCTGGTTAAGCTTCTCTACTTTATAACTGTTGCTGACACCCCAACTACGACAAGTGAATTCTTTCATCCTTTTCTTAAACTTTGCTACCGATTTTTCATGTGGTTTCGCCTTAAACTGATGCGCTCTTGAATCAAAGTAGAACCCGAATCCAAGGTATTTAAGTCCTTGTGGTTTATCTACCTTGCTCTTGCTCATGTTGACTTTGAGCCCTAGCTTCTTTTCAATGAATCGTGAAATATTTCTCATGACTCTGTTGGCAGACATTTCGCTTCCGACCATAATAATACAGTCATCCGCATATCGTACAAAGTTAAGCCCTCGCTTTTCCATTTCCTTATCAAGTTCATTTAGCATGATGTTTGCCAATAATGGTGAAAGATTTCCTCCTTGTGGTGTCCCCACCACGGAATCCTCATATTCATCATCAATCATGATTCCACTGACAAGGTATTTTCTAACGATAGAGATGACATCTCCATCTTTAATGGTTCTGCCTATGATAGTCATAAGCTTGTCATGATTTACTGTATCAAAGAACTTTTCCAAGTCAATGTCTACAATCCAGTCATTACCGTCATTCATCATATCAAGTGCTGTTAGGATTGCTTGTTGTGCACATCTATTCGGTCTGAATCCATAACTGTGGTCATGGAACCGTTCCTCATAGATTGGTGTTAATACTTGCGCAATGGCTTGTTGTACATATCTGTCTGTTACTGTTGGTACTCCCAGGTTTCTGACACCGCCATCCGGCTTTGGTATCTCCACTCTTCGTACTGGCTGAGGTTTATACTTTCTTGTCCTCAACTGTTCCTTGATGATTTCGCCGTTCTTTGCAAGATGTTCCTTGAGTTCTGTGTATTTCATTCCGTCCACTCCCTCTGCACCTTTATTTCGTACGACTTGCAGATATGCTCTATTAAGGTTATCACTAGATAGTATCTGCTCCATTAGACTACTTGTGTCCATGCGTTCTTTCCTTTCCGCCCCGCTTGATTTGACCACCCTTTTCCCGATTGGTTACGGCAGATGTTGTCATTTCTGCAATGCAAGACATACTCAAACTTATTGATTGTTCACCCCTTTGCTCCATCTCCATTACAGAGATTTCCTCGCTACTATGGGCCCGGCTGACTTCTCACAGTTCGTTGTTACTAGGCTATTGAAACCTCTGTGAGACCTCCACGCTTAAGGTGCACGCTCTTTCTCTCCATATATCCGCCACATTTACTCTGCTGCTACAAAGGTGATAGTTATTAGACTTTGTTGCTTTCAGCCAACTTATCTCTCGCAGCCTAGCCTTATATGTGATTTCTGTCCGTCGGACCAGAGATTTGCTTACAGCTTCCTTCAGATTCCACCTCACGATGGACACCCTTGCTGTTCGGCTATACACTTCCCACTATCTGGGCGTGTTCGGGACTT
>CAVABC010000123.1:0-7430 GCA_963586665.1 Acutalibacteraceae bacterium
AAGGAAGGTGATTACATTGAGCAATAAGGTATATGTAGATGTACTTGCAGAGTTTTCAAAGGACGGGCTGCTCATTCCCAAAGAGATAACATGGGAAGATGGCAGAAAGTACGAGATTACACGAGTAAAAGACAAGCGCAGAGCAGCCTGTACAAGGGCTGGCGGCGTTGGAGAGCGTTATACCTGTGTGGTAGATGGAAAGGAAATATTCCTTTTCTATGAAGATAACAATATGTGGTTTATGGAAAGAGCCGGAGCCTGATGTGATTGTGTGCTGACAGCACAATTTATATCAGTTGGCTTTAGATCAGCAAAGCCGGGGAATGTGCAGACATTCATCGGAACTCCCGGCAACAGGCTTGCAAAGGTGATTTCCCTTTCCTTTACGAGTACAGAATTGTAACAAATGATTTTGTATGAATAAGGAGCGAACTGAATTGGATAAAGAGATAAATGTTATTGATTTTTATTGTAAGAAATGCAAGAAGAGTATGAAGATTTCATATATGGTAACAGGCAGACCGAATTTCCCGGTATTGCCAAGCGTAGTGATGAAATGCCACCACTGCAACAGGGTAATGATACTGAAAAATTTTAGAGAGAGCGAACTGTTAGATATAGTAGAACAGGATAAGTACTATATCTAACGCAGACAGTCCGACATCAGATGCTGTGACAGCAACAATCTCACAGCAGGACATGACAATTAAATTAGTGGTCATCATGATATGGGAGACACCTGCAATAAGCGTAAGCTGATGATACGCAAAGGTGCCATCCTAAGGACGCATGAAAAATTAGAAACCAGTTTGAGGACTGGGGCTGTTTTTCATGTGTCCTTTTCTTTTGCTTAAAATTACATATTTGAAGAGCTTTTCCAGACTTTCAAACGTTTCTAGCCACGACGGAAACGAAAGGATGGAAAAGATGTATAGAGAAGCAGAAGAGTATAATGAAAATGTACAATTAAAGATTGGACAGCGAATACAGGAGAAAAGAATAGAAAAAGGGATTGCAGGAGTTGATATGGCAGTATATCTTGATATAACAGCTAACAGTTATTCAAGAATCGAGCGTGGTGAAGTTAAATGTGATATACCGAAGTTATTTGTCATATGTCAGATGTTAGACATTTCAGCGGATTATATCTTATTTGGTAGAGTGAGTAATAATGCGGCATTGACACAGGAGCAGATTGATGCAATAAGGGTAATGAAAAAAGCATTTGAATAAAAATCAAAAAACAAATCAAAAAACAAGTTGATAATTTCTAGAAATCTGAGTATAATAAAGATACCAAGAGAGGAATCTCTTCCTTATAAGAGGACACGAAGCATAAGGCGTTTGCTTCCGTTGCACTGGCAACGAAAAAACTTTGCATTTACTCTTAAGCATAGAGGATAATTAAGCCGAGCGGGTGAGAAGCCTGTGATTTGGTGGCAAAGCACCATAACGAAACCAGTTTTTAAAGTTTTGATTTACTGAGAAACCTTTGATAAAAAGGTTTCTCTTTTACGTTAAGGAGAATTATGAAGTATAAATTACAGAATACAAGAGTACTGACTCCTTCAGAATTGTTAACGAGATTGTGCAAAAGTGCAGCATTGTATTCGGAATATGCAGATACTACGTTATTGTTTATATTCAGAGAGAAACGGACAGATGCATATGAATATTATGAGGTGCGATATGGAAAAAATAATTTCATGCATTTGGCAGGAATAAAAAGTGAAACAATGAGCGCAGTTGAGTTCTATGAGGCTTGTGAAAAGCAGGTAGTTAAAAAGGAAGATTGCCATCCTCGAAGAGATTCAGGTACTATGTATGCAAAAGTGGCTATTATGGAACAAATGTTGGATTTGCGAAATAGTAAGTGCTATAAGATAGGGGCAAAAGATCTTGTAACAAGAGATAATGATTTTGAAATGGCTACAGGTAATGCAAGCGGAGTTGTAGGGTATGATTCAAGAATAAAGAAAAAGGGAACTCAGAGTGTAGACGAAACCAAAGCACCGATTCCAACTACATTGCTGAATAAGCCTATTACAGATTATTGTACCAGACCACAGAAAATTATGTTTATTTTGCAGAAATATGATGGGGAAAATACATATAGCAAATTATTTTATGAAATAAAAAAAGATTTGCTACAAGCAGAAAAAGAATTTTTCCCTGATGAATTGAAAAATTTAATTACAATATAGCTCGATATACTATATCAGTGATAGATATATTCGCCATGTGGTGATGATTTTATAAAAAGAAATCGTCATTGCATGGCGATTTTTATATTCAAAATCTTTGTATCATATAACTGTGCTAAGGAACAGCACATCACGAGAGTGAGGCGCCAATCTCTCCAATACGAAATGTAAAGGAGACAACAACATGAATAATAGAAATTTTAATGTGGCAGGAAATCAGGAATCAGATAATCAGGAGCTTGCAAAGGGAATTGCTTTTATTAAGTCACGCAGGGCGGAAATCAATGTTACCCAGATGGCTGAGCTTATGAGGGAGCAGGCAATGCCTAACGGAGTAATGATAGAGAGGTTATATTGTGATCGCTCAATGATAAGGGACTATGACAGAGAAACACTGAATGTTTTCTTTGCAACACTTAAAGAGGAAGATTTTGAGGTTGTAGTAGTCAGAAGTCTGAATGAGATCACCGATGACATTTATGATCTGGAGGAATTTGTAAAGACCATTACAGATATGGGCATTTGGCTCTATTCTCTTGAGGTCGGTCCGGTGCCGATTACTGCATCTCATGCAGAGGACTTTGGATGCTAACGGAGTTCTCTAGTAGAACGGCAACAGGAAATCTTTCTGGTCGGGACAAACCCGTCCCGGCTGGGAAGGATTGCAGATTTACACAGACAGCATTTGGAACAGTCGTACATGATTCAAGTGGGAAGTGGCTTGGTGAGTATGAAACAGAAGATGCGGCTGTAGAGATGGTAAGAGAAATGGCACAGGACAATGGAGGATGCGATGATGAAGTATGAAAGATATAAAATTGGACCAGTGATTCGTGATATTCGTAAGGAAAAGGGACTTCTTCTGGAAGATGTTGCCGCAAGAATGGGAATAAGTGTTTCGACACTTGGACAGGTGGAGCAGGGTGGAAGAAACCTAAGTATGAAAAATCTGTATATGCTCATGGAAATCTATGGGACAGATGCAAATACCATACTTGCGATAGAAACTGCACAGGATTCAGTAGATATAAGACTTAGGAAACTGCCTGCAGATAAGCAGGATTATTTGAAAAAGACATTTGATTTTATGATAGAGCAGGCTTTGAAGTCTGCATAGGAGGCAGGGAATGAGAAAAAAGATTAAAAAGATGGACTGTATAGAATACCTCTCTGTACAGGCACCATTAGAAAAAGTAAATATGCTTGAGGACAAGCAGAGCAGATATATACATGAATTTGCAAAGAGAAAAGAATATGCCATTGTGGGAAAGATGAGGCGCAATGGATTTTCGCAAAGAGATGTAGACCGCCAGTGGCTGCAGATTGTAAATATGATAAGAAAAAAGCAAATCAGTGGAGTTGTTGTTGCAAATATGGCTGCAATATCCAGCAGCGTTGCGGATGCTTATTTTAAGGTAGGACAGATAATTGAAGCAGGCGGTGTTGTAGTGACTGTTGATGAGGGCAGACTGGATATGCACATTAAGAAGGGAGCATAGATATGAGCAGAAGAGAAAATAAAAGAAGATATGGAAAATATAATAAATTTGATGTTGTGTATGCAGATTTTGGCAGAAATCTGCATGGTATCCAGGGCGGAATCAGACCGGGAATAATCATATCCTGTGATGCCAGTAATCATGACGGAGCACCGCAGGTGTCAGTAGTGCCATTGAGCAGTAAGCTGAAAGATATTCCGGTGCATGTGATTTTAAATCCAAAGGATGTAAGCGGCTTCGGCTTAAGTAAGACCTCCGATTTTATGCCTGAGGATGCCCAGACAATATCCAAGAGCTGCATCCGGGCAAAAAGTGGAACAGTAATTGAAAATTCCGGCATAAGAGAAGAAATCGATAGGGCTTTGATCCGGCAGTTTGATCTGTTACCTGTAGCCCGAAAAATGGTGATGGAGGAATTGGCAGATGGACAGTAAAACGAGAAAGACAAATAACAAGAGATTTGTCCGATATGCGGAAGGCGCAGAGATGTATTCTATGAGTGCTTCAAAGTTTATGCAGTTAGCTAAGGACGCAAAAGCCTGTTATAAGGTAAACCAGCTTGTGCTTGTTAATCTGGATATACTCGATGCTTACCTTGAGACCTTTCATATTGTAGATGACGAGTTTTACAAGTAGATATTGAAAAGGACGCATGTATTTCAGAAGATTTGCGAACAAATATGGAGAAAAATGAGCCGAATTGAAAATAATGTATTGACTTATGGTCAGACCAAAAGTATAATGTAGGTAAGTTATGAAGGAGGCATACAGATGGCTAGAACTGGAAGACCAAAAGCAGAGAACCCTATAGATCACAAGGTGACTGTGAAGTTTAGGGAAGAGGAATACCAGATAATGGTTGAGTATGCTAAAACTCATGATTTATCCATTTCGCAATTGATTAGACTTGGTGTTGAATTACAGATGAAGCAACAGTCTGACCGGAAGTAGTACAGGCTCTTTTCTCCAGAAAGGAGAGAACGATGGCTTGTAGAAAAGACGGCAAAGGAAGAGTATTAAGAAAGGGTGAGGGATACAGAAAGAGCGAAGGCAGGTATTCATATGTTTACACTGATCCGCTAGGCAAAAAGAGAACCATTTATGCAAAGTCGTTGGTAAAGCTTAGAGAACGAGAAGATGAATTGCAGAAAAATCAGCTTGATGGACTTGATTATTATACAGCCGGAAAAGCTGATGTGAACTTCTTATTTGACAGGTATATGTCAACGAAGACAGAGCTACGAAGTACCACATACACGAATTATCTATATTTATGGAATCATTTTATCCGTGATACATTTGGCAGGAAAAAGATAAACGAGGTCAAGTATTCAGATGTGTTATTCTTTTACACTGATCTGATTAATAATCAGGGATTACAGATTAATACATTAGAGTCAATCAATACTATATTAAGACCGACTTTCCAGCTTGCGGTCCGGGATGATATGATTAGAAAGAATCCGGTAGATGGTGTGTATTGTGAACTGAAAAAGCGTAGAGGTGGTTCCAGAAAGACCAGACGAGCATTAACGGTTGAACAGCAGAGAAAATTTATGGAGTATGTTGCCCAGAATCCATTTTTCTATCACTGGTATCCGTTATTTGTATTTTTGCTTGGAACCGGATGTAGAATAGGGGAGGCAATTGGAATCAGATGGGATGATATAGATTTAGAAAATCGTATCATTGATGTCAATCATAGCTTAACCTATTATCAGAGAGCAGATGATTCATATAAATGCGAATTCAGAGTATCACTGCCAAAAACTGAAGCGGGAATCAGGAAGATCCCTATGATGCAGCAAGTTTATGATGTGTTAAGTGAGGAATATGAGAGACAGAAGCAGGAAGGTTTCTGCAAAGAGAATGTGGATGGCATGACAAACTTTGTATTTACGAACCGGTTTGGACTACCACATAATCCAGCGGCAGTAAACAGAGCAATCAAGAGAATTGTGGACACTCATAATTCTGAGGAAGAGGTTGCGGCTAAGAAGGAGAAAAGAGAACCAATCATGATTCCGAGATTCTCCTGCCATATATTCAGACACACATTTGCATCAAGGTTTTGTGAGAACGAAACCAACATCAAAGTAATCCAAGAGGTGATGGGACATGCTGATGTATCAACGACAATGAACATTTATGCAGAGGCAAATCCGGATGTTACCAGAACAGTAATGGAAAACTTATCAAAGAATATGAATGTATTTTAGAAAAGAGTCCTGTGATTGAACTCTTTTCAGATTGAAAATAAAAAGGACGCATTCAAAATGCGAAGGACGTAAAAAGGACATGCAAAAGCCATAAAATCATCTAAGAGTGACCAAGAGTGTGAAAAGGGAAAAAGACCATTTTACAAGGGTTTACAAGGATGTGAAAGGGTTAATGAGAAGTCCAAATCGCCTCCCGACGATGAAGTCTTTGGACAAGTAAAATCCAGTATTTATGCGGGTTTCCGAGCTTTTCGGTGTAAGTTCTACCAAAAGATTTACCAAAAGTGATTTGGTACGAACAGCAATACAGCAGAATAGATAAAAATAAACTCTCAGAGAATGGTAAACATTTTCTGAGAGTTATTTTTTGTCCGAAGAACTGTAAAGTCAAAATCCGCACATTCGCAATTTAATAACCAGCCGAGTAGAATGTAGTCAAGGAGGAAGTTACGATGAGAAATATCAAATACCACCTTGCACTGACCGATAACGAATACAGCTTAATCATCAAGTCGCTGAATGACCTGAGAAATGATTTAATCGCACAGGGCAAATATACCGATGCAGTTGATGATGTGCTTGTGAAGTTTATCGGAGCAAAGAAAAAGAATTTCAAAATAATCTATCAGGAGGGCTGACTATGAATGTGCAGTATGAGCAGCAAGGGGATTACCTTTTACCTTGCATAAGAACAAAGGAACAGAAAGAAATACATTTAGGCGTGTGGGCAAACCGCCACAGACAGTATCTGAAGCAGAGCCATAAGGTGCGATATTACAATCTTCTGACGAGCGAAAAGCTATACGATTACCTCGCAGACATTGAGGAGCAAGCGGAAAATATGTTTCTTCGGCTGGTAAATGAACTTGCCGAAAAAGAGGGTGTCACGGAAGCTCTCAAAGCTTATAATGCTATGGAATGGGTGCAGAGAATGAATAATATCAGAAACCGTGCTAAAGAGATTGTGGATACTGAGGTGATTTACAGCTGAGATAATTGAATAATACAGGTCTTAGGGCAAGTAGGGAGTGGATTCCTTGCTTGTCCTTTTTATATTTCAGACGAAATGATAAAAAGAACTTTTTGAATAGATAAGCGGATACAGAAAAAACAAAGTGATTTGCCTTACTTGTCGCTTACTTGCGACACCTTGAGGATGTTCGGTGCATGGACACTGGAAATTTCAACAGAATTGTGTTATAATAACGCTACATTTTCAACAATTATCAGTAAAGGAGATGCAACATGGGATTTCCGGAGGAAATAAAAAGAATTAGACAGCGTTCACTATTGACACAGACGGATTTTGCGGAGATAGTCCATGTGGCTTATTCTACCGTAAACAGGTGGGAAAAAGGTAAAGCAAAACCGAATTTGAACGCTATGAAGAATATAAAAGCCTATTGTCTTGAAAACGGATATGATTATTCCGTTTTGGAAGAAGCATGGCTTGACTATAAAGTGGAGGGTAACAAGAATGACTAATTATATTGATATTTTATGGGATG
>CAVABC010000124.1:0-7403 GCA_963586665.1 Acutalibacteraceae bacterium
ATCAGTTATAATGAATTTAATTAAGGCTCTTGATTAACAGCCTGTATGCTTTATTACATACAGGCTGCTTGTGGTTTATAATTCTTTGACATTTGGATTCATGTACTGTCCATGTTTTTTTGTATTTTTGCCGTATTGAATAGCAAATTTAGGACAGCGATGTAAGCAGGCCAAGCACATTGCGCATTGCTCTTTAATCCATTCAGGTTTGCGACCTCTGAGTTTAATAGCAGCAACAGGGCAGTTTTTGGCACACAATCCACACCCAACGCAGGTATCTCCAACTGAAAAATGTTTTGTTTTACGCATCGAATCATATTCGATATTATAGCCTATCTTTGCAATCGGATAAGGTAGCTTATTTTTCATAAAATCCCCTGCGGTAAAATTCTTTATTTTCTTTATAATACCGTTGATTTCAAGTTCTGCCTTATCATTTATACGTCGAACTTTTTCTTTATTGCTCAAATCAAAAATCGGAGTCCAGGTATCCGGCATTTTCACGCTGAATTTTGCGGACAATGATAAGCCTTTAGGAGCGAGAATATTATCTGCAAATTTTCCGGTTTGTCCCGGAGTTGTTCCGTAAGTTGCGATGAAATATATATAATCTGGTTTATAACTTAAATCTAATCTTTGTAAAAATTCAGTTACAATAACAGGCAATCCCCAAGAGTATGTGGGACTTACTATACCAAATGTTTTGTATTTCTCATCAAATGAGAAAATTTGTTTTTTATAGCAACCTGTAATAGAAACGGCAATGTCGCCTGTTTCGGCTGCAATCCTTTTGGCAACGTATTCGCTGTTTCCAGTTGCTGAAAAATATAAAATCATAATCTGTCTCCTTAACCAAGACCTGCAAATTTAACAAGAATCGTATGCGGAATAATCTTTGCAAGCAAGCGATAGCATTTATAAAATATTCCGGTAGTATAAACGGCTCTGCCTGTCTTCGCTGCTTTTAATGATTTCAAAGCAGCGGTCTTGGGGGCGATCACAGGCAAGCGGCTTTGTCTTTTTGTAAGTTCGGGTTTTGTCATTTCCGTAAGCATAAACCCCGGACACATAGCACATACATTGATGTGCCTGTCTTTAAGCTCCTCACGCAGTCCAAGAGAAAATGCAGAGACATAAGATTTTGATGCACAATAAACAATTAGGTTTGTATTAGGAACAAATGCAGAGGTTGAGGACACTTCCAAAATTGTACCACCATCGATAATATATGGCAGACACACCTTTGTTATTGCTGTTGCTCCTTTGCAATTCAGATCAATGATTTTCAGTATACATTCAAGTTCCATATCTTCAAACGGTGAACCGCTTGACATACCTGCATCATTTATAAGGACTTTAATATGTGGTTTTTCAATTTTCAATTTTTCTTCAAGCATTTTAAAACTGCTCATATCAGCCATATCCATAGGGATAATTATACAATGCTTATTGGGATATTTCCCGGCAACTTCTTTCAATCGTTCTTCACGCCGGGCAATCAACCATAGTTCATCTATTTCAGGAAATAATTTTGTAACAGCATCAACATAGCAGGCACCAAGTCCAGAAGACGCCCCGGTTATAACTGCAATACTCATAAAAGCACTCCTTTTTACACAAGCGAACAAATTTAGACACTTGCAAAATTCATATTTTCATACTATACTGCAAAAGGAAACAAAGCAAGTGACAAATGAACCAGTCTGTTTAAAGTTGGACAAATATTGAATTTTGCAAAAGGGGACAGCCATGAAATACGATATTACAAAGCCATTAACAAAAGGAGCAAAAAGAACATTGGAAGCATTTACTTGGAAAATGTTTATGCTTTTATCCGAGAAATCTTTTGAAGAAATCACTGTCGGACAGTTATGCGAAGCGGCACAATATCCTCGTGCAACATTTTATAATTACTTTGATGATAAATACGATTTGCTGGGTTATTGCTGGCAGACACTCGCTGAACAGGTGGGACTTAACGAATATCATCACGCCGAAGAAAATGAAATGTTATATCTTTATTTTGACCGAATTTATGATTTTACAAAACAGAATGAAAAAATTATATGCAAGATTCTTTTGCATAACAGTGAAATCGGATATATGTTTTCGAGCTTCAGAAATTTTCTAAACAATAAAATGCGTTTTATATTTAGAACCTGTCCAGAAGCAACGCAAAAAAACATTCCAAATGAATTACTTGCAGACCATTACAGCAATACTTTATTTCTAGTATGGCAATGGGTAGCTATAAGAAACACTAATTGTTCAAAGGAACTGGCACACGAATATTTAAAAGTATTGATCGCTAAAGATTAAAAAGGAACACTCATAAATATTATAATATCACTCCTGGGAAGTTTCAAAACAGCATTAAATAAACAATGTTCATATTCTTCGGTTTATGATTGTAATGAAGTTTTTTAATAGTCATTTGTACATGATGTACAGACTTCTTTTGTCTTGACATGATAAAAGGTCCTCCTATAATTATCGATAGAAGTATCTTTCTAATTACTAATTTCCAGAAAAAGTTCCACGCTCAAGGGTGCAGTTGCATCAATTTCCATTATTATGTTATGGACGATACCCTGTTTTATCAGTTTCTTTTATTTCGCGAATTACCTTACATGGAACACCTGCTGCAATTACATTTGACGGTATATCCTTTGTGACAACACTCCCTGAGCCAATAATTGTATTATTTCCTATGGTTACACCTTGATTTATATGAACACCAGCCCCAATCCAGACATTATTTCCAATCTTAACAGTTTTCGCATATCTTCTCCTTAAACTTCCGTTTTTATGCTATGTTGATATCTGCTCAATCTTAAATTTGCAGGCATTTTTCAATATCAGCTAATGCCACCCTATTGCTTTTTCCATATTTGATACTTTTGCTGTTTTCCAGTACAATGCATGCTTTACAGATTCACTGACAAAACATTTCATTTCTTCCATTTTCCTATTTGCTCCCCAGACTTTTTTTATTCTGATACATCAGTTTATCTGCCTGGCAGATTGCCTCCTTAAGCGGATGTACATCACATACTCCACCAATACTGACAGATAAATGCAATTCCGGATATTCCGGAATCACAATGTCTGCTACCGCTTCTTGAATTTTATTATTTTTTTCTGCAAGCTTTTCCCCTTGTAGTTTCGGAAAAAGTAGTAGAAATTCATCCCCGCCATAACGGATCAAAATATCTGTACTTCGGATGCAGGACTGAATGGCCGATACAATATCTTGCAATACCATGTCCCCGGCAGTGTGTCCATATGTATCATTGACCTTTTTAAACTGATCCACATCTATGATTTCTACACATTCCATTCCTTCCAAATGGGGGCGATAAGATTCAAAGTAGCGTCTGGAATAGGCACCAGTCACAGGATCAGTAAAAAGTTCCTTTGCTTCCTCACTATACTTATTTATTAAGAATCTGGTTCCGTTCGAATCAATCCAGCGCCCTTCATTCATTTTGGACAACATTTCAAGTACACATGGTGTTCCATTGATGCAGAGGTATCTTGCAGCCACATAATACATATCTGTTTTGGTAAATTCCAGCTTATTTAAACTTGTCTTCTCTGACAGGGCACGCGTTGAAATACAATTCGCACAATCTTCCCCGTTCTCCCAGAAAGCCGCACAATGTTGATCCATCCGTCTTAAAACACCTTTATCATCAATCTCCAACACCGTACTGGTGGTTGGATCTACCAGACGGACAATATCAAAAATATATTCTAACTGCCCTAATGCCGCATGTAATTTTTCACCATTTAAAGTTTCGCCTTCCTGCAGTCCATCCAAAACCGGAAGCTCTGTTAATATCTTTCTTGGCTCCATCAGTTGTCCGACTGCTCCTACATAATGTTCCGGCACATTCTCCGACCACAGTGTGTGTGCACGCAGATCACACCAGTGGTATTCCGCCCCCTGTGGTACCATAACACTCATAGCGAATTCTCTGTTTTCTGGTGTTGTGGCCTCCAGTGCTTCTTTCAACCGGTATGTGTCTTTCTGACTAAGCTGTCCAAAAGAATTAGTGTCTGCAACATTTATAGTGGAATAACGGTATTTGGGTGGTTCATTCCAGTTTACTATATTGGCCAATCCTGAATTTGCATCATATGAGAACTGGATTTTTCCACTTATCGAAGCAAAAAAATCCAATTTCTCCTGCATAGAATCCAGTAGCTGCTGTACCCGTCCGGTATACGGTATATCTGTTTTCTGCATAATTTCTGCAGACAGTCGTTCTGCTTCATACCGGTAAGCATCTTCACTCACATCATATAGTGACACCGCCCTGAGTCGTGGTGCAATCTCACGGAAACAGTCCAGGAGAAACGGATTAAAAGAACCGCACTCACCATCCATAATCATATTCATTGCCGTCTCGTGATCATAAGCCTCCTTGTAACACCGCTTACTGGTTAATGCATCATATACATCTGCGATTGCAACAACCTGTGCAGCAATCGGAATCTGTTCTCCCCGCAGGCCATCCGGATAACCATGTCCATCCCATCGTTCGTGATGCCACAGACAGATTTCCCTGGCAATGCGCAATAATGGTTTTTCCTGGTTCACGGATATCTGTCTGATAATGTCTGCTCCTATTGCCGCATGGCTTTTCATGATATCAAATTCTTCCGATGTGAGTCTTCCCGGTTTATTAAGAATTGATTCCGGAATGCTGATTTTCCCAATATCATGTAGTGCCGATGCCATCGTAATTGTAGCAATGTCCGCTTCAGTCAGCTGATATTCGTCCGTTTTCTGCATAATCTGTCGCAGTAAAAGTTCTGTAATTATACGAATATGAAGAATATGTTCTCCGCTTTCACTGTTTCTGAATTCTACAATATGACTTAAAATACTGATCATCAGATTGTTATTTTCTTCCTTTTCATAAATCTGCTCGGAAACCATTTGCTTCAGGTATCTCTGGTTTCTATACAGGTTCAGTATATTCTGTACACGCCGACGGACAATAAAATTCTCAAATGGTCTGCGAATGTAATCCTGTACGCCATATGCATAAGCCCGTTCAATTATATCGTTTCCTTCTTCTGAAGATATCATAATTACAGGGATTTCATTGATCCACTGCAGCTTGTTCATCCGTTCCAGCACCTGAAATCCATCCATCTGCGGCATGTTGATATCCAGAAGGATTAAATCTATCATCAAATCCTGACCCAGAATATGAAGTGCCTCACGGCCATTTTCTGCCTGCACATATTCGTAATCATTTCCAAGTATAGAAATTAAAAGTTCACGGTTTATTTCAGCATCATCCACAATCATTATCTTTGGTTTTGGTTCCATACCTTGGCACTCTCCTCCCAGTGTATTCCGGCTGTCCGGTAATGACACTTACATTTTCTTCCTACAACAGCTTCAGCAGTTCTTCTTCCGGAAGGGGTCTGGAAAAATAATAGCCCTGAATCATATCGACACCCCAACTGCTGATCAGCTTCATCTCTTCTTCTGTTTCCACACCTTCCGAAACGATATTATAATTCATACCGCTGAAAGTTCCCACTATACTCTGATAGAACTTTGCCCGTTTTTTGTCACTGCATATATCAAACAGAAGTGACCTGTCCAGCTTGATTGCCGAAAACGGAAGCCGCATAACCGTATTCAGATTTGCGTATCCGGAGCCAAAATCATCCAGACAAAGGCGGATACCCTCCGCTGAGAATTCTTCTACAACTTTTTTCAGGCTGGCGTTATATTCTGTTGCAACTGTTTCGGTAATCTCGAATTGTATCCAATGATGAGGAATTCCAAACTCATCCATCATACGGATAAAATGACTGCTGCAGTCATTTCTCATCAGATCAAGTGAAGACAAATTTACTTTCACATTGAGTAACTGGTTCATCAGAACGCTGTTTTTTTGTAAGAATCTGCAGATACGCCGGAACTGCAAATCTGTAATCTGTTCAATCATATGGTTTTTCTCAGCAATCTGAATAAACACATCCGGTGCAATCCATCCAAGTTCCGTATGATACAGGCGGCTTAGAGCCTCCAATGTGATAAACCTTTTTTCCCGTGTAGAATATACCGGCTGATAATAGACTTCAAAAAGATCTTCCTTAACCGCTGTGTGTAAAAACTGTTCTACACGCTTATTATATAAAAATCCGTTCATGGTCTGTTGATCATCCTGTACGACTTCTGTCAGACCATTTTGTATGGATAAGGTCTCCAAATACTCCGTATATTCCAGAATAAGTCCACCATCACCCAATTTTTCTGCATTGATAATCCCACTTATGATCACAGGAATCATCATATTTCTGTGTTCCTCATCCAGTTCCATCTCCACATTAAATATCTGTGTCAGCTGTGTTATATAATCTTCATATTCCTTTAGTGAAGTAGTCAGCACCAGGAAACGCTTACCGGTAATGCGAAATACTTTTTCTCCACATAACTCTCCAAGTTCTTTTGCAGTCATCTGTAAAAAAAGATCGCCACCCTGGTTTCCCGCTACCTTATTGATATGTTTTAGCTGGTAGAGATAAACTGTAATGATATGAAATGATTTTCCGCTCAAAATCAACTCGTTACTTCTTCTGTTGAAATAAAGATGATTATATAATCCGGTAAGACTGTCTGTATTCGCATTTGGATTATTGATTGTAATAAATAATGCCAATATTCCAAGACTCAGACCAAATCCAGTCGTAAGAAGCGGATGCCATAAAATCTGAATGACTATCCCGGTACCAGATATCACAAGAATCTCCAACAACACTTTTATCTTACGCAATCCAAGTTTTTTTCTCCAAATCACCACAAGAATCAATGCGGCCAGCAGATGACCGATTGCACTGTAATACATCAACATGTACCATGGTCCCTTGATGTATCCCTGCGATATATCAAAATAAAACAATTTTTCGGTAAATGGGTTCGTCAATACGATGCAGATCAAACCAGATACCGGTATCCCGGATAACATGATTCTCTTTTTCGAAATCATCCGTTTTTCATGCAATGTCTGAATATAACAGATTAAAACAAAGGGAAGTACTGCCTGAAACAGATAGAAAATCGTTGTCGAAATCATCGCTGCCATTCCAAAACGACTGTTTTGGGCAGAACTATAATAGTTACTGAAAAATTCAGCAGCCACATCCAGACTTCCCAGGATAACAAAAAGAAGAAACATCCTGTTATTGATATCCTCTGCTTTTTTCTGTCCTAAAAAATACCATAGGATTAACAACAATATGACCATTGCTGCAATCAGAAAATCTGTATTATAAATCATGCTTATCCTCCACTGTTTTTTCTGTATTTGCATGCAGCATCCTGTCAGCCAGCATCTTCCAGTCACTGATAGAATATATTTCTCCATTTTCCT
>CAVABC010000125.1:0-7241 GCA_963586665.1 Acutalibacteraceae bacterium
GACATACATTTGCAGTGGAACTGGCTGCCAAACTTCTGAACAATGGAATTCTGTCACCAGCTCAGTTATTAAAAAAATTACAGGAAGAAAAAGCAGCATTAGAAAGTGAAGATGACATTCGGATTATTAAAGACAGTCAGAGTAGCAAAGCAACCTATTACCGCCATATTCACACGCTGTTTTCCCTCTATACACTTTCGGAATTTCAGCAAAATCTGATGTCGAATATGTGTTTTCTTCCATCATCTGGTCTGTCAGCAAGAATTTTTGCAAACTGGATGCACTTATCAAATTTGAATGAAATCAATGACCTCATAGAAACCGGATTTATACAGACTAATACACGCCACACTATTTCCCTGCATCCTATGATTCAGGAAATTGCCCTTTCAGAGACAAAACCATCTGTAAGTGGTTGCCACGCATTACTGAATTCTTTACAACAAATATGTTTAATACATGGGATTGAAGTCGATTATTACAAGAAGCTGTTTCAGACAATAGGAAACATCATAGAATTGATCGAAAAAGATGATATGCCAAAATATCTGCTTTTTCTGGAAAATGTTTTTCCATATATGGATAATTATAATTACCAGAAAGGTATGAAAGAAATCATTCAGGAATTGAAAAATCTTTTGAAACGTAAAGACATTGGCACCGATTCTGACCGGGCATTATTACTGGATTTTCAGGCTACTCTTGAAATCAAGCCGGAAAAAGCAATGAAACTGGAAAAAGCTGCCCTTGCACTGATTAAAGAAATTACAGAAGATAATGCTCATCTTGCTTCCAATCTCCATTCAAATCTCGGAGGTCTTTACCGCATGAACGGTTATCCCGATCTTGCAAGGGAACATATGGAAAAAGGTCTTTTTCTTCTTGAACAGTACAATTTGCTTTATACCAATGACAGTATTCCTCAGATCACCAACTATGCCATATTTCTTACAGAACAGCAAGCACCGGAAAAAGGAATCTCCGTCCTGCAAAAAGTATCAAAAGGCATAAAGGAATATAACTCTGACTGCTGTCTTGATTACGCTACAGTACAGGAAACCCTCGGAACCATCTACCTGATGACCGCTGATCTTCCACAGGCTAAAATACATTTTAAAAGGGCTTTCAAAATTTATGAAAAAATATGGGCTGATGATCCGGAAATGATTGAGGCAAAATATCAGGAAATTCAAGAATTATATCCACAAGTTGGTTTCTTTCTTGGACAGCAGATATCAACCTTTTTAACAAAACAGCTATAATTTTACGGCGGACAAATTGCCCGCCGTTGCTTTGCTATCACTTTTGGTAGAAAGTATTTTCATCCTAATAATCATTAACGCTCCATGCTACTGATTTTTTAACTAATGGTCAATTGAATGATAAGGAGCGTCTATACGATGGGAACGATATTTGCAGAATACACTTTCAAACGCAACAGCATTGTTGTTTATACCAGTACAATGGAGATCTTCTTGATTACAAGGATGATGACAAAGATGACCATAGTCTTACTGAAAAGTGGAAATCTCTGATACCTATGCTTACGGCATTATGTACGTGGAGAGAAGAACCCAGGGAATAAAACTTATTCGTAATTTACATAAAAATACAGGCAGAAGCAATATTAAAAGTTGTCCTACTTATATCCTTGTTAAAAATAGGGGAGTTTTTACAGCCCCGAGTTTGTTCATATACATTCATTATTTCTGCATAAATTCAAACACTGTCTCTTTCGTCGGAATCGCAGGGATTCCACCTCTCTTTTGCACACATAATCCAGCAACTGCATTTCCCAAAACAGCACACTTTTTGATTTCTTCCCATTCCATTTTTTCAACATTCTTATTCATAGAAAGGATACTGCATAATACGCCTCCCCAGAATGAATCACCTGCCCCAGTCGTGTCGACCGCATTTGTCTGAAATGCTTTGATAATTTCTTTTCTACTTTTTGTCGCCATAAGAACGCCCTGTTCTCCCAATGTAATGGCAACCAGCTTTGGTCCCATGGCAAGGAGTTGGTCTGCAGCCTGCTCACAACTTTTCGCCTCTGTCAACAGAGTACTCTCTTCATCCGATACCTTCATGACATCTACCAATTCTATGACAGATCTCATTTTTTTCACTGCATACTCTTTGCTCTTCCAAAGAGACGGGCGGTAATTTGGATCATAGGAAATAAGTACACCCGCTGCTTTTGCCATTTTTACCGCTTCGATCGTTGTACTTTCTGCCGGTTCATCTGTCAGCGATAATGATCCAAAATGAAAAACTCTACAACCTGAAATTAATGTCTGATCCAGTTCTTCTTTTTTTAACTGTGTATCTGCACCCGGTTTTCTTGCAAAAGAAAAATTTCGTTCTCCATTTTCACCGATTTCCACAAATGCCAACGTTGTAAAATAACCCGGGTCTTCAACAATAGCATCTGTATTGATTCCTTCCTTTTGCAATGTCTTCTTTAAAAATTTGCCATGCATATCGTTTCCAACTTTTCCAATAAAAGATGTGCGATACCCAAAGTGGCTTGCAACTGTCAGCAGATTTGCCGGAGCACCGCCGGGATTCTGTTCAAACAGTTTTCTCCCATCCTGACTGTGTCCTGCTTCCGTAAAATCGATCAGCAATTCTCCCAATGCCACGATATCAACTTTTTCTTCCATTTTTCAGTTCCTCCACAATCTCGTTATAACGTTTTTTATTTAACCGGTAGAAAAATAATACAACCGCAGTCACAATCCAAAGTACACCTGGAATCGTCGTAAATGCATGTTTCATAATTGAAAGTACAGTTGTATTTTGTGTCTGATTTGCAATATAACCATATTTTCCAAGTAATCCTGCTAAAAGTGATGTTCCAACTGCCATTCCGATTTTATTTCCAAGCGAAATAAATGCATACTGAAAACCGTCATTTCTAAGTCCAGTTTTCCATTCCCCATATTCCACGCAGTCTGGAATAATTGCATAGATTGCGGTATTAAATCCAGAGAAGAAAAACTGTGTCAGACCAGATAAAGCATAAAAAATGGCTGGTGATTCTTTGGCATCAAAGAAAAACATAGTCAGCATGGAAATTCCTGTAAATAAAGCAAAGAGAGATGCTGTTCTTCCTTTGTTATTCAGCTTGCGGAATACTGGTTGAAAACAGGCTGCCCCGATGATAGAAGGAATAATGATGCACATCGAATAAGTTGTGTAGTAGGAGGCATTCCCTTCCACATATGTAAAATAATACAGAATATCTGCGTTTCTACCATATAATGTAAATCCAAATAATATCTGTCCTACTAATGCAAGAAGATATGGTCTATTCTGCATGACTGCTTTCAACTGAACCTTTACAGAAATTTTTTCTTTTTCCGGAGTGATCACTGCCTCTTTCGTCTTCGCAAAGCAGAAGAAATGACAGGCTGTAAAAATACATCCATATATGACCGCAACTGTCAGATATCCTGTCTTTGCACTGTGGCTGCCGAATTTGCTGATCAAGGGAACCGTGATAATATTTAACACACCAATTGCAATCATCGCTGCAACCGAACGGGAAGTGTTTATTTTTGCACGTTCATCAATATCCTGTGTCATAGCACCACACAGAGTTCCATATGGAATATTCACACAGGTATATCCCAAAACTAGCAGACAGTAGGTAATTACCATATAAATGATCTTTCCATTCTGCGGCCAGTCAGGTCTTGCCCAAAATGTCATGACAAGAAGAACTGCTGTAATTGGTGCCGCTACTAACAGCCATGGACGGTACCGACCCCATCTCGTTTTTGTTTTATCTGTAAGTCCCCCGACGATTGGATCGTTAATTGCATCCCAGAATCTTGAAAAAAGCATAAGTGCTGACACCGCCGCCATACTGATTCCGAACACGTCTGTATAAAATATCATCAGAAAATTACTGACGAACATCCAGCTGAAATTACATCCAACATCACCAAACCCATATGCGATCTTACTGATCAGCGGTACTTTTCCATTTTTGTTTTCGCTTCCCATATGTCCCTCCTGTTTTTATCAGAGTTTCTGACAGAACTCTATTTTTTCCTCATTTGGTCCCTTAATCATAAAAAACTTCACACCATTTTCCCAAAATGGCAGTTCTTCTATTCCGTCTGTAATAACTGTGTATTTTTCATTGCAGATTTTCTGATACATACTTTCAATGTCTTCCACATCAAGTGCAACATGCTGGTATGCACCATCTGACATTGCCGCCTGCCCATTTTCAAAAGTCTCTATACAGTAATTTTTTATCTGTAAAAATGCCACTTTTTCCCCTGCTTTTTCATTATATGTCTGCATAATTTCTTCAAATCCAAGACTCTTATAAAACTCAACTGTTTTCTGTAAATCGTTTGTCGGAAGCCCGACATGGGCAACTCCGACAATTCCATATTTATTTTCCATATACGCTCCTTACTTTTCACTGACATTGATAATTACTTTCATCGTTGTCTCACGGTTATCATCAATATACTGGTATGCCTTCAGATAATCTTTAAAAGCAAATGTCTTTGAAATAAGCGGTTTCAAATGAACTTTGCCCTCATTTACCAGTCTGATTCCATCTATATAATCATCATGGCGGTACATCATCGTACTCTTAATGTCAAGTTCATGGTCATTTGCCACTGCAAGATCTACTTCTGCCATTCCTGCAAAAACAGCCACCAGTACGATCGTGCTTCCTTTTCTTGCATATTTAATTGCCTGTCCCATTGTGATATTGTTTCCAGCACAGTCGTAGATTACATCCGCCTTATCCGGTCCAAATGCTTCGATCATTGCCTCACCGAAATCTTTATTTTTGGTATTCACACACACATCAATTCCACATTCTTTTGCCTTTGCCAGTCTAAGATCACTGATATCTGTGATCATCACTTTCGCTGCCCCCATTCCTTTTGCTGCCTGTGCCACGAGATTTCCGATCGGTCCTGCGCCAAGGACTGCAATATTCATGCCAGCCACATCGCCCATCTGTTTTACACCATGAACTGCCACCGCAAGAGGTTCGATCATAGCTCCTTCTTCATAGGACATATCTTTTGGAATCGGTGTTACTTTCGATGCATCCACTGCAAAATACTCAGATGCTGTTCCTGTCGTCTGAAATCCCATTACTTTTAATTCCTCACAAAGATTATACTTTCCATGACGGCATGGATAGCAGTGTCCACAATATACCTGCGGCTCTATCGTCACCTTCTGTCCAACATGAAACTCTGTGACATTTTTTCCAAGTTCTGTGATCTCACCTGAAACCTCATGTCCCTGTGTTACCGGATATTTTGTAAACGGATGTTTTCCATGATAAACATGAATATCTGATCCACAGACACCAATATTCATAATCTTTACCAACACCTGGTTTTCCTTCACCTCCGGAACCGGAACCTCTCTGAAAATAATTTCTCCTGGATTTGTCATTACCTGCTGTAACATAATTGTTTTCTCCTTTTTTATATCGTTTTATAAAATGTTTTATTAAAGTAATTACATTATTGCCCTGTAAACACGATTTGTCAATATGTTTTTTCATAATTTTATATATTTCATAATTTCAAAATACATTTTTTGTGTATTTTTCACAATCAACACGCAAAAACGGAAAGGAAACCGTAGTTACTGTTTTCTTTCCGTTTTTTACTATAATATCTTTTTCTAATTTTACACAACTTCTCGTTTTTCACACATATAAAGCGGACATCTTCATTCGCTTTGCAACCTGTCGGTGGGAGTTTTTAACTTCAACAGACTAAACCTCCCCTTGCCCTACGCTTAATGCCCTACGCATCAGATGCGGTGGACTGCTTATCTGCGTTCAAAAAATTTACAATTCTACCATATGTTTTGTAAAAAAATATTTCGCGGCTCCAACAGCCGACGCTTCTTTCTTATACGAACAATTTTTCAAGTATGAAACATCATGCTCAAAGCTATTATATGCCATCACTTTTTCTCCCAGTGGTATCGTATAATCTGACAATACCCCTCCCACATCACCTCCTAGTATGATATCCATATCATATGCCATCCGCAGATTTGATATCAAAACAGCAAGATGATCCAGATACTCATTCCATGTCTGCAAAATTTTTTCATCACCACTTTCAATTTTTTCCATAAATGCATCCAGTGACTGCCTGTTATCTTGTGTCAGTACACTTGCAGCACAATATGCATCCGCACATCCTGATTTACCACAATAACACTTTCTTCCACCGGGAACGAGTATCATGTGACCAAACTCCCCTGCTTTCTGGTTCTGTCCTCGAAACAGCTTTCCATCTATGCAGAATGCGCCTCCTAAGGTATGGTTCAAAGACAGATATATCGCATTTGGATACTTTTGCTTTTTTTCTGCAAGCATTGCAGCATTAGCATCATTTTCAAAATATACTGGAATTTCCAGAGCCTGCTCTAAAAAGCGCAGACTATAATTCTCTATGCCTAAAGCATGAGATTTTAAAACGATCCGTTCTTTCTGATCAATGATTCCTGGAATCGCCACTCCAATCCCAAGTAGCGTATCCTTCGCTAATTCGCCTTCAAGAAAAGTTTTGACCTTTTGTGCCACCTCTGTACAATAGGATAATTCTGCCGTAAATTTTAAACAGATGCGATCCTTTTTTATAATCTCATCTCCAAGATTTACTAATACCATTTCTATATGATTCGCTGTAATCAAAATTCCCATTGCATGACAGTACGACTTATTAATCCCTATACTTTTTGCCTTCCGTCCACCGGTCGAAGCATATTCCCCAGTTTCTTCCAACACCATTTTTTCTAACAAGTCATTCACATTTGCTAATACAGTCGGCATACTCAAGTTTAACTCTTTTGCGATTTCTGCCTTGGATGTGACATGATTGTTCAGCACGTAATTAATTATTTTTTTTCTTGTTATATTTCTTTTATCTTTATTTTCCGTTTTCTTATCCTCTTTTATTAAATATTTTACAAAAGAATTATATGCTTTTTTATTCTTCTTGTAAAGTAATGTTTTATAATAAAAATTTGTTGCATTTAAAAATGCTATTTTTAAGAATCAAATTTGCCGGATACCCAATCACTATATTTTTCATTCACGTTATCTCCTCATAATTACTGTGGTAATTCTTTGCCAAAATGGAAATTCAATTTTACAACTTTCCAAACATTCACTCAATTCCAGCTCAATTTCCCCTCAATGTCTTTTATCTCCGATTTTCGTATGC
>CAVABC010000126.1:0-7125 GCA_963586665.1 Acutalibacteraceae bacterium
TGGAGACGGCATTTACTCCCACTAGACTAAGGAATCGTGAAAGCGTATGCCACAGACGTACGCCGCGGCGAAAGTGTGCATCTGGCGAATGTACACAAACTTTGAGCCTAAAACCGATGCCTAATAAATTTACGCATTCACAAAACCAAATGTTCCGACCGAGCCAGTCACGCACTCCCATACTTCGGGCGGCTCTATCAATAGTCTGTAAGTGGTCAAGTTTAATAGAAAACATTGGTTAAACGCATAGTTAAACGATTAAGAGTAGGAAAAAAGTCATTTGGAAAATGTACAAATTCAAGTTTGTAATCTTGTACAGTGTATACAAATTAAATAATAATTAAGTAAAACGTTTGACAAAATACGTTTAACCATTTTAGATAAGAGAGGAAGGCTAAAGTTTTAAATAGTTTTCCTTTTTATTTTAATTAACAGGAGAGAGATTTATGGGTAAAAAAGCAAAAACTAAGCAGAGGGCGATGGCATTTGCCTTATCGGCAACCATGCTGTCGTCACTCGTCGGTGTTCTGCCGCCACAGACGGTAGAGGCCGCGCCTAACGCAGACGCCATTTCAAACCGGAGTCTGAAGGCAGAGATTGGTGATCTCGGACAGATATCCAGTCTCAAGATCGTAAACAACCGTACAAACAGCAATGGTCAGGAGGTTAATTTCGTCCTGCCTAATGACACGAGTGCTCAGAACAACGAGGCACATCAGTGGATGGGTGAGATGATATTCTCATACCGCACCAGTGAGGACGGAACGTTTGCAGACGATAATTCGGGATTTGTAGAGGTGGATACGAACAAGACGCTTGCTGCGGGAGGTTCAACCACATATTCGAATGCATCGGACAATTTAAAGAGCAATCCGTATATCGAAAAATCCGTGGAGGATGATAAAGTTACGGTGAAGTTCAAGGGACAGGATGCCGATTCTACGACTGAACGCACAATGAAGGGGTTTGATGTGACGTCAGAGTATGATATGGGCACGGAGGATGGTTCGCTGCAGTGGAATATCACACTTGAAAACACTAGTGGAAACTATATAGAGTTTGGTGATGTGGGACTGCCGATGCCTTGGAACAGTGCATATAGCAACATTAGCGATACATACAATAACAGAGTGACCGTGCATACATATGCTGGTGCTGACAGTGGCTATGCATATGCGGTAAGATGCAGCGGTGAGGGAAACTATATGCTTTTTACACCTGTCACATCAACAGGTGCAAAGATAGAGTATATAGACAACTGGACGGGTACTGTCAATGGAGTGGTCGGTACACGTTCAGGAAGTCTTTATCAGGGTTGGACAAGTGATTCCGGCAATTTCTATCCTGGACTTCAGGTTTATTATATCCACTCAAAGGATATCCAGAAGACAGGAAAAGGTTATTATACTGATGCATCGAGCCTTGTTTTAAAACCGGGCGAGAAAAAGACCTACAGTTTTAAGTTTTCTGCTGTAAGAGCAGGGGACAATGATCCACAGGAAAGCGCAGCAGACAGCAACAATTCCTCTGATTCAGTCGAGGAGCGCGAGAACAATATGCGTTCGATCCTCTACAAAGAGGGGCTTATCGATGCCGTTGCGGTTCCGGGATTTCAGACAGCCATAAATATGTCTACGAAGCTTGATCTGCACTATGATGAGAGTCAGGTGTCAGATGTGAGCGTGGATGTGCAGTGTATACACGAGAATGATCCGTGGGATGAGGAGCATATACCGCAGCAGACAGATGGACTGGTAAACAATTCCAAGTCGATAGAGAATGGCGGTGACGCCACAGCAACATTGGTTGAGACAAAGACAGTAAATGGAGAGACACACCATATCTACAACATAGATTTCAAGTGTATCGGAAACAACAGTGTTCGTGTAAACTACAAGTCGAACGGTAAGGACAAGTTTACCCAGTATGAGTTCAATGTACTTAGTGAATTAAACAGTGCAATAAATACCAGATCTGATTTCGTGGTAAACAGTACACAGGATAATGACACTAACAGCGCAACATATGGTATCTACAGCGACTGGTATTTTGCAAGTGGAAAGGATAGCACACAGCAGAGCCACTGGGGAGATGACTGGAGCCATGACAATATCAACTTTATTGCTATGAAAAACTACCTTGATCCTGAGGCAGACGAGGTGGCATCCATCGAGAAATACCTGATCGATTTCATGTGGGAAAATTACATGAAGAATACACAGGATACATACACGGTGGCAAACTACTTAAGTGGTTCAGGCATATATTCGGATGCATCGACTCCATACACCAGAACATATTCAGAGGTCATGGAGGCAACAGGATTTTTCAATATGTACCGTATTGAGAAGGCTTATCCGGATCTGATGGAATACAGAAAGCCTGCGGAATGGTATCTGGAAAAAGCATATGGTATTTATTCAAACCGTGTAAATGCATATGAGATTGGATACTATGGCGAGCAGCAGATACCACAGATGATAGAAGCGTTATACGATGAGGGTATGACAAGTGAAGCTGAAACACTTCAGGAACTTTTTGCAAAGCAAAAGGGTACAAATATGGCAAATGCCGAATATCCATATGGCTCAGAGTTTGAATATGACAATACCGGTGAGGAAGGCGCATATTCAGCCGCAAAAGCATTGAGAACATATTATTCAGATGATAAAAATGCCACAAAAGCACTAAGTCAGATGGAAAAGGCAGAGTGGAAAACACGCGCTATGAGAGGAATCCAGCCTACATGGTATCAGTATGCAGATCCTGTATTCCGAGGCGGTGAGACCTGGTGGAATTTCCAGTACACAGCTTCTCTGGCAGGATACATCATGGATGACTGGCTAAGATACGAGGATACCGATGCCGATACAGATTCGAGTGCATGGGCAGAGCGCATGAACTACGCAGCCAAATTATCAAACTTTAACGCTATAAATATGGGACAGATTTCTTCTAGCTATATTGGAAATGTAAGCTGGAGATACACCATGTCAAAGGGCGGTGTAGGAGCACAGAATGTAAATGACGGTGGCACACGTGTCATGAACAATGGCTGGAACGATTTCTCAGGTGAGAGTGATGAGGGACTTTATGGTTCACTGCTTTCCATCAGTTCAGATGTGGTTACCGATCCGATCTTCGGACTTACAGGATATGGCTGTAACGTGACAAAGTCAGGCAATACATACACAGTTACACCGCTTGACGGCATCGGAAAACGCATAAACATAATAGACACAAAGGTATATGTCGAGCTTGAGCAGGATTCCTGCACAAAGGCTGCTGTAACAGGCACAGACATGGAGCTTACAGTAACAAATACAACAGGAAAAGAGCACCTTTTAAAGCTTAAGTTAAGCGGAGAAGGTGTAACAGACGGTTACTACAGCGTAAAAGCAAACGGTACCAATGAGGAACAGTGCTATGTGTCTGCTAATGAGGGAACTGCATATGTAATCGTACCTGAGGGGGATACGGCACAGATCAGCATTTCAAAGCTTTCCAACAGTGAAAATGTTGCACCAAAGATCTACTCTGTAAAGACTGATGATGAGCCAAAAGCGCTTACATCGTTCAGAGCAGAGGCAAGTGCATATGATGACGGTGCTCCGAGTGGAAGACTTACCTACAAATGGGAGGTTACAGATAAGCCTGAGGGAGCAGAGGTTTTGATAGACACACCTGACCAGATTTCGACAGAACTTACAGCATCACTTAATGGAAAATATGTTCTTAAGTTCACCGTAAGCGATGGTGCATTATCTACAGAAAAAGAAATGGAGATAAATGTTGGAGAACCTGATGAAAAGCAGGCTCCGGCAGTGGAAGAGGCAGAGGCTGTTCAGGATAGCATAAACACTACCACAGCAAAACTTTCTGCAAAGGCTACAGCTGATACTACTTATAACAATGAGCTTTCCTATAAGTGGGAAGTGACAGCAGTGCCTGATGGAGGAAGTGCTGTTATCGGAGACGCAGATCAGGCAGATGCCGTGATGAAAGCATATGCTCCTGGCGAGTATACATTAAAACTTACTGTAACAGACAAAAAATCTACCGTATTTGACGATGATATCTCTACCGTAAAAGAGATAAAAGTCGATATGCAGGGGAATGTTGACGGAATAGACAGAACAGATATCGTGATAACAGGAGCCGGAGAAAAACCGGAGCTTCCAAAGACAATGCAGATAGTTCATCCTGACGGAAAAATATCAACAGATGACATAAGCTGGGATGAGATATCTGAGGAGCTATATGCAAAAGAGGGCGAATTTAAGGTATCAGGCAAGGCAGCAGATGCTGATCTTAATACACTTGCAACAGTTATGGTAGTTTCAGGAAAGAAAAATAATGTAGCTTCAACTGCCACACCTAGTGCTATAGTAAACACACCGGAGGATCTGGGCGGTGTAGCAGGACTTAACGATGGCTACGAGCCTTCAAGCTCCAGAGATACATCCCACGGTGTATGGCACAACTGGCTAGGTGGAAACCAGAGCGGTGATGCGTGGGTACAGTATGACTGGGATGAGGAAATAGTGATCTGCCAGTCTGACGCATATTATTTTACTGACGGCAACTTTGCACCAAAGAGCGTAAGCTACCAGTACAAGGATGCAAACGGAGACTGGAAAGATGTGCAAAATCCACAGGGACTTGGAGTGGAGTTAAATAAATATAATACAACTACATTTACGCCTGTTAAGACAACTTCTATCAGGATGACTATGTCACCAAAGACACTCGGATGTGGAGTAATCGAGTGGAAAGTATGGGGATATACGGACAATGTTGTTGATAAACAGCAGCTTAGAAGTACAATTGATAAAGCAAGTGCGCTCGATCTTACATTGTTTGATCTGGACGATGCAGCAAAAGAAGAATTCAATTCATTGATAAAGGAAGCTCAGAGTATAAGTGATAGTAAGACTGCAACACAGGATGATATTGACTCTATGAATGAACAGCTGTCTAAAGCTATCGTAAAGCTTCCTGTAGCAGATGGAAATATGGCTTACACTGCCACTGTATCAACAAGCTATGTATCAGGCTGGGAGTCACTTGCAGCAGTAAATGACGGTAATGTACCAGATAACTCATATGATATTGCAAAGCCAAGATACGGTTCATGGGGTAATAACAGCGAATATGAGACGATCACATACACATGGGATGTAGCAGTAGAGCTGTCAAAGGCTGATATCTATTTCTGGTATGACGGAGACGAGGGCAATTACACCAGCGGTGGCATCCTTGTACCAAAGAGCTACAAATATGAGTATCTTGATGGTGATGGAAACTGGAATGAAGTACAGAATGCTTCAGCATATGATTGCGCTATGGACAAATTCAATACCACAGAGTTTGATACTGTAAAAACTACTGCAATAAGAGTTACCATGTATAAGCAGAATGCAGACGGTAATGGTATCGGTGTTGCAGAGTGGAAGGTATACGGCAATGTGGCAAAGGCTGATAAGACAGTACTTGCAGCGGCAATCGAGAGTGCAAAAGCACTTTCACAGGAAAAATACACAACTGAAAGCTGGAAGAAACTTCAGGCACAGCTTGAGGCAGCACAGAGTGTGATGGATGCAGATGATCCGTCAGAAAAAGAGATAAGCGATGCAGCACAGGCATTAAATGATGCAAAAGCAGCACTTGTCTTGAAAGCAAAATATAACATAAGAAACCTTGCAGCAGACGCAAAGACAGACGGAACCTGTAACTATACATGGGATCTGGGCGGTCTTAAGGCACTGAATGACGGTCTAGAGCCGGCAAATTCAAATGATAAAACAAATGACACTGTATGGCATGACTGGAATGACAGATACGATGCAGATGGAAAGGTGCAGGATGTATGGGTAAGCTACACCTGGGATAAAGAGGTGGTACTCGACAGCACAGATATTTATTATTTCACAGACAATGGTGGAATTCAGATGCCAAAAGAAGCAAAGCTTGAGTACTTAAATGTCGATGGAAAGTGGACAGCAGTAGAAGCAGACACTTCGTGTGATGTAGATAAGTACAACACAACTGAACTTTCAAAGATCGTTACAACAGCACTTCGACTTACACTCACACCGCAGTTTATGAGCGACGCAGATCCAGCACACGGTGTCGGAATCATAGAGTGGAAGGTAAACGGACAGTATGCAGATGAGATCGACGAGGAAGCACCTGTGATCACAGGCGCAGAGAACGGAAAGACATATTGCGGACCTGTTACCATAAAAGTAACAGATAAAAAGTTAGACAGTGTGAAATTAAAAACAGGTGACGCAGAGCCAAAGGACATCACACTTTCTGAGGATGGCACATTTGTAATAGGGCCTGCTGATGCAATACAGACCATCATAGCAACAGATGAGTCAGACAATGTTTCAACACTTACAGTCAAGGTAAATGATGGACATACAGGCGGTATAGCAGACTGCCATACAAAGGCTGTATGTGAGATCTGCGGAGCTGAATATGGAGATTTCGATAAGTCAGTTCACACAGGCGGCACAGAGGTGAAGAATGCAAAAGCAGCTACATCAAGCGAAGAGGGATACACAGGTGATACGGTATGTAAGGGCTGTGGCGATACCCTTGAGAAAGGAACTGTAATTGCAAAGCTTGACAAGATAGTGGTAACACCTTCAGTGGATGAGAAGGCACCAAAGACTGAAATAAAGGTTGACAATGATAAACTGCTTGAAAAGGTTATTACATCTGAAGATAAGGCAATAATAAGTGATGGAGGAACTGTTAATATCGAGGTGCAGATTATTGATATATCGGATCAGATCTCAAAGAAAGACAAAAATCTCATTGAAAAGAAAATTTCAGGGGACAGTGTAATAGGACAGTATATTGACATCAGTGTATTCTTAAATGTATTAAGAAAAGACGGAACATTATACAGTGACAGACAGCTTTCAGAGACTGGCGAGATGTTTAATATATCAATAGAAGTACCACAGAGTCTGGTAGCACCTGCAGGTGTTGAAAGGACATATAGCATAGTCAGACTGCATGATGGCAAGGTTGAAATGCTTGATTGCGCATGGGATAAAGAAAGTAATACTATTTCTTTCGAGACAGATAAATTCTCTACCTATGCTATTG
>CAVABC010000127.1:0-5212 GCA_963586665.1 Acutalibacteraceae bacterium
TCTCAAGCCACTTATCTTCCGGATCAGTTCCGCTTCGTCTCATGCAAAAGCTAAGTGTAAAATCTGTGTCTGTATCCTTTACAGGAACAATTATATAATGTTTTCCGTTAATCTCCTGAGAATAGATTTCTGTTTCTGATCCGAAACCACTATTCCATGAATAGATGTTCCATCCATCGTAGTCATTATTTGGACGGTCATATTCTACAACTACATATCTCTCTCTTAACTCTTTTATTTCAGGAAGAGATGTATATGTATTTTTGTCTCCATTTACCACATATAAATCAACTGTCTTTTTACCATCAGCATTGTTATAATAGTGATTTTCTGTCTGCCAAGTCCATGCTCCCACTGAACGAGGAATAAATCCTATAGATTTTGCAGATGTAACAACTTCAGCTTTCAACCACTCATTTCCATCTGCAAGTTTTACCTTTTCTGTAAAAGTACCGACCGGAAGATTTCCACCGCCATCTTCCCACATCCATATATCTGCTGCGCCTACATTCACACGTTCTGGAAATTTTTGATCATAAAAATAAATATTATATGTATACTGCTCTTCTACAACATTTACTGTCACTTCAGATGTCTCATTACCAGCTTTAGCTTCCAGTTTGATTTCTTTAATACCGGAATTTTTTTCTACACTGAGTTTTCCATCTTTGAGTGAAACTTTACTGTTTGCATCTTTTAATGTATATGTAACATTCTCCTCTTTTGTTGTTCCGTCTGCCAGGTAGAGTGTAAGTTTTGGAAGTGTAAGCTCCTCGCCTGCAGTTACCTCAAGTTTCTTATTCTCAAGACCAGGTACAACTACTTTGCTATTTCCATCTAAGATTTCTGAATTTACAGGATCTGTCTGCCAATCATTTTTTCCTGTTGGATCAATTCTAAACTTGTATTGATAGATACCCGGATCTACTTTTCCGGTTGTTACTGTGAAAACGTCACCTTTCTTTTCCATAGCCAGACCATCATTCCAATCTGTTCCCGGAACAGTTCCCATCAGTCTGACATCTGTTTCATCTTTATATTTTCCTGTTGCGTCAAGATTAAATGTGATTGTTCTATCTGCATTTACAACAGGACTCGTTACTGTACTTGAAGCATTTGGATTAACAGGTGCATTGCTTGTTGAATCAATCCATCCACTTGGTTTTGTATCTGAAACATCTGTAGTATCATTGCTCATTGTAATCCATTTTTCAGTTACTTCTTTATCTGGTGTAAAATCAATATTTGATGTCTGTACTCCATCATTATTATTAAATATACAATGCACTTCATTTTTTGGCATCGTTATTGTAAAACTATACCAGCCATCATTTTTACTGTCTTTTTCTACTTCTGCTCCCGGCCAGCTTGCAATATAAGTATACCCTGGAATGGTGTCCCAAGTACTTCCTTGCTTAATATACGCATACACACTAGCCCATTCACTTGCAGGTTTAAAATGCATCGTGATCGTCTGGTTAGTGAAATTGCTGTCAGCCGATACTGTCATAGTTGGCAAAGCCGGTATCATTGTCAAAACCATGACTATCGCAAGGACAATTCCACTAATCCTCTTTTTAAATCTCTTCATATGATTCGTCTCCCTCTGTTAGATTTGTACTTTTCGTACGTTTTCGTAATTACATTATATTCTTTTCGTGTTTTTTCGGCAATTAGGAGAAACAGAGAATAAAACGAGCTAAAATTGTTACAAATTACTATTTTAATGTAATTTTCAGTCCGTCCTAGTACTAAAGGTCTTGATAATTTTAGATAATTTTCGTAGTAAAATTTTGTGAACTATTTTATTTAATCTTTTTTGGTTGAATATGCAAATATACTTTAATCAGTTAAAAAATGCCACTAATTTATGGGAAAATAATGACTTATAAGAAAATAGTAAGCTTATAATAAGCTTATAAAAAACTAGCAGAAAAATGGTTTCACAATTATATGAAGAAACAAAATGAGCCCGTACCTTACGGTACAGACTCATTTTGCAAACTAAAAAACTATAAAAAAGGGAAAATGATGACTTCAACCCTTTTACGCGTGTTATAATATCATCTTTTTCCCAATGTTGCAATACTTAAATTAAATTGTTAATAAAAAATTTAATAAAGTGCTTAATTTTCTCCAATCTAAGCAATTTCAATACAAACAGCCTACATTTATCATATTATCCCCAGATGATCTCTTCCTTGGCAGCCTCGACATTGCCCTCGGAATGTTCGACCTCCTTGGAGAATATTCTGGCAACCTCCATCTGATCTTCTATTGAGAATTTTCCACCGTTTTTATAGAAACGAACTGCATTCATATCTCGCACTATCATCGTAAACATAACGCAAAGATATGCGTACACTATGATATTCGAGTCATAGATGGCATTCATGATATATCTGAATGTGAAATATACCAGAAGCTGTTCTATGTCATTCTCACGGTAGTCTGCGCTTTCCATATACTCACTCATGCGCTTTTCATAATCCGCCTCGGTGAGGATATTTCGCATGTCATCCTTGTAATCCTGCCAGACCTGTCGCAAAAGTTCCATATCGTTTACTATGCCAAAACGGATGTCAAAGCTGTCAAATGACATATCATTAAAGCTCAGCCATTCCACATTCTTTTCTACATCTGAGCCGTTAAGCTCTTTCTGGTACTCGTTGGCTTTTGCGATATACTCATCCACTCTCTGTGATACAGGCTTTGTGCGATCCTGAAGTATAGCGATAAGCTCACTTTGCGCTTTCTCGAAAAACTCTGCCTCTTCCTCTGTCACACCCTGATCATCCTCATTGTCACCGAAAAGTTCCTGCTCTACAAATTTCACAGGTTCAGTCTTACTGAAAAGTATACGGCATACTTCCTCACATGCCAGACTTAAGCATTTCTGATCCACATTTCTGTATTCTATTCCAAATCTTGGGAAGTCAGTACATACTTCGCTTAGGGATTCCTCCCCTGCCGCGATATACAGGTCGCATAGATTATCATCATTTAACATCATGCATCTGCCACACTCGTTGGTGCGGATACCGTGTCCTCCGTCCTCTGTCTCGTACATATCGCGTCTTAAACGCTCTCCGATCTCGCCCGGCAGACTCATATAATATTCATACGAATCCTCGTCTATATCTATCTCCCATCCAAGGCAGCAGCTATCTGTACATTTTCCCGCTATACATGAGAATTCTCCAAAATAATCCGGAACTCTGACTATCATGCCTTTTTCTCCTCCAGTGTTTCCTCTTTTGCGTATTTATGTCTCCATCTCGTCTCGATAGCTTCCCAGTCAGGATCTTCCGTGCCTTTGAAATGGTTATAGCCTATATAGCCAATGCACCATACCAGTCCGCCAAAGGTAGACGAAAAGGCTATCTTTATGATGCTCTTTAATAATAATTTAAGCGTGAGCGAGCCTGCACCAAAGGCTATCATAATAGTATGTATAGGCTTTATGAGCATAAGCCATCCACCTACATACAGTGCGGCAAAAATCCCCAGTGCATAACAGAGCATCCCCAAAATCTTATTACATTTTTTCTTCATTATCTAATCTACCACTTTCTGCTAATTATACGGTTACATAACTGTTAAGTATCATTTTGTTATGTATCATTACAGTTGCGAACCGCAAATTCATTATAATATACACATATCCAAATTGATATTTTCTCATGAAATATCTATAAATTCAAGAGTTTTATCTGTTTTTCCTCACGTGTCTGGTTCATATCAATGACTCTTTGATTGGCAGAGCCTTTAAATTTGAGCGTGATATCCTTCTGCTCCTCGATAAATGGTCCATCCACGAGCACATCTATCATGGATAAAAGCTCATCCGTATATTCCGTATGCTTGCGACCTCCCTCAAGCAGATCCATATCATACAGATATCCTGTGTATGCCCACACATCCTTATCGGGATACTCTGCTTTTACCTTTCTCATAAAAGGAACAAGTGCCTCCTGGTTTTCCTCCTCAAACGGATCACCGCCAAGCAGTGTGATTCCCTGCACATATGTCGGTTTTAGCGAGTCGAGTATCTCCTGCTGTATCTTTTCATCAAATGCTGCACCGTAATCAAATGCCCATGTCTGCGGCTGGAAACAGCCTTTACAGGCATTGCGGCAGCCCGATACAAAAAGTACTGTACGGCAGCCAAGACCGTTTGCGATATCGCAATATTTTATTCCTGCATAATTCATATATAATCCTCAAATTTCTAATTGCACATTCTAAAGTTACATACTAAGCATTCCCATAATCTGCCATAGCTTTATATCCTGCAAACAGCGTTTATAAACTGTTTTTCCTACTCATGGCGCAGATTATAGTTCCACTTGAACACCGCACTTCCGATGATTATCACATATCCCACAATACTCATCCAGTCAGGGATCTGTCCTAAAAATATCAGTCCCAGAATTGCGGCAAAAATAACCTGTGAATAATCAAATACCGAAATTTCCTTTGCTGGAGCCTTTGTGTATGCCTTTGTTATCGAGAGCTGTCCTCCTGTAGCCGTAGCTCCTGCCAAAAGAAGCATGGCAATCTGATATACCGACATCGGCTTTGCCCCGATAAAAAGAAATGGTGCCGTCACTATACACGAAAATACCGAAAAGCACATTACTATAACAGGTCCTCTCTCTCCCTGTTTGCCGAGTTTTCGCACGAATGTATATGCCACTCCTGCGCCAAAACCGCCTAAAACACCTATCATTGCATTTACAAACTGCATATCCATGGATGGTTTTACGACAAATACCGCTCCGATAAATGCCACTGCCACACACAGCCACTCTGTCCGGTTTGCTTTTTCCTTCAATATAAAGTACGACATTATTATTGCAAAAAATGGAGACAATTT
Organism: Acutalibacteraceae bacterium; assembly: GCA_963586665.1. GTDB lineage: Bacteria > Bacillota > Clostridia > Lachnospirales > Lachnospiraceae > Roseburia. Next base: position 4,880 of record CAVABC010000127.1, read on the forward strand.
ATTTAATATGTTTGCATCTGCTATAGCCAGATGGTCTACCGCATAGAAATTGCAGATAAGTCCCATCGTACCGAAAAAGCTTCTCAAAAACAGATCTTTCCAGCTTGTTTTCTTTATCTTAAAACCTTCGTCACTTCGTGCCAGCAGAAATATCGCAGCTATTGCCGCCACCGCATTTCTAAAAAATGCTTTCTGCATAGTGGGCAGATCTCCTGCCATCCTTACAAAAAATGTCATCAGGGCAAAGAAGAACCCTGCCATTATTATATATATTATTCCTTGTTTTTTGTCATTCATATTCATATATATAGTATATCCTATGCTGTCAAGCTA
>CAVABC010000127.1:5279-7074 GCA_963586665.1 Acutalibacteraceae bacterium
AAAAACAGAGCCGCCCTTTCGAGCGGCTCCATATTTATGAAAGGAAAAAATAAGAAAAGAAAATTAGTATTAGCTTTTGTTATCCCTTTACACTGCCCAGTGCCACACCTGCCACAATGTGCTTTGAAAGGATGAGGTATACGATGATAACAGGCAGGATAGAGAATGTGATCATCACATAAACCTGACCCATATCAAACTTCAGCCAGTCAGCCGCACGAAGCTGTGCAAGCAGGATAGGAAGTGTCTTTTTGTTGTTATTGTGTAAGATAAGTGCCGGAGTGAAGTAATTGTTCCAGCTGCTTACAAATGTAAATATCGCCTGTACTGCTATCGCAGGTTTCATAAGAGGAAGTACGATGTGGTTAAAAGTACGGAACTCTCCTGAACCATCTATTCTGGCTGCCTCTATAAGTGACAATGGAAGTGAACTTTCCATGTACTGCTTCATGTAGAAAAATACTACAGGTGAAGCTATTGTCGGAACTATGAGTGGAATAAATGAATCCATCAGTCCCATCTTTGTAACGAGGTTTATAAATCCAAGTGCTGTGACCTGTGTAGGAATCATCATGATCATCAGTATGAATGGATATATGTACTTTTTAAATCTGAAATCATATGCATGGATCGCATATGCTGTCATTGTTGAAAAGTATACACAAAGTATCGCGCTGCATGTTGAAATAAACAAGCTGTTGAACATTCCTCTCCATATCGGGAGTGTTCCGTGCACCAGGTTAGTCCAGTTCTTAAGCAGGTTTGTGCTCGGAATTGCCGTAAATCCGGACTGCAGCTGTCCGTTTGATCTGGTCGCATTGATTATCATTACATAGAACCAGAACAGACAGAAAAATGATACAAGAACGAGTACTATGTATGCGATCGCACGTCTTGCATGGATTCCCATGCCCTTCTTTTTTGTGCTTACACTCTCTGCCATATCAACCTACCCCTTTCTCTTGTCATTACCTGAAAGCTTGAATACTGCCAGACTTAAGATACCTGTCAGTATGAACAATACTACCGAAAGTGCTCCTGCCATACCGTAGTTTTTGCTGTACAGATGCTTATTCAGATACATAATAAGCGTCATAGTAGATCTCATCGGATCACCTGTTCCGTTTGTGAGGATCTGTGGTACATCAAAAAGCTGAAGACCACCGATGAGTGATGTGATCACTACATATACGAGTATCGGTCGAAGCAGTGGTAATGTGATCTTGTAAAATACCTGTGTGGATGTAGCTCCGTCAACCTCTGCTGCCTCGAAAAGAGATGTGTCAATTCCCATCATACCTGCCATGAGAAGTATAGTCGTATTACCAAACCACATCAGGCAGTTCATAAGTGCTATAAGACCTCTCGCACTTCCTGCGTGTGAAAGGAATTTGTACGGCTCCGAAATAAATCCGATCTGCATGAGCAGTGAGTTTATAGGGCCTGAATCTGCAAACAATGTAAAGAATAAAAGTGAAAATGCTGAAGCCATGATAAGGTTCGGCAAATATATAACTGTCTTAAAAAATCTTGTTCCTTTAAGTTTCAGACTCACATCTGAAAACCATGCTCCGAGTAACAATGATAAAATGATCTGTGGTATGAAGCACATGAGCCACATTACCATGGTATTTTTGAAATATACCCAGATGTCACCTGAAGTGAACAAAGCTTTGTAGTTTTCCAATCCAACAAATGTAGGTCCTATCTGCTTAAGACCTGACATGTAATTTTCAAAAAAGCTGTTATAAATGGTGTTTACCAATGTTACCAGCTGAAATACTACGTATACAAC
>CAVABC010000128.1:0-6830 GCA_963586665.1 Acutalibacteraceae bacterium
TGTATATTAGAGTTGTGATCAATGCAAACTATATACGATATGGCTTTTTATTCTGTACTTACAGATAAGTGACTTGAATTTACAGCATGGAATCAACATGAAAATCAGAATGAAAAGTTGTGTGAAAGATTAGCTGGAAAATGAACAGCTTTCAAAGTTAATTGCTCAATGTGAAAAATATCCTGAGACAAGCAAGGCAGAAGAAAGCGGAGCTGATAAGGCAGGCATAAATGATATCAAAAACGATAGAGTCAAAAGAAATAAAAGAACGGTTTAAAATAGTGGTAAGATGTCTTGATGAGATGATCTATAAGGAAGCAAATATTCTGTTTCCAAACTGCACTCTCAATTTTACTCCACAGGAATGGTATGAGATCTATCGTGATTCAAAGGATTATGTAGATTGTTTCGGAGTGAAAAACGAGGTTTGGGAAGAAGCTGAGGAATACTTAAGAAATAACTTAAGAGGCTGTGGGATAAAGAACGGAGATGTAAAAACGGAGATCATGTTCGGTGGTGGACATATGACAGTCGAACAGCTTGAAGCGATGCTCAACACAATGCCGTTTGAAATTTCATTCGTGGATGAACTCGACATGAACAGATATTTTAACGAAGGCTCAAAGGTATTCAAGCGTTCGGGAATGGCAATCGACAGAGAGGTATGGAGCTGCCATCCACCGAAAGTAGAGCAGCAGGTCAGACGCATAATCGGTGAATTTAAAGAGGGGACACCTGATAAAGTTCCGGTATGGATGAATAAAAACGGCAGAGTATTTCTGGTAACTTATATGGCTGTGAGGGATAAGGCAGGAAAGTATCTTGGCACGATGGAGCTTGTGCAGGATATGGAATTTGCGAAGGAGTACTTTGTAAAATAGTATAGGAAATATACATTAATATTTTAATGAAAAATTACATGCAAATAATCATATATTATTATTGATTTTGTGCCGGTGTGAGCATATACTATAAATAGAATTATATAGGTGGAGGTGTTTACTATGGCAGTAGCAGCAGATCTTTTACAAAGTCTTGTTCCAATTTCGCAGTTTAACAAGGGACAGGCATCAAAGATATTTGACAGACTTCGTTCGGAAAAGGAATTGATAGTTTTAAAAAATAACCAGCCCTCTGCAATTATATTGTCACCTGAGGAATATACCAGATTGACAGAAATTGAGGAGGATTATTTCCTTTTACTGGAGGCAAATAAGCGCATTGAAGCAAATGAAGATAAAAATACTATACCGATTGATGCGGTTATAACTGATTTGGGAATCAGTAAGGAGGAGCTTTTTGATAAGGAGGAAGTAAATATCGAATGACATGGGGAATAGAGTTTTTAACAGGTATATAAGGAGGCTGTTAAAAGACGAGACAAATATAATTTATAAAATTAAAGCTTTGGGAGAAATCCCGGAGCTTTTTCACTGTACAAAAAGCTACGCTGTACTAGGCAGTAAAATAGCAAATGCCAGAAAAGAATTGGGAATAACACAGGTGGAGCTGGCTGATAAAATGGCAGTTACGAGACAAACGGTATCCAGATGGGAATCAGGAGCAGCATTGCCGGATATAGAAAAAGTGTCGCAGCTTGCATCAATTTTGAAAGTTTCGTGTGATTACTTATTAAAAGATGATGAGGAGGAACAGTAAGAAAGCTTATCAGAATAAGTTCGATAAAGGGAATAGCTCTGAAAAAATAATCAGATACATTTCAGATACAAAGTATTGTTTACAAATTTAAATAAGACAAATCGTTATATTTGAAAAAATTCACACACTTTATTATAATATGATATGAGGGGGAAAATACCTTTTGACCCTCATATCATATTATAATAAAGTGTCAAAATGCATCACTGATACATACTGGCATACAATTCGATTTACAAATGGAGATTACATAAAATGAAAAGACTTACTGCAATATTACTTACAGGCATGATGATATTTACACTCGCGTCATGCGGCAAAAAAGCACAGGATACACCGACCGAACCGGCAACAGAGACACAGGCTGTAGAGAAGGTCGAGATGCCTACGGAAACGGAAGCCGTGACAGAGGTGGTAACAGAAGCTGCGGAAGATACCCAGCAGACAGAAACACAGCAGGAAGAACCGGCTGCTGAGCAGGCGGACGAGGAGCAGAACAATTCAGGAGAAAATAATTCCTCTTACCAGTATGTAGAAAAAGCATCCTATGAGAATGGAGAATCGGTATATCTTGATCCTTCATGGCAGTATGCAGATCATTCTGCGATAAATTCAGGCTGTGCGGTAATGTATAAAGCCACAGCAAACCGCAAAAACATAGTTGTAGGTGTCAATGCAGGACATGGAACGAGCGGAGGCACATCTGTAAAGACACTCTGCCACCCGGACGGATCGGCAAAGACCACAGGGGGAACGACAGGAGCAGGCGCAACAAAGGCGGTAGCTGTTTCAGGCGGTATGTCATTTAATGACGGTACACCGGAAAGCTCTGTCACACTTCGCATGGCTCAGATACTAAAGGATAAGCTGCTTGCGGCAGGATATGATGTGCTTATGGTAAGAGATGGAAGCGATGTACAGCTTGACAACGTGGCACGTACTGTCATCTGCAATAATGCGGCAGACTGCCATATCGCGCTGCACTGGGATGGTGACGGACTAAGCTATGATAAGGGCTGTTTTTACATATCAGTTCCAAGCGGCATAAAAGGAATGGAGCCGGTTGCATCCCACTGGCAGCAGCATGATGCACTTGGAGCAAGCCTGATTGAAGGACTGCGTGCTCATGGAGCAAAGATAAATGGTAATGGATCTATGGCGATAGACCTGACTCAGACTTCATACAGTACCATTCCGTCAGTTGATGTAGAGCTTGGCAATGCATGTTCAGACCACAGTGATGCCACACTTGAAAATCTGGCAGACGGACTGGTGCAGGGAGTTGAGGGATATTTCTAAAAAATTGCTTTAGAGGAGGTGTTGGAATTGCAGAAAAAAGTTGTCATTGGAAAGCAGGACTTTGAATCTCTCAGACAGAATGATTATTTTTATATTGATAAGACGGAATTTATCCGTGAGTGGTGGGATTCAGGGGACGATGTTACACTTATAACACGTCCGAGACGTTTTGGAAAAACACTTAATATGAGTATGTTAAACTGTTTTTTTTCAAAAGAATATGCAGAACATGCGGAGCTTTTTAAAGATCTTGATATTTGGAAATATGAAGATTACAGGCACAAGCAGGGAAAATATCCGGTTATATTTCTAAGCTTTGCAGGTGTTAAGGCTGATAATATAAAGGATGCAAAGTTTCAGATAAAAATGAAAATAGCAGAACTTTTTGATCAGAATATAAAGTTGCTAAAAGGAGATGTCCTTAGCAGCAATGAAAAAGATATATTTAGTAAAATAAATATGGATATGGATGATGCCTTGTGCAGTATGTCTATAAATCTGATGTGCCGTTTTATGCAAAAATATTATGGTAAAAAGGTAATAATACTGCTTGATGAATACGATACGCCTATGCAGGAAGCGTATATTTATGGTTATTGGGATGAATTTACATCGTTTTTAAGAAATTTGTTTAATTCTACATTTAAGTCCAATCAATATATGGAACGTGCGATAATGACAGGAATTACAAGGGTATCAAAGGAGTCAATGTTTTCAGACTTAAACAATCCTAATGTGATAACTACGACTTCAAATGAATATAGTACTGCTTTTGGTTTTACTGAGCAGGAAGTATTTGATTCGCTTGAGCAATATGGTCTTGATGCAAATAAGGAGGATGTAAAGAAGTGGTATGACGGATTTACATTTGGAACGCACAAGGATATATACAATCCATGGTCTATAATAAATTATCTGGACAAAAAGCAGATATATCCGTATTGGGCGGCAACAAGTTCTAATGGTCTTATAAATCATCTGTTGCAGACTGCTTCGGGTAATGTGAAAACATTGGTTGAGGAACTCATAAAGGGAAATCAGATAGTTGTAAGTTTTGATGAGCAGATAGTGTTTGATCAGTTAGATACCAACGAAAATGCCATATGGAGTCTGCTCGTGGCGGGTGGATATTTAAAGGTTGACGATGTGGAATATCGTGGAGAGCTAAGAGAACCATGGTATAATCTTTCAATCACCAATCTTGAGACAAGAAGTATGTTTTCGGGAATGTTCAAAGACTGGTTCAGTGGTACTTCATCAAGCTATAATGAGTTTGTAAAAGCACTGCTTTGTGGTGACATAAAGCAGATGAACACATATATGAATGATATTGCACTGATTACATTCAGTAATTTTGACTCAGGTAATCACCCATCACAAAAAGCACAGCCGGAGAGATTTTATCATGGATTTGTGCTTGGATTGCTTGTAGAACTGCGCGATATGTATGAGGTAAAATCAAATCGTGAGAGCGGCTACGGCAGATATGATGTTATGCTCATACCTGTGGAGCAGAAAAATGACAACAATGCGATAGTACTGGAATTTAAGGTACATGATCCTGATGAGGAAAGATCATTAAAGGAGACTGCAATTTCAGCACTTGCCCAGATAGAAGAAAAAAATTATGATGCAGAACTGATAGCTAAAGGAATAACAAAGGATAGAATAAAGCATTACGGCTTTGCTTTTGAAGGTAAGAAAGTGTTTATAATGTGAGGAATATTACACAATGATGAAAATAGGTATTTGTGACGATGAACAGATTATATGTGAAATACTAAAAGAGAAAGTTGAAATTTGCTTGGAAGAAAACGATATAGATGCAGAAATCTTATGTTTCCAGAGAGGACAGGAACTTTTGGGGATGGAGGAGAAACTCGATATACTGTTTCTTGATATAGAGATGCCAGAAATTGACGGTATAGAAACAGGGAAAAAACTGCGGCAGCAGGGAAAAGATTGCAGAATTATAGTTGCAACGAGCAGGGTAGATCGATTTAAGGAAGCATTTCGCATTAATGCGTTTCGATTTATTACAAAGCCATTCGAAATTGATGAAGTTAGGGAAGTACTACAGGAAGCAGTTGTTTCTCTTGGAGGAACAAAGAAAATTGAGGTATATCGAAATAGAGAAAAATACAATATTTTATGCAAGGACATTTTTTTAATAAAAGCTATAGATAGTTCTGTAGAATTTGTATTAGAAGACGGTAGGTATCGGAAAGAAAGTTCATTATCTGAGCTGGAAAAAGAATTAGATAAAAATACATTTTTCCGCATTAACAGGCAGTGTGTGGTTAACATCAATAAAATTGAACGGTATGAAAAGGGAAATGTATGGATTCATGGAGATATTAAAAAAGTATCTCAAAGAAGAAAAAAAGAATTTCAGCTTGCATATAGGGAGCATTTTGTATGAAAATTATTCTATTATTTAATATGATTTTGGAAATCATAAAATATAATTTGGCTGGAGAAGCAATATTTGGGAAGCATTTAAGCAGAAGATATTTACTTGGCGGAATTATAGCGGTAATTGGCATAATTCTGTCTATGAGCATTACAAATGATGTGGCAGATTTATCAATTCTGTTAATCCCCATATTATTTATTGTATTCTTTGTGTTGTTGGATGGAACAGCCCTAAATCGAATTACTTATCTTCTTAAATTGATAATCTTAATTGTGTATATTGATTATTGCATTGAATTATTCATGAGGCTGTTTTTAACGACAGAGATCAAAGATGAAATAGGTTGGTTGATAAGTAATATATTTTCTTTAGTGCTATATGAAAGCATCTATCTGATACATAAATTAAAGTGCAAAAATATGATAATTGGTCAAATTGGGATGAGTATCATGTTTGCTGGAATAGCTATGATGTCGGTTGCAATACCATTGACAATAGCAGATTTGAATGCTTTGTCGAGGAAATACGACAAGGCAGTTAATGTGAAAAAAACTGAGTTATTGTCTGCAATGACAATGCTTGGGATAGTATCGCTTGTGTTATTGGTAATCTACATTCATGAAACTAATAAGAAGATGAAAAAGCTTCTTGATATAGAAATGACGCTAAAAGAAACTCAAAAAAAATATTATGAAGCATTGATACAAAAAGAGGAAGAAACAAAGAAATTTCGTCATGATGTATCAAATCACATTATGTGTATCAGAGAACTTGCAATGCGAAATGAGGTTGATGCTGTAAGGAATTATATAGATGATATACAGGGAAGGCTGCATACTATACAAAGCTGCTGCTACAGCGTGGGAAATATAGTTCTGGATGCTGTATTAAATCAATACATGAGCCAGCTTCCAGAAGATGTGGTAATCAGGGTTTCGGGATTTCTATCGGAACAATTACCAATAAGTGATGTTGAGCTGTGTACTGTTTTTTCTAATCTTATGAGAAATAGTGTGGAAGAATTAAAGAAACAAGACGGAGAAAGGTACATTACAGTAAAAGTAACTGAAGGAGAGAACAATTTTAGACTAGAGATTTGTAATAGTGCAAATGGGCAAAAACAGGAAAATAGGAACGGACTTCCACAAACATCAAAAGATCAAAAGGAAGAACATGGATATGGTTTACTCAATGTCAGGGAGACAATAGAAAAAAATAACGGAATTTTCCGGTGGGAGTCTACAACAGAAAATTTTAAAGTGAAAATTGTACTGCCGTTGCGTTTACGGGGTTAAGTAGTGCGTTCACGGGGTTATTATTGAAACATGGTATTTGTTATGCTATTTTGTATTTACAGGAAGGAGAACAAGTATCATGTTTTATTTTGGTAATGAAATTACAGTGTGTAATTGGGGAAGATGGGATAAAATTATAAAAATATTAATGGGCTAAATAT
>CAVABC010000129.1:0-6591 GCA_963586665.1 Acutalibacteraceae bacterium
ATGTACAGATTTGAATAAATTCTAGAAAATTTTCGGGGGGGGTAGACAATACCTCTCTCAATTTGTGTATGCATAAACATATACCTATAAACAATAAGGGAAAGCAATAAACAAAGAAATACAAGGTTGGAGCAAGAAGAAAGAATGTACAGAAAGAAAGGCAGAGGATGGACGAAGCATATAGACTTTATGCTTCTGGACATCATATGTATACAATTATCGTTTATTGTTTCATATATGATCAGATTTGGTCTGGGCAATCCGTATGTGGACAAGGATTACAGTACACTTGCGGTAGCATTTCTATTGATAGACTTCTTTGTAGAAATCGTATCAGATTCTTTTAAAAATGTATTAAAACGTGGATATCTGGATGAATTTATATCAACCTGCAAGCATGTAGTACTTGTAGAGGTGGTAACGACATTCTATCTGTTCAGCACACAGATGGGAGATATCTATTCGAGAGCTTCATATTACATAATGATACCTATATATACGGTGATATCATTTATAGGAAGATTATTACTTAAAAGATACCTGAAGAAGAAAGGTATTGGCTCATCAAAGAAGTCACTGTTCGTAATAGCTCCACAGGAACTACTCACGGATACGCTCAGTACAGTATCTAAAAGCTGCAGGGAATACAAAAATGTAGTTGCAGCTGCCACAAATACAGATTTAAAGGGCAATACCATATGCGGTATAGAGATAGTGGCAGACCATGATGGTATAATAGACTACGCGTGTAATGAATGGGTAGATGAAGTGCTTATACCACCATGTGTGGAGGATGAATATCTAGGAAAAATAGCTGATATCGTCCTTGAGATGGGTATAGCAGTGCACAGGGCAATCGCTAAAAGACAGGAACTGCATGGCGCATGCAAGCAGGTGGAAAAAATAGGCGACTATACAGTAGTCACCACAAGCATGAACTATGCGACAAGATCACAGCTACTTGCAAAGAGAGGCCTGGATATAGTAGGTGGGCTGGTCGGTTGTCTGATCACACTTATAATAATGATATTTTTCGGACCGATGATATATATAGCATCACCGGGGCCGATATTCTTCGCTCAGGAGCGAATAGGCCGAAACGGAAGGAAGTTCAAGATGTATAAATTCCGCAGCATGTATATGGATGCGGAAGAACGTAAGAAGGAACTTATGGCACAGAATAAGATAGGTGATGGCATGATGTTCAAGATGGACTTCGATCCGAGAATCATTGGAAACAAGATACTGCCTAACGGTGAAAAGAAAACCGGAGTAGGACAGTTTATAAGAAAGACTAGCTTAGATGAATTTCCACAATTCTTTAATATACTAAAAGGAGACATGAGCCTGGTAGGTACCAGACCACCAACACTTGATGAGTGGGAAAAATATGAACCACATCACAGAGCAAGAATGTCATTTCGACCGGGACTTACCGGATTATGGCAGGTGAGTGGCAGAAGCAATATCACGGACTTTGAAGAAGTGGTAAAGCTGGATACTCAGTATATCGATGAGTGGAGCTTTAAGAGTGATATTAAGATAATATTGCACACGATTATTAATGTAATAAAGAATGATGGCGCAGTGTAGATTGAAGAACACGCGCACAGAGTATGAAAGTCCTGAATATATAATGGATGAGTATTATAGGGAAAAATAGGAAATTTTGACCGGAATGTCGTTAAACTAACTGTATTTTTTACGCATGTAATAAATTGAACTTGCATCTAAATAAGGATGCCGAAAAAAGCTTACCAGGGTAAATCGTTGCTTTGTCACGTTTATTCTTATAGTGGTCATATGTAGATAGTTAATCTGCCAGTTTTATTATACTGACAGAATGGCGAAGCTTACGAATTTTTAGGGTTATTGAGTCCGGAAAGGGATTAATTATGTGGTACGCAGTTCAGGTAGAGACTGGGAAAGAGAGTGCAACGAAAGACTATTGCTCTAAATTAGTCAATAATGCAATGTATAACGATATATTTGTTCTTAGATTTAATAAGGTCAAGAGGTTCTATGGAAAGTGGCATAAGGAAAGCAAAGTAATGTTTCCCGGATACATATTCATAGACACAGATGAACCAGGACAGGTATATGAAGCCTTGAAAAATGTGCCCATATTTACAAGCCTACTCGGAAGGGATAACGATAGCTTCGTGCCGATTGAAAGAAGCAAGGAAGAACTATTCAGGGGAATGGTCAATGACAATTACGAAATAGAGATGTCCTGCGGATTGATTGAGGGTGACAAGGTAACTATTACAGATGGACCATTGGCAGGCAAAGAAGCCATGATTTGCAAGATAAATAGGCACAAAAGAACCGCAACCCTGAATATGGAAATGTTTGGGGAGAAGGTTGGGGTGACTGTGGGATTGGAGATTGTGGAGAAGAGGATTATTTGACCGAAATGTCGTTAAACTAGCATAACTATTAAAAGGAGAAAATTAGAGTAGAAAATTTCGGAATCAGCTTTCTGATTCCGCTTACGTCGGATCAGATACCGGATAGCACAGTGCAATCGCTACTGCAGCAGCGAGCTTTATGTGACGATGCTGCAGATTTGGATGCACATATCGTCGAAGTACCCTGCGAAATCATCATTCTTCAAAATGGTGTTTCTTTGGTATCGGAGGAAACAAAAGTAAGAGAAGTGGAAATCTTGCAGCAACATGCGGGGCTTCCGATGCGAAAACTGCAGATCCGAAAGAAGGGCAAGGGCAACGCACTTAATATCGGAATTCAGCAGGCAAAATATGAACTCATATGTGTCCTGGATGCGGATTGTGTTTTGGACGAATATGCGATTAATATTGCAATGTTGCATTTCGAAGATGAGAATTTCAGTGCTGTCGGCGGAAAGCTCAAGGCGATGAGTGAGAAGAAAAATCTGCTCGCATTTTGTCAACGCGTGGAGTATATGAAGACATTCAATATCTGGCGGCCATTGTTTGACTCTTTGAATGCAAATTGCTTAATTTCCGGTGCCTACGGTGTTTTTCGGAAATCGGATATTGACAGTGTTGATGGCTATGATGACGATACCGTTGGAGAGGACATGGAATTGATTCTTTCCATGCAGAATGCCTTGAGGAAGAAAGGAAAGCGAGTATGCTATGAGGTCATGAGTATTTGCTACACAGGTGTTCCTACTACGATGCATCGCCTTCTTAAACAGAGAGACAGATGGCAGAGAGGTTTGTTGGATTGTATTTTGAAACATTGGAATATGGTTCTGAATCCGAAGCTTGGGATGCTTGGACTTTTAGCTATGCCATATCAGTTATTTGTGGAATTGCTGGGGCCGATCTTCGTGCTCTTGCATGTTATGAATCTAATCTGCGCAACAGTGGGTATCGAATGGTGGTTTGAAATTACAGTAACCTTCAGAAGATGGACCCATTTGGATTCACTTCCACAGATGTGGGAGCTGTATCTGCTGTATTTGGTATTTGAGATTTCTCTAACTTGCATCGCGGAGTACTTAGAGTATGGCCGATGGTGGGTGATAATCACGAAGCTGCCGGAAGCCATCGCCGCTACGGCGATTGGAATAATGCTGTCGGTGCCGCTGGCAGTGGCAAGACTATGGGGAATGATTTCCTTCCCATGGAGGAGGCTGGAGTGGTAGAATGATTGATTCTTGGCGTGGATCGATTTCGCAAGGTGTGACATAAAGTGTGTATTCCCATCGGTCTCTTAAAGAGTGGGCAAAGGGGTACATTTTACTGGGGTTAAAGGTTGCATGTCTCGTCATGTAACCGATGGGTAGCAAGCTAAAATGCAAAATGATGGAGAGCTTCATCGCTTACATGACAAGTGGGTAAAAAAGAAAGGAGAAAAGCGTTATGTTTGATAGGACAGATGATGAAAACCTGATGATTGTATCGACTGCTGAAGAATATGCTTTTCTTCATGGCATGAAGATGCCGGACGTCTTGAGATTATTTAAGAAAAATGACATTGCTCCTATTTTGAGATCACAGTATGATGTTTTGCATATGCTGGATATCAGGGACAGCGTATCCATGGTTGAGAGGATCCTTGGGAGGGCAAGCCTATGAAGATGACTTTGTATCATGGTACGGATTGCCTGTTTGAAAAGATTGAACTTAACAAATCAGATAACTATAGGGATTTTGGCAAAGGCTTTTATACAACCACAATATCGGCTCAGGCAGAAAGCTGGGCCAGAAGTAAAAAGCTTCGCAATGGCAGCAAGCATGGCTATGTATATGTGTATGAGCTGGAAATTCCTGCTGATTTCAGAGTAAAGAAATTTGATGGTCTGACCATTGAATGGCTTGAAATGATAAAAGAAAACAGAAGTCGTGGCGGCATCCGGCATGATTTTGACATCTTAATTGGCCCTGTTGCAAATGATGATACCCGAGTGACTGTAGCAAGATATGTTTCAGGAATCTATACTGCAGAAGAAGCAATCAGAAGACTTGAATTTTCAAAAGCAAATGATCAGGTAACATTCCATACAGATAGAGCAGTCAAGGCATTGAAATTTACGAGGAGGTATACCGTTGAGTGAGAAATATGTGTATCACGGGATGAATATCACCCTTGATGTTTATGAAAAGATAAAGGCTGTAGTGGAGTTGATTGCAGAAAGGGAAAAGCTGTCATTTGAAGATGCCTACCTGGAGTTTTCACAGTCACCTGTTTATGAAGCTATACAGAATACAGAAACTGTGATGTGGTATGAAAGTCCTGAGTATATAGTGGATCAGTACTATAGAAAAAGTAGAAAAATTTGACCGGAATGTCGTTAAACTAACAAGAGAAAACCTCCCACAAAGGGGAGGCAAGGAAGCTTATAGATACAGAGCTTTGAGGCACCTCCTTAAAATAATGATACGTGCTCTAAAGATGATTTAGGGTAGGTATGATTCTTTTAAGAATCAATGGCTTCAAGAATGTTTTCATAACGAAGCCAGCTGTTAAAATCATCTTCTTCCTGAGCTGATTTTTCACGAATCAGTTCGGCCACAAAGATACATTTTTTGTGGCGGTTGGTGATTCTCTCGTGAACAGACTTTAGCTTGTAAATGGCAGAAGCTGTTTCAACTTGATGACCAACTTCGGGAATGAAGAAGCCTGCATCATTTTTAAGATCGCGCTTGTCTTTATTGAAAATGATGAGGGTGTCCTTTTCAGAAGTTGCCAATGTAACTTCAGTGATCATCGTTTTGGATCGATTCCGTCTCGATGTGAAACCAGAAACCTTGGCGCTGAGAATTGATTTGTTGACCATAAAATACCTCCTGTGTAGTAAATGAAATAGATTTACAAGTTTAATTGAATTACTATCACAAGAACATATTAACTCAGAGGGAAGATAAAGTCAATAGGTATACTTGGCGTATTTGGAATGAAAGGGAAGTTTTATGGCAGAGTTGAAAGATAGAATCAAGGAATTGCGAGTCGAAAAAGGCTTGAGACAAATTGATTTGGCCAATGAACTGTCGGTCTCGAAAGCCACAATATCCCTATGGGAGAGAGGCAATGCAAGACCTGAGTTTGGCACATGTGAGACGATGGCAGCGTTTTTCAATGTTACATTGTCTTACCTGCTGGGATCCAGCAATGACAGAGTGCCGGACACAGCGGACATTGATCTGGATGAGCAGGCCGCACAAGGCATATGTGAGGAGTATCGCGAGATGTTCTTAAAGTATGTCAGGCTCAGTGAAAAATCACGGGCAATCGTGGATGCAGCCATCAATGGAGCATTTCGTGCTGACAGAGATTCCGGAGATCTGCTGGAGGATAAGCTGTTTTACATCCAGGTGTTGGACAGTGAGTCGTATCAGAAGAGAAGAAGGAACAGGGGTGCGGGAGGTTCCTAATTTCCCTAATTATCCTAAGTTCCCTAATCGCCCAGTTTTCCCATCGGTCTGCACCCAACAGGGGCGAAAGTGTGTATTTTAAATACTTTTAGACCTAGACCTCTCGGTCGCAGACAGATGGGTCAGGGTGACCTCTTGGTCGCAAACCCAAAGGGGTCATGACCGCAACGTCATAAAACTAGAAAAAAAATACCTCCCGAGCGGGAGGCACTAAAATCAAAACCTTAATGATTTTGCTCTTCGGTGAGCGTAGTCATAGGCATATGAGTCATGGAAAAATGGTATAGGCTCTAATTCCAAAACAGGGTATTTTGGGTAGTAATTGTAGTGAACACTGACTGCCCTATAACTTCTCTGGGAGTCTGTGACAATGAAGCCTGGCTCAAGGTTGAATCGTGCATGAGTGATTTCTCTTTTTGTGCGAGACAACATGCAGGTGAGTGTTCCTGGTTTGAAGCGTGCTTTGGTTAAAAAGCCGCCAATATGACCGGGTATATGATCCGCTTTGGTGAGGACTAAATCTACTTCAGGTAGATCGTCATACTCGCGCTCCTCTGCATCAGGAAAGTTTCTTTTCTTGTTGTAGAATGTATCCCAGTTGTACATTACATCACCTCCCTTCCAGCCTCTTTTGCTGTGTAGGTTTTTGTGTTTTTTATTTGGCTGACCTGGGCAACCAGGTATTTTGGTTGGTGTGACTGGTAGGTGTGGGAGTTGATGATCC
>CAVABC010000130.1:0-6554 GCA_963586665.1 Acutalibacteraceae bacterium
GCAATACCGTATACTGTTCCGAAGCACCATTCGCTCCGAAAAAATTCATATAGTTTTCAAGCGTAAACGTCTTTTCTACACTAAACGCACCATTTTTCCAAAAACTATATATAAACAAATTCAAATACGGAATTATCAAAAACATCGCAAGCCATATTATTGTAGGTGCCAATATTCCATATTTTAGAAAATGTAGCTTTCTCGTTTTTTTCATTATCTCACATCCGTTTCACATTTGTTGACTACTTTGCAGTCTTTACATCTACCCAGACATCGTTGTATGCATCACGATTTTCTACATACTGCCAGAAATTAATCTTTGCAAAGAACTCATCTAAAGAATCTGCATTTGTAGCAGCGATCAGATCAGCATCCATATAGTCTAAAGCCTTTTTATTAACTATTGTGTAATATGTTGCTGCTGCACTGAGTGCCTGTCCTTCAGGACTTGTCACATAGTTCAGCCATTTATATGCTGCTTCCTGATGTTTTGCACCTTTTACTATCATCAGGCGATCCATCCAGCCTGTACAACCTTCCTCTGGAATTGTCCACTTAAGATTACGTCCCTGATCATTTAGTTCTTTGACAGTTAATGGCCATCCAATAGCTATATCAACTTCCTTATTCGCAAACAGATCGTTTAACTCACCTGCTGACACCCAGTATTTACGAACACTTGAATTTAATTCACTCAGACGTGTCTTGGCATCTGCTAACTGTTCATCTGACATATTATATAGAGCCGATTTGTCATCTTTATCAATTCCATCAATCTGTCCAATCATATATATATTTGAAATATCATCGTAAAGACTGATTCTTCCAGCATACTTTTCATCCCAGAAGACATTCCATGAAGTAGGCTCTTCTGTAACAACATCTGCATCATATACCAGATAATCAGGTCCCCACATATATGGAACTCCGAATGTCTTACCGTCCTTTTCGACATCATCCAACTTTACGCTATCACTGATGTCATCCCAATTCTCCAGTTTTGATAAGTCAATTTCCTCTGCCATATCATTTTGTACTATATAGCCTGCCATGTCTCCTGATGGTGAGATCAGATCATATGTATCTCCACCTCCGGCTTTTAACTTTGCCGCCAGATCATCACTGGTATTAAAATATGTTGCATTTACTTTTATTCCTGTCTCTTCCTCAAACTTATCCGCAAAAGATGAATCAGCGTATCCTTCCCACACCAATAAATTTACCTGTTTATCTCCCCCGGAGGCTGAACTGTCTGATCCTGATCCACAACCTCCCAGCATCGGTACTACCATTGTTGCTGTCAAAACTGCTGCCATTGATTTTCCTAGTACTCTTCTCTTCATATGCCATTTCCTCCTTTTTAACTAACCAGTCTGTAAAATCTGCTATACGCAATTTCTTACAGATAACACAAAAAGGACTTGCCAATTGGTAAGCCCCTTTGCTATAACTTGTTTTGTTGTTGGTCTAATTAAACTCCTTATAGTTGGTATAGAGTCAATCTAGCAGAATAAACTAATATTTCAATTGCACACTTAATTTATTGTTTATAATTACCTTGTTAACTGACACAAATAATCTCATTCCTGTTTATAACTTTAATAAATTAGCAAATCATACTTTATACTTGATATAAAGTTTTCGGTTGATATATAATGTCTACAATAACTTATATTCATACTAAATACTCTCTTGCGTGGCTTTTATAGTAGCTACACAGCTAGTTTCACAAGGAGGCTATATATGAATCTTCAGAAATTATCAATAGGTCAGATGGCACATTTAAATCATATTTCAGAGCAGACTCTTCGCCTTTATGATAAAATGGGATTATTGTCGCCATGCTATGTAAATAAGGACACCGGATACCGCTATTACTCTATCGGGCAATCTGCTACTCTTGATATGATCCAGTACTATAAGGAGATAGGTCTTTCCCTTAATGAAATACAAACCCGGCTAAACGAAGTAAATTTAAGCACTATGCCATCAGTATTACAGGATCGGTATAAATATATAGAAAATCAAATGAAGAAGCTCCGCATGGATCAGGCTGCCATATTAAAAAGTATAGACAGCTTCAACCGGTATCTTACTCTGCCTCAGATTGGTTCTACATTTTTAGAGTACATACCGGAACGATTTATTTATGTTTACCATACTGGTGCCAATTTCTTTTCATATAATTATTATGACTATGAATATAATTTGAGAATGTTTAAAGATCATCTTTCCGCACAAAACTTCCCTATAACACTTTTTTCCAATGTCGGAACTATGATGAGACATGAACGTTTTGAAAAATCTCTTGATTTTTACAGCGATGAAATATTTATATTCTTAGACAAAGAGATGGAATATAATCTTACTGCAGAAAATATTCCTGCTGGGACATATATTTCTCTTTGCTGCAATGTCTTTGAAGATGAGAAAAAATATGCTGAACAGCTATTCCATGAAATACACGAACATGGATATACCCCTCTAGGGGATTATTTTTGCGAGGTTGTCACCGAATACCCTAATCCAGAAAATGGAGAACGTGAAATATTCTATAAAATGCAGGTTAGGATAAAATAGCCTCCCCTTTATAATAAAGCCAGAAAATTCATAAACACAATATCGGAGGATTCCCATGAAAATAACGACTTTATGCTACATAGAACGCGATGGACAATATCTCATGCTCCATCGTACCAAGAAGAAAAATGATATAAATGAGGAAAAATGGATCGGTGTGGGCGGTCATGCCGAGGACGGTGAATCGCCTGAGGAATGTCTGATCCGTGAAGTTAATGAAGAAACCGGACTCACCTTAACATCATACCAATTCCGCGCGCTCATTACTTTTATAAGTGATAAGCAGGAACCTGAAATGATGTGCCTTTTTACCGCGGATAAATTCACAGGAGAAATCATCACCTGCAATGAGGGCGATCTCAAATGGGTGGACAAAGATATAGTACCGACACTTCCTACGTGGGAAGGGGATGCTATATTTTTAAAGCTGCTGCTTGAAAATGAGGAGAAATTTTTCACTCTGAAACTCGTGTATGAGGGGGATGCGCTGGTAGACAAAAAGCTTGAGATTTATTAGGTCTCAAGCTTATTCTCTCAAACTCTCCAATGGGGTTCTAAGTTGATTCAGTTTTCTGGAAAGGATGCAAGCCCATCCCCTTTATCCATTATTCCATTTACTGTGTTTTGAGCAGCGATTGGATTACAGAGTTCAGACTCGATGTAATCCCATATTTCATCAAGATCCTTTAATGCTCTCGGAGAATAGTCGATTTTACTTTGCATTTTATTACTTGACATAAGGATACTCCTTTACCACTTAGCAACCACATTTACAGTAGTTGGCAAAGCTGTCATATAATTCCTGCACATTAAATGGCATAAGCACCGCAAACTTAACCGAATACCATTCGGTATTATCAAGTAAAACCCGGAATACCATTCGTGGTTCTATGAATATTCTATGTGGGATGGTATAATCAAAAGTGAATTTTTATAGGAGTGAGCCACTTATGATTAAAGCCGATGATTTGAAATGGATTATTCCATCAAAAGAACACAGTTCAATTTCTGATGATGGTAAACCTTGTATCAGAATTATAAAAGCCGAAGAACAATACAATATGGAGCCTGTTGATGATAAGAAAATCATCGAACTCATTAATGAATACTTGCAGTCCTTAAATATGCCATCTGTTGCTGAACCAAAGGTAATTCCCATAGCTCGTGATATAAGACGGTTCAATTATTCAAAAATCAAAGAGAAATACGATCTCGTTGACAAAAGAGATATAGTCTGGCTGAAATTCACCAAAAACAAACATCATATAGGTGTTGTCGGCACTAGCTGTGATATCAATTTTAATTTCAATAACACATCAGGAAAAATCGTATCTCACTTGAAAGAATCCTGGGATGAATCCTATGTATTTATCTTTCCGTTAAGAAATATTCCCGAAAGTCTTAATAGATCTGACATAGAAAGTGGCATTGGAAACTACCTTATTGCAAACAACATACCCATTCTTGATTTCTATTCTCACAATTATTGATATTAAGAACGCCAATAGAATCCATACGATACTATTGGTGTTTTCATAGGTTCAGAAACTTTCTGTCGATATTAAATTCGACTTCTTTTATTACATTATATATTTTATAGCAAATGATATGTTGGAATCATTTGCTCAAATGTACAAAATTCACCAAATCCCAACATTTTCAATTCTTTTTTTGATTCATCAATATATGCCCCTAAATGTTCAGGTTTATGACTGTCGCTTCCAATCGTAACAATTCGTCCACCGAGTTCTCGATATAATCGCAATATATCTCTTGATGGAGTAAGATCTTTTAACCCATAACGATGACTTGAAGTATTGACCTCAATCCCTTTTCCATCGGCTATTACAGTTTTCAGGATCTCTGTTATAATTGGTTTTACCTTTTCAAACGGATATCTTCCAGCTTCATCATACCTTGTAATTAGATCCATGTGCCCCAGCACACTATAGTTATGATAATGCTGTACCAAATACAACAGTTCTTCATAATAGCGCTTATTATATTCCTGCTGTGTCCGGTTTTTTTGAAATTCCTGCGTCCAAAATTCTTTATCTTCTATCTCATGAACAGAAAGAATGATAAAATCAAAGGGATATTGAACAAACAATTTTTCATATTGTTCAATCGTATGTGTCTGCATACCAAATTCCATTCCCAGTTTTAACGTAATCCTGTCTCCATATAACTTTTGTACTTTCTGATAAGTTTCATAATATAAAGGGTAGTTGACATTGAGTATCGGCATATTTTCCGGCTCACCCGGTATTCCTTCCCGATACCTTATTTTTTTACCATCACCCCAGTCATTTTTCACCCCATAATCAACATGGTCTGTGAAGCATATTTCATCCAGACCCATTGCTATGGAGTCTCTTACAACCTGCTCCATCTGATATTCTGAGTCATCACTAAACTCTGTATGCACATGATAATCTGCTCTCATACAATCAGCTCTCTCCAATCTCTGTAAATTCATCTACTGAAATTACCGTAAATAATCCCTTGCATCCCTGCTCTTCCAACAGCGAAATCAAAAGATCGTATTTATGTTCGATATTAACGATATAGATTGGCTTATTATGTTCGCCATACTGCTTTAGAAGCATAACTTCAAATATCTCATCCAGTACTCCCAATCCTTCTGGCATAACCACAAAGGCATCTGCATTTTCAGCCTGTAATTTTTTTCGCATCCGTTTATCGCCATCTCGGAATACCTGAGCAGAATGTGAAAACTCTAAATGCCCTTTTCGCGGCGCCTCTGGTAATACGGATATGACTTTGGCACCGTTTTTCCAAGCCTCATCTGCTACTGCTCCCAGTAAGCCATCTCCAAATCCACCAAATACAAGTGTATGACCATTCTTTCCTATATAGTTTCCCAGCTTTCCTGCTTCTTCCATGCATTTTTCACTCAGGATATCTGCTGAACCATATACGCATATATTCATCTGAATTTCCCCTCCTGTAAATTATCTAACTATTCAGAGCCAACCTCCAACATGTTTCGCATGTTAAAAACTTGTGTGGGATGTTTTAGCTATCTGAGTTTACGCTCTTCTTCCAAATCATCTTCATCGATCACTCGATTTTTATAATAATAAATCTGATCCTGCTCTCCAATTTCACGAATCACTTTACAAGGATTTCCTGCCGCAACGGAATTAGCCGGAATGTCATGAACTACCACACTTCCGGCTCCGATCACACTGTTTTCACCTATATGAACGCCAGGGCAAATTGTGGCACCAGCTCCGATCCAGCAGTTATCATCGATTGTTACAGGATCTGTATACATATATTCCCTCATCTTTGGATTAACAGGATGTCCCACCGTAGCTATTGTAACTGCCGGACCAAACATTACTTTTTTGCCAATGATAATTTTTCCATCGTCAACAAAATTACAGTTAAAATTCAGGTAAGAGCCTTCTCCTATGGTAATATTCGTCCCATAGCAACAATAAAAAGGCGGTTCCACCCACGCATTTGTTTCTTTTCCTAAAAGATCATTTAATGCCGCCGTTCTTGCCTTTACATCATCAGGCATAGTAGAATTAAACTGGATCATTCTTTTTTTGCAGTTTGTCCGATCTTCCGGAAGTCCCTCACAATAATCTGTAAATAGCTTTCCATCTGCAATTCGTTCTCTCATAGACATATTATTTTTCCTCCTGCGCACTTATCATGATTAAACAGATTACTACATGCTCTGCATTTTCGTAATCATTTCCCACGCCTCATCATCAATCTCTTCGTTGTGGAACAGTTTGCGCCTGTCTGCTTCTGTAATCTTACGAATCACCTTACATGGATTTCCTGCTGCGATCGACCAGTCCGGAATATCTTTCGTGACGACACTTCCTGCTCCAATTACCACATTGTTTCCAATATGTACTCCAGGACACACTACCGTATTTCCTCCCAGCCATACATTATCCCCGATGGTAACCTCTTTTCCATATTCAAAA
>CAVABC010000131.1:0-6454 GCA_963586665.1 Acutalibacteraceae bacterium
ACATGTGTACGTTGATACCTTCCTGTTTTTCGGTATAAACATTTCCTGCTATGTTAGGCCGCTTGTCTACTACGAGGACTGATTTACCCTTTGCTTTTGCTTCGTGTGCAAATATTGCACCGTAGAGACCTGAACCTACAACTAGATAATCATATTTCATTGCTTTTTCTCCTTATTTGCCTGTTAATGTACTTATTATAGGTATATTTTGCTAAATGTACAAGACACAAAGAGGAAAATAAGTAAATATTAATAAATGTAATGTATATAAATATGGTATAATATGGACAATTTATGAAATTAAGGAAGAAATTATGAAGTTAGAAGGCTACTATTCATCTGGTGAATTTGCAAAAAAAGGACATATTACAAAGAAAACACTACGATATTATGATGAACACAATATTTTAAAGCCGTCATTTGTGACTGATAAGGGTGCACGATTTTATAATGATGATGATTTTGCACGCTTACAGCAGATCCTTTTCTTTAAATATCTGGGCTTTTCATTGGATGATATAAAAGAAATGACACTTAGGAATGTGGATAGTAATCTGCTTACGGAATCACTTCATATGCAGCTTGGGTTGATAGAGGAGAGAATGGATCAGCTTGATTTGATGAAAGCCGCTATAATTGAAGCATCGGATCTGGTAGAAAATGGAAGTCGTGTTGATTGGAGTCATATGCTCGATCTGGTCAATATCAATGAGATGGAACAGAAACTGAAGAAACAGTATAGGGATGCTTCGAATATCTCTGCAAGAATCAATTTACACAGTAATTATTCTTATAATAAGATCAGTTGGTTTGAGTGGTTGTTTTACTGGTGTAGTTTTGAAAGAAATCAGGATGTGTTGGAACTCGGATGTGGAGATGCATCATTATGGATTAGAAATAAAAATCGGATTCCGGATGATATAAAGATTATATTGACAGATATATCTTATGGTATGGTAAGAGATGCTGCCAGAAGTATAGGAGATACTGATCAGAGATTTACGCATGAGATCATGGATGCACATCATATATATAAGCTGGATAACAGTTTTGACAGGGTTTTAGCCAATCATGTGTTATTTTATTGTGATGATCTGGATATGGTTTGCAATGAGGTAGACAGAGTGCTGAAAAGGGATGGAAAGTTTATCTGCAGTACATATGGTGCAGATCACATGAAAGAAATTAGCAAGCTTGTAAAAGAATTTGATGATAGAATAGAATTGTCTGCCGAGAAATTGTATGAACATTTTGGAAGAGAGAATGGTAGAGAACAGCTTGATAAGTATTTTTCAGATGTACAGTGGAAAGGATATGATGATTATCTTCTGGTGACTGAGCCGGAACCTGTAGTGGAATATGTCCTTTCATGTCATGGTAATCAAAATAGATACATAGTGGACAGGTACAAGGAATTCGTATCTTTCGTAAAAGAAAAAACTGATGCCGGATTTAAGATAACTAAAGATGCCGGTGTTTTTATTTCAAGAAAATAAAAAATAATACTTGAAGGTGCCCTTGGGGCATCTTTTATAATGCAGGTAAGTGAGAGTGCAAGGTATAATTTATATGTCCATGCAGCTCAGTTGTAACCAGTAAGTTTCAGTTTGAATGAGGCAGATTTAATACGAGACAAAACCTCAGAAGGAGAACAACATGAAAGGTATTATTTTAGCGGGAGGTTCAGGCACACGTCTTTACCCACTCACAATGGTAACTTCAAAGCAGTTACTTCCAATTTATGACAAGCCAATGATCTATTATCCTATGTCAGTTCTTATGAACGCAGGCATCAGAGATATACTTATCATTTCAACACCACAGGATACACCTAGATTCAAAGAATTATTAGGAGATGGACATCAGTTTGGTGTCAACCTCACATACGAGGTACAGCCAAGTCCGGACGGACTCGCACAGGCATTTGTTATCGGTGAGAAATTCATCGGTGATGATACAGTTGCCATGGTACTCGGAGACAACATCTTCGCAGGACACGGACTCAATAAGAGACTTAAGGCAGCAGTGGAGAATGCTGAGAGCGGAAAAGGTGCAACAGTATTCGGTTACTATGTAGATGATCCTGAGAGATTCGGTATAGTAGAATTCGATAAAGATGGAAAAGCTATCTCTATCGAGGAAAAACCAGAGCATCCAAAGAGCAATTACTGTGTAACAGGTCTTTACTTCTATGACAACAAGGTTGTAGAGTATGCAAAGAACTTAAAGCCATCAGCCAGAGGCGAGCTTGAGATCACAGATCTTAACAGAATCTACCTCGAGGACGGCTCATTAAACGTAGAGCTTTTAGGACAGGGATTTACATGGCTTGATACAGGAACACATGAGAGTCTTGTAGATGCAACAAACTTTGTAAAGACAGTTGAGACTCATCAGCACCGTAAGATCGCATGTCTTGAAGAGATCGCTTACTTAAACGGCTGGATCACAAAGGACGAAGTATTAAAGACTTATGAGCTCGTAAAGAAAAACCAGTACGGACAGTACTTAAAAGATGTACTCGACGGAAAATACCGCGAGCAGTTATACTAAATATTGTATTAGCAGAAAAAACAATCCCGTATGTAAAACAGCGGGAAATCAGGAGGAAAACAAAATGACAATTATCGTAACAGGTGGAGCTGGATTTATCGGAAGTAACTTTATATTCCATATGCTTAACAAATACCCGGATTATCGTATCGTATGTTTAGACTGTCTCACATATGCAGGAAATCTCTCAACACTTGAGCCTGTAATGGACAATCCAAACTTCCGTTTCGTAAAGATAAGCATCACAGACCGTGAGGCTGTATACAAATTATTCGAAGAAGAGCATCCTGACATGGTTGTAAACTTCGCAGCAGAGTCACACGTTGACCGTTCAATCGAGAACCCACAGATCTTCCTTGATACAAACATCATCGGAACATCTGTACTCATGGATGCATGCCGCAAATATGGTATCCAGAGATATCATCAGGTATCAACAGATGAGGTATATGGAGATCTTCCACTTGACCGCCCAGACCTTTTCTTCCATGAGGATACACCAATCCATACATCAAGCCCATATTCATCATCAAAAGCAGCAGCAGACTTACTTGTACTTGCTTACCACAGAACATATGGACTTCCTGTAACAATCAGCCGTTGCTCAAACAACTACGGACCATATCACTTCCCGGAGAAGCTTATCCCACTTATGATCGCAAATGCGCTGGGTGATAAGCCGCTTCCAGTATATGGAACAGGCGAGAACGTACGTGACTGGCTCTATGTTGAGGATCACTGCAAGGCAATCGATCTTATCATCCACAACGGACGTGTAGGAGAGGTTTACAATGTAGGTGGACACAATGAGAAGACAAACCTCGAGATCGTAAAGATCATCTGTAAAGAGCTTAATAAGCCAGAGAGCCTTATCACATTCGTAGGAGATCGTAAGGGACATGATATGCGTTACGCTATCGATCCTACAAAGATCCACAACGAGCTTGGATGGCTTCCGGAGACTAAGTTCGAGGATGGAATCAAGAAGACAATCAAATGGTACCTTGAGAACCGTGAGTGGTGGGAGACGATCATCAGCGGTGAGTATCAGAATTACTACGATAAAATGTACTCAAATCGTTAATTAGCGGAGGTTAACATGAAAGTATTTGTTACAGGCGTTGCAGGTCAGCTCGGACATGATGTGATGAATGATCTCGCAGCTCGCGGTTACGAAGGAATCGGAACAGATATAGCACCACAGTACAGCGGTGCAGACGATGGCACAGCAGTTACCACTATGCCATATGTATCACTTGACATCACAGACCGTGATGCAGTTGAGAAAACTATCACAGAGATCAATCCTGATGTGGTAGTACACTGCGCAGCATGGACTGCCGTAGATCTGGCTGAGGATGATGACAAGAAAGAGAAAGTACATGCTATCAATGCTGACGGTACACAGAATATCGCAGACGCATGTAAGAAAATAGATGCCAAGATGGTATATATCAGTACTGACTATGTATTCAATGGTCAGGGGGAGACACCATGGCAGCCGGACTGCAAGGATTATGCACCACTAAATGTGTATGGACAGACAAAGCTTGACGGAGAGCTTGCAGTAGCCAATACACTTGAGAAATACTTTATCGTGCGTATCGCATGGGTATTTGGTGTAAACGGCAAGAACTTTATAAAGACAATGCTGAATGTAGGAAAGACACACGACAAGCTTACAGTAGTAAGTGATCAGATCGGTACACCGACATACACACTTGATCTCTCAAGACTGCTCGTAGATATGATAGAGACTGATAAATACGGTTACTACCACGCTACAAACGAGGGCGGATATATAAGCTGGTATGATTTCACCAAGGAAATCTTCAAACAGGCAGTAGAGCTTGGACATACTGAGTATTCAGAGGACAGACTTACAGTTGCTCCTGTTACAACAGCAGAATATGGTGTGTCAAAGGCAGCTCGTCCGTTCAACAGCAGACTGGACAAGAGCAAGCTTGTAGAGAATGGATTCAAGCCACTTCCTACCTGGCAGGATGCACTGCACAGATATCTGCAGGAGATAGATTTTTAGTGAACAAAGAAGTACGATGGAATATACGTGATACAAGCTTGCTTGTAAGTTGAGTGTTCGCGTATAGAAAGGAAAGGTCATGGGACAGATTAAAGTAGAGAAAAACGTAGGCGGGATCGAAGGTCTTTGCATTATCGAGCCTACAGTTCACGGTGACAATCGTGGATACTTTATGGAGACATACAATTCAAAGGATATGCAGGAAGCCGGCATTGACAGAGTATTCGTACAGGATAATCAGTCATGCTCTACAAAGGGAGTTCTCCGTGGACTTCACTTCCAGAAAGAATATCCACAGGCTAAGCTTGTACGTGCCGTAAAAGGTTCTGTATTTGACGTAGCTGTAGATTTAAGAAGTGACTCAAAGACATACGGCAAGTGGTATGGCGTTGAGCTTACAGAGGAGAACAAAAAGCAGTTCCTCATTCCTGAGGGATTTGCACACGGATTTCTTGTACTCTCAGATGTTGCAGAGTTCTGCTACAAGGTAACAGATTTCTGGCATCTTGGTGATGAGAGCGGACTTGCATGGAATGATCCTGCAATCGGTATTGAGTGGCCACAGCTTGTGGGAGAGTATCCGGGAAGTGCTGATGGATCAGGATATACACTTGAGGATGGTACTCCTATCAACTTAAGTGATAAGGATCAGAAGTGGGAGACACTGGAGAATACATTCAAATTTTAAAAAGAAAAACTTGAAAAAAGCTATGTATAGTTTATACTATTCATAGCTTTTTAAGTATTAAGTTTGCTTTAATAGTATTGAGAAATCTTGAAAAGTTTATATGATTTGTTATAATTTTATTACAATATGCATAGAATGATTGATTATTTGCAAGCTAAATTTAAAAATAGTAAATGTGATTGGTGGGAGATAACATATTTAATTATTTTGGCTATAATATTAGTGTTTACAATGTGGGGGGACTACTATGTTGCCGGATATTTGGCCATCACGTTTTGGATTGTTTACATATTTTCTTATAATGATATATGTAGGAGCTAAGGGAATAAAAAAATTTACGTATACAAAGATGGAAACGGTTTGGCCCGTATAATAGGAATATCATTTTTGATATGTGCATTTAAGAATGATATGTATTCATTTTTATTTATGCTTGCATTTCACTCTGATGAATACTCACGGCTGATGATGGTCTTTGGAATATCATTGCCGTCCTCATCCTTACCGAACTCGAACCACTTGTGCTCTATGATCCTTGTCCATGGTGTTTCGCAGTCTGTATAGTTTACAGCGGCATTACCCTGGAAGTTTGGAATGTTAAGTGTCTCATTTTCAAAACGGACAGAACGGTATTCAAGAGTTCCAAGCTTAAATCCAAAGTATGCATCAATAGGTCCGGTGTATACGACCTTGTCAGCTAAAGAATCAAGCTCTGATTTGTGCTCTAAGTAGTCGGTGTTAAGTCTTACTTCATTGCCATCAAGCAGATTCTCAACCATCTTTGTGTAACCACCGATTGGGATACCCTGATAGAGTGCGTTGAAGTAGTTGTTGTCGAAAGTAAGTCTTACAGGAAGACGTTTGATGATAAATGCAGGGAGCTCCTTACAATCACGATCCCACTGCTTTTCGGTATATCCTTTTACGAGCTTTTCATAGATATCGCGGCCTATGAGTGAAATTGCCTGCTCCTCTAAGTTTTGAGGCTCACCTGTGCTCTCTTTTTTCTGCTCCTCGATTTTGGCAGCAGCTTCTTCAGGTGTCACAACACCCCACATTTTATTGAATGTGTACATATTGAAAGGCGTTGAGTAGAGCTCGCCTTTGTAGTTTGCTGCAGGACTGTTTGTAAAACGGTTAAACTCAGCAAACTGTGTGATGTAGTTCCATAC
>CAVABC010000132.1:0-5811 GCA_963586665.1 Acutalibacteraceae bacterium
TCTGCATTACTGTCTTTCCATTTCCTTTTGAATCCAAGTCATTATTACATCTACAGGTTCTCCGGCTACACGAAGCCACTCGCCATTTTTAAATGCACAGATTTCTACCTTCGGGTTTGCGTGAATCTGCTTTGAAACATCTTTTACCTTTCCAGTCTGAATATACAGCTTCCCTTCAAAAATGTGTGCGGTTCCAAAAGGTCTTACCCTTGGCTGGTCACCTTCTACTGTTGCCAAATAATATGTCTCTGCTTCTTTTAAAAATTGTACTACTCGTTCCATGATGTAATCCTCCTGATAGTTATTTAAATAAATCCATAATGCCAAAGCTCGTCTTCTTATAAACTTTATTGTAAGCTGCTTTCTTTGGATTCTTAATCCATCCTGCACCTTTTTTCCCGTACCCTGGAATTAAAGCTTTCTTAACAGCTCGCTTGGCTTTTCCGGTTGTTCTTGCCTTTATTGATTTCTTTATACTGGGTGTTCTCATTCCAAACTTCATCTTAATCGCCTCCGTTGTTCCATAAAAACCTCCTATTACTATCTATCAATAATAGGATTATACCACCATTTACACCTCTTCAACAAACACAATACCATAGATTTTCTCAGATGCCAGTTCATTAATCTTATCTATTTCACATCCAGTCTGTTCCATCAATCTTTCTAGTTGCTCTTTTGTGCACTGATATGCATAGCTTCCCCAGTCCACCTGCTTTTCATTGTCAAAAAGCTTATTGGCTATATCAAGAAATTCCCATCCTCCAAGTTTATATACTCGATTGTTCTCAACTAATATATTGTATGGATCTTTATTCTCGTTCCATGATACCAACTTGTCACTTTGTATTTCTCCATAATAAATAGATGACAACATGCAATCAACCTCCTAAGCGATTTCCCAGACTACAGTTACTGTATCAGTAACATCTATATCGTCTGCTTCAATATCTATGTCATATGCTGCCGGTGCACTCATTTCACATTCCGTACACTCCATTAATCTCATTTCATTCATTGGCTTTGTTACAAAATCTATCTCTCCCCAGGAATAATCAATCGCCTGTATTTCACCCAGTTTCACATTCGCTGCTGTTGTAAGTACCTGTGCCTTTTGAATGGAATCCTCAATTGCTTTATGTAACAGCTCATTTTTACATTTTTCTACATCAGCTACAGTATATTCAATAGAAAACTCCGGTTTTAATGAACTATGTGCCAAAGCATATAGCACCTGTCCCAGCTTTTTGTTATCAGAAGCAAACTCTATTTTCATATGATGAATATACTTATATCCCTCAAATCTTCGCTTCCAACTCTTATCTCTGTCCTGATAGCTTTCATATTCTGTATCGACATTAAAATATGCTGTTTTAAGGTCTTTTCTCTGAAATCCAAGGTTTTCAAATAAGTCCTTGAGCAGCTCTGTATCTTCTGTTGATCTGCGAAGAGTATCTTCATATTCATGGCAAAGTTCTTCCTTGTTTACATATAATCGGATCATATCTGGCTTTACTGCTATTTTTCCTTTTCCCGTAACTTTAATTGTTCTCATCATCTTTGCTCTTCCTTTCATTCTCATAATATTCATATCCATTGATTAAAAGCTCTATCATCTTCTTTGTCATCTGAATATACTTACCAAACGGATTAATCACAATTCCATTTACCTGTTCCCAATTAAGAGCCAGACGAAGTATTGATTCAATAGACTGATTCATCTGCACATTTCCAGCAGAACCCTTATGCATCTCTTCAGAAGATGTAAATACTCCAATCCATTCTTTTTCATCAGCATCTTTCACAGTTTCTATTTTTAGTCTTACATCATGGTCAAGCGAAATCGTGTCGCCAGCCTTTACTTTACTTATCTGTTCTTCCGACATAAAAGGATTCTCCGTAATATATGGAACAACAACTTCTCCTGACTGCTGCATTCTTGTTACCATAACTTCCATAAATAACACCATTCCATTTTTATCCTGCTGAATATAATACTGATCGATTGCTGCCTCAATCATCTGATTTGCCTGTATCTCATCCATTTCATCTGAATAAGTATCCATGCTCCTGCCAAGTACATGATCAAATTCATCAAGAACATCCGTCATCAGTCCCTTATCAATCCGACTTTTACACTCTGCAATCAGCACAGCTGGGATTCCATAAAATGCTTCTGCAATACTTCCTGTAATGACTCCAAGCGTATCCGTATCTCCACCAAGTGATACTGCATTACGCACTGCGTCCTCAAAATCCTTGGATTCCAGAAATGCGATGATTGCCTCCGGTACTGTTCTCTGACATGTCTCATCCATGTGATATTCAGGTCTGATCTCATCAAGTGTTCTATCAAGGTTATAGTGAAACTCCCTCTCGATATATGCTTTAATTTCTTCTTTTGAAGAGCCATTCCTTGCCATGTATATTGCACTTGCAGTTGCCTCCGCACCTTTTATACCTTCCGGATGATTATGTGTCACATTCGCTGTAGCGCTAGCTACCTTTCTGGTTCTTTCCATCGAATCATAAAGCCAGCCTGCCGCTGACACTCTCATGGCTGAACCATTTCCATAGCTTCCGTATGGTTTTGGATTTTTTTCTTTAAGCCAATGTCTAAAACCTCCACCATATCCTGCATGGCATCATTCACAATAATCGGAGTACTTCCTGCTCTCTGTAAATTATCAAATACAATGATATCCTCTGGCTTCTCAATCGGACTGCCTTCATTTTCATTTGCAATCCTTATGCCTTTACTTACGCTGTTCTTCAAAAGCTTCCATGAACTATTGAAACCTGCTTCTGACATATACACATTTCCATTGATGGTATCTACCATTGTCGATGTACAGTGCAAAAAGTCCTGCTTACGAGTATCAATCAGTACAAGCCCACATGGTTCAAGTTTTTCCTTTACTTCTTCATATCCAATGACATCTTTTAACTTCTTAGGATAAATAATCAACTTTCTACTGATCATTTCCTC
Source organism: Acutalibacteraceae bacterium (assembly GCA_963586665.1). Lineage (GTDB taxonomy): Bacteria > Bacillota > Clostridia > Lachnospirales > Lachnospiraceae > Roseburia. The sequence goes on from CAVABC010000132.1 coordinate 2,990, forward strand.
ACCCCAGACAAATATATCCGCATTGAATCTCAAAGCTACTCTTTTCAATTCTTCTCCATAAAACTCTTTTTCGCTTTTAATATTCATAAGTACCCTTCCCATTCACTTCTGATTATCCTTTTTCAGTATAATTCTATTATACTATGTGTCCCATAAAAAGGGCACCTACGCAATGTGATTTATTTCGCACATTTTTCTTTACATTTTACTATTTATGTGATATATTTGCAACAGATGTTAGAAATATACCACATTGGAGGTTGATATTATGGATAAAGATAACGAGACTTTGTCAGTAACTCAAAAATACACAATACGCTATATAATCAATGGCTGTCTATGGCTTCTATACTCTATTTCAAACTTGGTTCCTCTTAAACCAATTAGAATAATAGGAGCTGTACTTTTATTTGTAAGTGCAATCTGCTCTTTTTACACCCTATTAGTCAGACAGGAATCCGATGATGAAATGAGTATACAGCATATCTGGGCAGCTAAAAGTATGAGCCTTGAGATACTGCTTTGTTCTATGATGACAGTAGGAATTATATCCGGTTTTATTTCGTTTCCTTTTTACAAAACGTATGGATTTTTCGTTGCTGCATCCCAGATACTTCCCGGATTACTCTTCCTGAAGTATGAAAAGGAGGGCTGCTAATGCCAATACTAAAGACCCGACTTCATGAACTCCGCAAAGAACGCAATATGCAGCAAGCCGAACTCGCCAAGCTTGTAGGCGTCCGGCGTGAAACTATAGGTAATCTCGAAAATGGCAGATACAATCCTTCCTTAAAGCTTGCTATGGATATTGCCAAAGTCTTTGATACTACAGTGGAGAACATCTTTACTTTTGAAGACGATGATGAATAAAAAATAGAGGACCGCTTGTGTGTCCTCTATAACTCATATCGTGCTATAATACAGTTTTCCCTCTTTTGCTATAAGTCTTACATCTTCATTGTACCGGTCTCTCATATCCAAAGTTCTATCATTAAATTGAATGTTTCTTTGCACTCGGATATTTGTAACCGCTTCTTTTCCTATATTCCTATATTTCCATTTTTCACTAATCAGCTCTAGTGGCTTATGTATCACTGCATCTATCCCCTGTCTTTCCATACGTGCTTGATCAATATCTATTTTAAACTTCTTTTTATGAAATTCGTGCCATTTTCTAAGCTTATCAATCAAGTTATTTTCCATATCATACATATCAGAATAAGCTGCATAGCATTGTTCCTTTGATATAGCTCCTAAATGTAATGTATAGTTCAAATCTGCAATCATGTATAGCACTTCTGTTAATGCTCCTTGATACTTTTGCCAAATAGCCACTTCGCTCATCAATTTATCATATTTTTCAAAAGACTCTCCCTCTTTACTGCTTAACTCTGAAATAGTTACATTTGCCTGATTAAGTAAATCCATGCATGTTGTCTCCAATCCTTGAAGTCTTTGGATTTCTTCATTCCGTAAATTATTATCTTCAAGTATCTCCGTCTGAAACTCAGATGCTCTTTTTACCTGCGTCATAAGGGTTAGTACTTTGCCTTTGTACTCTGTCATCTGAAAATTCGCTAATTTAGAGATATTACTATTCATATCTGCTAATTCATCATTGATTTGTTTCATATAATATTGTCCCACTACAAGAGCTGCCGCTCCCATAGCAGCATTAGCAATATTTGCTGCTGCAATTTTATTTACAGCACTATCAGCATTCATCCAATTTGCTTGTCCTGCAATTCCTTTTTTATTTCTAAAGAAACCTCTTACAGCTCCTTCCATATCTTTAGAATTTACCAATTTTGCTCCTGCCGGTAGTATTGCCTGATATACACCTTGATTTGCCAGTTGCATTCCTTCTGCTACTGCACCTACATTTACTCCTGCCTGTGCCAACTGTGGAACAGTACTTATAATTCTGTTGATTACTTTATCATCTTCTATTTCAACAAGTGCCAGTCCATTGTCTTCAAATACATCCGGCAATTGCTCTACTTGCACTTGTAACTCATTCTTTTTTCCAAACATTTTATTACATCATCTCCTAAAATAGTGTTGGATCTGCCCCAAACCACGTCTGTACATCATTTTCTGTTGTTACCTTCTCAATCCAAGCCACCCCAAATACATACCTTGTTGTCTTAGTTTCTTCCAAAATCAGATATGAAACACCATCTTCCATATAATCATTATCATAATCATACATATCTGATGAACGTGTTCCATCAGGATAATATCCCGCATCACCTTCCATACCTATCGACAATTTAGTATTATATCTGTAAAATGACTTCAATTCCAATCGTTCACCTGATTCTATTCCGTCTTCTTTAGATGAAATATAATCCTTAATTTTGCAAGAAATAACATGGAATTTTCCATTTGGCAAAAAATTAACTTCTATACTATATCTGCCATCTACATCGGGACATAGTTTGTCTGGTTTTCTAATATTTCTTTCGACATATTCTATTTTTTTATCATCTATGTATATTTCTATATCTCCCAATGGTGTAGTCAGCATGATTAATCCTCCAATCCTTTTTATTATAACATCTATAATATTTATCCGCATTAAAAAAGGACGCAGAATCTCTCCCACGTCCTCAAAACTATCTGGCTTTATCTTCTCTTACCTTCGCTACTTCCTTATATGTCACTTCCTGCTTCACCTCATCCACACCTCTAGCCTCAAATGCATCTGCATTATTGATTTCATCCTCAGTCATAGAACTTACTCCCGGACTTCCGCCTCCTCCGCCACTTCCGCTTCCGGCATATCCAAGCTGTCCCATAAACTCCGGACTCATGATCTG
>CAVABC010000133.1:0-5797 GCA_963586665.1 Acutalibacteraceae bacterium
GTTCAGGTGAGATGTGAGAAGGGAAAGCTTATCATCACGAAGGCAGAGGAAGTCGTGCTTGCCTTTCCGGAGCAGATTGTGACATCTGCGATGAAGGTGGCAGAAGCGGAGAACCACTACGGAAGGAGGTGCCGCTGATGGGCAAGGTGTATATGTGCGGCTCCTTTAAGGGAGGCGTGGGGAAAACGGTTACTACTTTTAACCTGGCATATTCCTTTGCCGCTATGGGGAAGAAGGTACTGGCTGTCGATTTTGACAGCCAGGCCAATCTAAGCACCTGCTTTGGCGTGGAGGATACAGCGGAGGTCCCGGTCAGCATGGGTGATCTGATGATAGCGGCCATGGAGGAGGAATCACTGCCGGATTCTTCCGAGTATATCCAGACGAGAAAAGGGGTGGATTTTATCCCGTCTTCCATGGTGCTGTCAGCGGTGGACAGCAAGCTGCGGCTGGAAATGGGAGCAGAGGGAATGCTGAGACGGATTCTGGAGCCGCTGAAGGACAGATATGATGTGATTTTACTGGATACCTGTCCGTCTCTGGGAGCCCTGAACATCAATGCGATGGCCGCTGCCGATGAGGTTATCATCACGGTGAATCCGCAGCTTCTGGCCATGATGGGACTGCAAGATTTTCTCAGGACGGTGAGAAAAATCAGGAGTAACTGTTTAGAACCTCCTGTTAATCCCGAAAATTCCTTGGTAAAAACAGAGAATTTTCAGAAGGATGTCCTTATGTTTTTGCTTTAAAAGTGTGGATAACTTGCCTGAGTTTTGCTGAAAAATCAGAATCTCATAAGTTATCAACACCGGGTTTCTATTCCTTCGCAACTACAGGCACTTTCTGTTGCACGTAGGCATGCTTTTGTGGATACGGATCAGTATCCTGCGGCTTTTGGATTCGGCATTCTGCCGAATGCCACATCGTACAGAATTCGTGTTTTTCTGCCGTTTTTGATACACTGTAAGCATCAAATTTCTATGCGGAGGTGATGGTCATGACGGATAACCAGCTTGTTCAATTCCTGCTTGAGCAGCTTACTGCTATGCGTCAGGAGAATGATGAAATGCGCCAAATCAATCAAGAATTGAGACTCACCATTGCCTCTCTGCAACAGACCATACAGGATTTGCAGGATAAGCTTGGGAATAACTCCCGCAACAGTTCCAGACCTCCTTCGTCTGATGGCTACAGTAAGCCGGATCCCAAGAGTTCCAGAAAATCATCCGGCAGAAAACGAGGTGCTCAAAAAGGCCATCCGGGAACCAGTCTGTACAGTATGACCAAGGATCTGCCTGTTGACCGTGTTGTTCAGCATTGTCCCGGACACTGTATGCAGTGCTCCCACTTTTCCGAGTGTCTCCAAAGAGCGGTTGTTCAGGAGACCAGACGGGTTTTGGACATTGAAGTCAGACGTGATGTCATTGATCATCAGGTTATGCTTATGCCAGTTTGTCCGTATAGCACAAAGCCGCTTTACGGGGAATTTCCGCCCCAAATCACTGCTTGCTGTCAATACGGCGACAGGCTGAAAACATTAGCTGTTGCATTGAATGTCGTTGCGTCCGTACCCCTCAGAACAATCGCTGAAATCATTCGTGGTATCGCTGCGCTCCCTATCACAGAGGGGACTATTTTGAGCTTCGTGAAACAGACTGCCGATCGTGTGTCGGATACCGTTGATCGCATCTGGGATCAATTAACCGATGAAAAGTATGTCCATTTCGATGAAACCGGCATGCGAGTAAACGGAAAGCTCAACTGGACCCATGTAAGCTGTACAGACACACTAACCTATTATGAAGGACACGCAAAGCGCGGATATGCAGCCATGGAGGATATAGGCGTCCTGCCATTGTTCTCCGGGACAGCGATTCATGATTGCTGGGCTCCCTACTGGAAGAGCTCAAGTAATGTACGTCATGCATTGTGTTGTGCGCATCTCCTTCGTGAGCTGCAATGGGTCAATGATCATGGAAACAAGCAGAGTTGGGCGAGTCGTTTTCAACAGCTACTTCTGAAAATGAAGCAGTCCGTCGAGTCGGCCAACTCCCAAGGCCTCCGATCGTTGGCTGTAGACGAACTACAAGCTTTCGAGACGGAATATGATCAGCTGCTTGAGCTGGGCTATGATGAAAATCCGGTCAAAGCAATCAGCGGAAAACGTGGTCGTCCGAAGCGGGGCAAGATACGTTGTCTGCTGGATCGCCTAAAAAAGTACAAGGCATCAGTCTGCCTATTTGCCAGAGATTTCAATGTGGCTTTCACTAACAATCTGGCTGAACGAGATCTTCGCGGTCTCAAAACAAAAATCAAAGTGACAGGTGGCTTTCGCGCTGAAGACAGCATGATTGACTATCTTATGCTGAAATCATATCTCAGCACCGGGATAAAGCATGGGCATCCTGCGTTTCAGTCGATCCTGGAAGCTTTTAATGGCAACCCAGAATCTATTTTTTTAGCGAGGTCCTAAACAGTTACGATTTATTATTTCAAGGAGCTTCCTGTAAACTATAAACATCGGAGCTCAGCAGAAAGCAGGTGAAAGAAAAGATACCTCAATGTATGATAAAGTTTGCTGACCCTGCAAGTTGGCAAATCTATCACAAAAGAGGTATCAGAATGAATTCTAACATACAAAACAAAAAAATTGCAGCTATCACAGAAAAAACTTTGATTGTCGGTATTGATGTTGGAAGTGAAACGCACTATGCGCGTGCCTTTGACTGGCGAGGATATGAACTCTCCAAGGGACCCATTGAGATCAGCAACAGCGAAGACGGATTCGAGACGTTACGAAACTGGATCGAAGAACTGAAGGATAGATATGGGTTTGAGAAGGTTGTTCCGGGTATGGAGCCAACAGGTCATTACTGGTTCAATCTTGGGAAATTTCTCCAGGACAACGGAATGAAACCAGTGCATGTCAATCCACACCATGTCAAGAAGTCAAAGGAATTGGATGACAACAGTCCATCCAAAAACGATCGCAAGGATCCGAAGGTAATAGCGGGTCTGGTGAAGGATGGCAGATATTTCTGCCCGTACATTCCGGACGGAGTTTATTCAGAGATCAGAGTATTGTCTGAGCTAAGAGTCATGGCTCAAAGCGAGCTCACGAGACTTAAGAATCGAATTGCCAGATGGTTCAGCATCTACTTTCCGAATTACAAAGACGTTTATGGAAATGTAGCTGCGGCCAGCGGCTTAATGATTCTGAAGGTAGCACCTTTGCCGGAAGACATAGTAAAACTTGGAGTGGACGGCGTGAACCGAATATGGCGAAATGCAAAGCTAAGAGCAATCGGATTAAAAAAGGCCAAGAGCCTGGTGACGGCTGCGGAGCACAGCATCGGCATGCGGGAAGCACAGGAAGCTGCAAGGATTGAGCTGAGAATACTTCTCTCCGACTATGAACTCCAGACGGCTCGAGAAGCTGAACTGATGGGTCTGCTTGAAGCCAAAATAGCGGAGGTGCCGTATGTTGATAAACTTCTTGAGATCAAGGGCATCGGGTTAAAATCTGCGATAGGCTTCGTGGCAGAGGTTGGAGACATTGCTCGCTTTGATGATCCGAAGCAGCTGCAAAAGCTCGCCGGATATGCAATCGTCAATAACGAGTCAGGAAAACATAAGGGTGAAAGTCATATCAGCTATCGAGGAAGAAAGCGCCTGAGATATGTGCTGTATGAAGCTGCTGTCAGTGTGATAAGCCATAGTCCTGAATTCAAGTCGATTCATCAGTATTACACGACAAGATCAAAGAATCCATTGAAGAAGATGCAATCGTTGATCGTAGTTGCATGCAAGCTGATAAGGGTATTCTTCAAAATCCTGAAAACCGGAGTGACATATGATCCATCGAAACTCCTAGGAGATATCCATAGACCATTGGCAGCTTAATACAATCAAGGAAGAAAAGAAAACAAAGAAGCAACTGCTTGTGATCAGAATCGGATGGCTGAGCTGAGTTCAGAAATCGGATTCCGGTCACAAGCAGACGACCGGCTCCCGTTAGGGAGTGACAGACAGTGAAAGTTCATCAGGCAACGTCCACCGAAAGGTGCTGGTAAACAGAAGCTGTAGTCAGCAAACAATTTAAGAATGAGCCAGTAGTCGGCAGGAATATTTTCCATGGGGCATGACCCTGATGAGGAGCTAAGTCGACACCTTGGTTATGGGCAGGCGGAACGAAGGAAGTGAGGACTCAGCGGAAATCCGGTGATGATCCTGGTAGACACGGGAGGTGCGTTGCCATAGAGGAAAGGGAACACGATGGCCATGCGGAACAAAATGAATGACGTTCTGCTTCGTGTACTCAGAAAGCCTCTATTCTTGTACCAGATGCGAAAAGATGCTCATGATAATGGCTCGTTCAGATGAGGTAAGTATCGTAAAAACCTTGATTTTACAAGGGAAAACACTTGACATAATAGGGAGGGATGCTAAATGGAATGTGAAGAAATCCGCGTTGACCTTGGCAAAGTATCTGCGGAACACAGCGCAGAACGACAACGCTCAGCACAGCTGCTCTTTCAGCTGAATCATACGCTTCCCTTTTCGGACGAATATAACAGCCTGCTTCATAAGCTTATGGGCGAAAATCTTGGAGAAGGAAGTACCATTGCTCCGCCACTTTCGGGGGCGGCACTTGATATGCTGAAAATCGGAAAAGACGTATTTGTTAATTCCAATCTTCTTGCAATGGCACGCGGCGGCATCACCATTGGTAATCATGCCCGCATTGCTGCAAATGTTCAGCTCATTTCCAATAACCATGATCCCTATGATTTGAATGTGCTGACGTGCAAGCCGGTTGAAATCGGGGATTACGCATGGATTGGTGCAGGAGCGACTGTTTTGCCGGGCGTGCGAGTAGGGTGTCATGCTGTGATTGGTGCGAGTTCTGTTGTAACAAAGGATGTTCCGGATTATGCCATTGCAGTCGGAAATCCGGCAAGGGTAATCAAAATGTTGGATAAAGAGAAATTTGAGGAGTGAAAACATGAGACAAACATATTTGAAATTAAATGATGGAAATACGATTCCTCAGTTCGGCATGGGTGTGTATCAGGTGCCGGAAGGAGAAGAGACTGTGAATGCGGTGGCAGAAGCATTAAAGCTTGGATATCGTCATATCGATACGGCACATGCCTATCAGAATGAGCGAAGTGTTGGCAGAGCAATAAGGGAAAGCGGCATTCCGAGAGAGGAAATCTTTGTTACAAGTAAGTTGTGGCCATCAGAGTATGGGGAAGGGCTTACCATGGAAGGTATTGACAAAATGCTGGCACGTTTGGATATGCCGTATCTTGACCTTCTGCTCCTCCATCAGCAGTTTGGTGACTATATGGGAGCCTTGAAGGACATGGAGAAGGCAGTAGCGATGGGCAAGGTAAAAAGCATTGGCCTTTCCAATTATGAATCCGACAGATTGGAAGAGGTATGTGAAAAAGCAAACATCAAACCGGCTGTTCTTCAAGTAGAGTGTCATCCGTATTACCAGCAGGATGATTTGAAAAAACGAATTGCACCTTATGGAACAATCATTGAAAGCTGGTATCCGCTTGGACACGGAGATTCCAGCCTGCTCGGTGAAAAGGTTTTTAGCAAATTCGGAAAGAAATATGGAAAGACCAATGCGCAGATTATTCTCAGATGGCAGATTCAGGAAGGAAATGTTATTTTTCCGAGAGCGATGAATCCGATTCATATTAAGGAAAACATGGAGATTTTCGACTTTGAATTGACCAAGGACGAGATGGATGAGATCAAGGCGATGGACAGAAATATGAGA
>CAVABC010000134.1:0-1173 GCA_963586665.1 Acutalibacteraceae bacterium
AAGCAAAACAGAGCCATAGATAATTATGCTGAGAAAAACGATTATTATATGACATATATGACACATTACAGCTGTCTAAAATATTTGCTTTCTATAGGAGAAGATGGGAAAAAGAAAATTCTTTGTTTGGGGGAATATCAAAGCCCTAGAGAAAATCAAGGATTTCTGAATATGTACGGACATTTTGCAGAAATGCATTCATTTCAAGTCAACCAGAAAGAAAACTATGGGGATGATTTTTATTTAAATCAATTTATTCATTTAGACGCAGCGGTTGAACTCTTTTATGGAATATCTAGAATGGTGAGGGTAACGCAGAAGACTGCGAAAAATTTAAAATCGGAAATAATAAATTTATCAAATGTAGTTGTGTCAGTTCAGAAAAGGGTTAAATGTGGAATTGGTAAAATACTCCATGATTGTTTTGAAATTCAAATTTCTTCTCAAAATCAAAAATATACAGAGCAAGAATGTGGAAAAATATTGAGAGAGTTAGCTGAAAATATACAGGAAACAGTGGCTGATATAGAAATTGAAAATATACAGGATAATTTTAGAGGGGAAATATTAGAATTGAACTGGGAAGAAATAGACAATAATATGCTCGATATGGATGGCGAACTCGATTTTTCAAAAGATTATATAGCAACAATAAGTAAGCTGATAGAATATTATATAGTACCGGATAGAAGGCGGCGAGTGAATGATAAGATAAGAAACAGTTTGTATGATAAAGGGATTGACAATATTACGGATATAGTGCAGGGGAAATGGAAAAATCGAATACAGGACAGATTGCGGATCTCGCAAGAAGCATGGAGATATACTTTGGATTGTTTCCCAGAATTACGTGGAGCAAGTGGAAGAGACAAAGATTCCCGTCTATATAAAGAAATACAACATGCGTTAATAAATGCAAATTATCAATAGATGATGAAATATAAATGATGTCGGTGACGGCATCATTTTTTTGTAGAATTATGTAGAGTTATTTGAAGTGTGCATGAAATTAGCAAGTTCGCAGAGGTGAAAAAACTATAATCAACTTATCGACAAGGAACATTTCACAAGTGTTTCATAAACTTGGAATAGAGGTGGGATGCAAAATGGCGATAATTGTACCTTGACAACTGAATATAGTCTAATCTGCGAAAATGGTGGTGAGATCGAAAA
>CAVABC010000134.1:1871-5653 GCA_963586665.1 Acutalibacteraceae bacterium
GCATATGCGGAATACAAAAATAAATTAAATCTGCCTGTGTTTTCAAAGCATTTTGATCTGGACGCAGCCAACATTGCAAGGATAGGTAATTACAAGGCACACTTGGGAAGGATTAAAAATCCGAAAGATCGAGTGTGGTTTGCCATTATTCCGTTCTGTGCAATAATGTTTTCACCATTAAGGGAACTGAAAATATATGAGCCATTTGTAGTAAATTTGGTGATGATGACTGATCGGGTAAAGTTGCAGGAATTAACTTCTTATCTGCAAATTTTCAATCGTACATCTGCTGATGTATGCGATGTTTTGGAGTCGGACAAAAAAATCCAAAATATAGTTCAGTCAGCTAAAGATGAAACCATTCTTTTTGTTGGAGTACAGGATGAGACAATAAGTCCTTATAAAAGACAGAAAATTATAAACAATTTTGCAAGTATAACGAAAAATGCACTTGGAAAGGGATGCGTGACTTTTGATGAGGGAAAAAGTATTCGAGGGATAGTTGTATGCATGGCAGGGCATACCATTATGCAGAGAGAAGTTTCTCATATTTTCATAGATGATGATTTTTTTGATAAATATGAAGAACCTTTGGGAAAAGAATCCATGGAAGCTGTCTGGGCGACATTTATTAATTATGTGGAAGGACGTTATGAAGAGGTTGAAAAAATCCTTCGTAACAATAGCTTAGGTGCCTCATTAAAAGAAAAATATTGGAGAGCGATATTAGCATTAGTCAAAGATTTTTGGAAGGCTGTTGGAACATCGTGGAATGATGTGCTGAACTTGTCAAAAGATTTTTCATTTGACTTCCTTTGGAATGAAGAAACATATGACTTTGAAGATGCATCAGAAGCGATAGTAAAGATAGTAAGGCAGGAAATGGAAAAAATTTCTGTTATTCCGAAAGAAAAAGCTCAGGGAGGAGAGGAATTTGTGTATGATGATAATTATTTATGGATTGCACCGGGACTGTTTACTAGATGGATACAGAAATCCAGGCTGGATGCTGGTAAAGCAGAACTACTTATAAAATGTAGGGAAGAAGGTTTGCTATTGCCAGGAGAATATGGCGGTTATACTTCACGATTACAGCGAGGGCATATCCGAAAAGAATACTATCGTTTTGTAAGAGAAAAATTCACTGGCGTAGGGCAGGTTGAAATCATTGATCTGGCAGGAGGAAAGTAGAAGATGCTGAAAGACTTAGAAGGAAATGAAGTGAGCATGGAATTTATTGAAAATCGCCATATAAAAGTTACGGGAAAGTCTGGAACAGGAAAGACTTATTGGGTTTGTCAGGAAATCGGAAAGTTTGTTTCCGATCAAATACCAGTTCTGATAGTGGATTTTTCTGGAAGTTATACAAACAGAGAACTGGAAAAGAATTTCAGAAAAAATCAGAAGATCAGTATAGCAACTTCTAATCCCAAAATGACCCCGGTTATAATCTCAGCAGGGAAAAATACCGTGGAAAATGTTACGGATGCATTAATTCAGATTTTGGATGTGCAGTCAATGTTGCAGAGACAGCTTCTGGAAGAAATTAGCTGGAATGTACTAAAGCAATCAGGCTATATTTCATTCAAGAGACTGTACGATGAACTACTGAAGCTGGGAAGCGGAGAAGAGGAAAGTGAACGGGGCAAAAACATTAGTTTCCTTATGAGCCGCTTATATTATCTCAGAAACATAGACAGTTTTCGTGTAGCTATGGGTACTGCTAAAAGGAAAGCTGATGTGGTGATTATGCAGTTCTCTGATTATCCAGAGCGAATCCGAAAATCTTTGGCACAATTTTTTCTGGAGATTGAATGGCGAAATATTTGCGAGGATGAAAAACAGGTACAGATTATCCTTGATGAATTTCAAGTATTGCCATTAGAGGGAACCGCTATAGAGGAGATGCTAAGAGAAGGGCGTAAATATGGCGTGGGGATGATTCTGCTTAGTCAGTATGAACCAAGAAGTGAAGCAAAAAATATACTGGAACAGGCAGCGACCAGCATATACTTTCAGCCCAATGAAAGAAATATCATATCGACTGCACAGGCAATTTCATATGAGAAATATAAGGAATGGATTCCAATATTAAAAAAGCTTACCATAGGAACCTGTGTTTTAAGCGGAGAATATTCTGTAAACGGACACAGACTGACACAGAATCGTCCGTTAGTCTGCAAAGTTATGTCAGAGTGATTGCATATTATAGTAACGATACCAGGGAAAACGTGAAAGGAGACAACAGAGAATGAAGAATGAAATGAAAAACGAAGTGGATATTTCAAAAAAATGTTTATTAACTTTAGAAGAAGCTGCGGGATATACGGGAATCGGAATCAATAAACTGCGAGCTCTCAGTAATGATGAACATTGTACCTGGGTATTATGGAATGGAACTCGGAGAATGATTAAAAGATCGAAACTGGAATCTTATCTGGATACGGCGTATTCAATTTGATTCCGTGATGGTATGGGAACTGTAGAAGCGATTTTCTACAGTTCCTTTTGTGAAAGGAGAAAATTCAGATGGCAAAAAGATACGATTCGAAGCATCGTCTGCTTCGTACAGGAGAATCTGAGAGAGCGGATGGATATTATACATATCGTTGGACTTCCAGATCGGGGAAAAGAAACAGTGTAACAGCAGGAACATTGGAAGAATTACGGGAGAAAGAAAACGAAATCCAAAGGGACGTATCAGATGGGATTCGGGCAGATGCTAAAAATGTGACAGTAAATAATTTATATGAGCTATGGAGAGGATTGAAGAGAAATCTTAAAGAAAATACGTTCTCCAATTACTGTTATATGTATGAACAATTTGTTGCTGATAATATTGGAATGCTTCCTGTGACGAAGTTAAAAAGATCTGATATAAAAGCATTTTACAATATGCTTGCAGACACAAGAGGTTTAAAGATTTCTACCATTGATAATATCCATACCGTTCTGCATCAGATTTTGCAACTTGCGGTTGAAGACAATTACATACGACGAAATATTTCAGATAATCTTTTAAAAGAATTGAAAAGCTCACATCATTACGAAGATGCACACAAAAGAGCATTGACAATACCGGAGCAGGAACTTTTTCTGGAATTTTTGTCAGATGAAAGTTCTCAGTATTATCATTGGTTTCCAATTTTTACAGTGATGGTGGGAACAGGAATGCGTGTCGGTGAAGTGACTGGATTACGGTGGGAGGACATTGATTTGGATACAGGAATGATAGACGTAAATCATACGTTGGCATATTATAAGCACAGAGATGAAAACGGATGTTATTTCAGTATTCATTCACCGAAAACCAGAGCAGGTAAACGCCAGATCCCAATGACAGAAGATGTGAAAAACGCTTTTCTGCTGGAAAAAGAGATGCAGGAGTTGAGTGGAACACATAGTAATGTTACTGTGGACGGATACCAGAACTTCATTTTTGTAAATCGTTTTGGCGGCGTACAGCATCAGGGCAGTTTAAATAAAGCATTACGACGAATTATAAGAGATTGTAATGATAAACAGTTTCTGAAAGAGAAAAAGAATCTCGTCTTACTTCCAAACTTTACTTGTCACTCACTCAGACATACGTTCACAACACGTTTGGTAGAAGCAGGAGTAAATATTAAAGTAATCCAGAACCTGTGCGGTCATAGCAGAAGTGATGTGACACTGGATATATATACGACGGTAACAAAAGAACTGAAACAGGCAGAGTTTGATGATTTCCAGAAAAAACTGAAAGAAAAGAAGCAGGAATGGAAAAACAGACAGGAAGAGGA
>CAVABC010000135.1:0-5451 GCA_963586665.1 Acutalibacteraceae bacterium
GGTACGTTTTTACACATTAATAACATAAAATCGCCTCGCATTATATAAATTCGATCGGTAACTTTATTATAGTGGTTTTTAGATGTGTAATCAATTATTTATATGCAACACAACAAAAAACACCGACTAATCTAAAGTCCCATTTTAGATTAGTCGGTATTTTTTAATGATAATAATAATTTTTTCTCAATTTTCATCTAATAATGAATGATAACATTTAATGCCTCATCCACCCTTGCCGCTTTTTCAATGGCTTCCGGCAGCTTTTCCCACGGATACACATCTGTGATGATACTTTCAATATCCCACTTTCCGCTTTTCATGATCTCAAGCACATCTTTTACGTCCTCCGGAGTGTAGCCGCCCGAACCGATAAGCGCATGCTGTCCGTATGTCATCGCCAGAACATCTATCGGACGAAGCCCTGCTTTTACGGCAACTACTACCATTCGTGAATCTATTTTTCCCATGCTCTGATAAGTCTCGATAATGCCATCAGCACCTGCCGCATCGATATAAATATCCACATCGCTGGTTTCTCCCAATGCTGATTGTGCTTTGCCAAATATCTGTTTTGCTGTTTCTTTTAGATTTTCTTTTCCGTTATTGCAGATTTCAAAGCCCAGCTCCTGTGCCTTTTTTAATCTGAAATCTGAATGATCGCATATCATAACCTTTTCACAGCCAAAATACTTTAATGCTATCGCGGCTGCCATTCCGATCGTTCCCGCACCAAAGACCATCGCATTTTCGCCTTTGCGCGGAAATGAGCGTCTTGCTGCCCTGCAACCTACTGTAAATGGTTCAATAAGGCTTGCTGTCTTTGAGGATATTTCGTCCGGTACTGCATACACGCCTTTACCGATCTCAGCATTTGGGATCAATACATACTCTGAAAAACCGCCTGTTGTACCGGCTCTTTTAGGATCGCCTTTTGCGAGTCTTGGATAAGGATATAGACGCTCTCCCACCTTAATATCCTTTACATTTTTTCCCACTTCCACAACCTGTGATACCATTTCATGTCCGAACTCACTTCCAAGTGTGATCTTGTGTCCTGTATTTGGTCCATGCTCATAAACTGCCACATCTGTTCCACAAATGCTTGCCAAAATATTTTTTACAACTATATCGTTATCTCCTGCTTTTGGAGTTTCAAGCTCCGTCATGATGATGTTTTTCTGTCCGTTATATAACGCTGCTCTCATAAAATCAGTCCTTTCATATTCCGGTATTCATTCACATTATACTAATTGTACGATCAATCGTGTGATTTCAGCCACATCCTCTTTACAGCCTGTCTCCACCCACTCTTTTACTATTCCGGTAATACCATGAATGTAAAATGACGCGATAAATCTGCGCTCATTTTCTGCAAATTCAAATCTGTTCAAAACAGGCTCTATTATGTATGCATACAGCTTCTTATATTTTTTATCAGCCTCATAAATCTTATTGTCAAAAGCCGCCTTATATATATGACTATTGCTTTTGACAAATTCCAGATATGGGCGCAGATAATCTTCTGTTACAAAATCAAGTTCTTTTATCGGAGCATTCTTTATCTTTTCAATAGTTGTCACTGTATCCGACTCAAAACACTTAAGAAAAGTATCCATGATATACTGCAATGTCTCTTCGAGCAGATCTGCCATATTCTCATAGTGCAGATAGAAAGTCGACCGGTTTACTCCTGCCTTATCGCACAGTTCTTTTACCGTGATATATTCAAAATCTTTTTTCTGCATGAGCGCGATGAGTGCCTCATCCATACGAACTGCCGTATTAAAATATTTACTTTCTGATTTATTCATCCGCTCACCCTCTTTTATCCTATGCTAATCCTGCTCGCTGATCTCTTTTGCAAGCTCCATGATCTCAAATGCATATTTCTGCTTTCCGGTTTTGATGTTCTTCTTTTTCCGTAATGCATACGAAGATGAGTTTCATATTTACGGTTGCTATTATACAAAAGAGAACTTTTTAAAAGAACAACACAATCCGGTAAAAGTGTTTATTTCATGATATGCATTTTTCAAGGCACACGAGCTGCACATCCGGAATTCCATTAAATACACACGGCACAATATCAACTTCCTGATACCCAAGATTATGATACATCTTTCTGGCTCTTTGATTGATCACATTTGTATCCATACGCAGTTCCTTACAGTTATGCTGCTTTGCGTATTCTTCGTAAAATGAAACAAAAGCTTTTCCATATCCCTTTTTCTTCTCAACCGGATCAACAACAAGTGTATGAAGCACCATTACCTCATCCTCTTTTGCCTCATGCTTCCACGCAGCATCTGCATACTCCGGGACCTGAATCTGATTAATTATTGCCACCGCTACGATACGGTTTTCATCCTCCATAACAAACAGATCGTTTCTTTCCAGCGCAGCTTCCGCTGTTTTTCCAACCGGATAAATGTCCCTGTTCCAGCCTATCGTTGCCATTCCATTTTCTTCCTCGTCATGAATATGGTTGTATATCAATTCAACCCTGTCAAGATCCATTTGTTTTGCACTTCTGATATTTATCATAAAATCGCCTCGCATTATATAAATTCGATCAGTAACCTTATTATAGTTGTTATTAGATGTGTAATCAATTAAATTTGATCCACCAGATCAATTATTGATATACAACACAGCAAAAAACACCGGCTAATCTAGAGTCTCATTTTAGATTAGTCGGTGTCCTATTAATCATGTAAACCTTTTAAAAGTGGGATCAGCATAAGAAGTACAACAATACCTACGATACCGATAACAATTCCGAGCAGCATTTTCGCAAATACCATGCTAAGGCACATTCCAATGCCGAAAAGTAATGCTCCAACCACACCTAACACAGTTGCTCCGATTGTTTTTCCGCTTACTCTGATCGGTGATTTTCCTTCCATCTTGCGCCATATGCCGACAGTGATAAGTGCAAGTATAATGCCGATCAATCCGCTTACTATTCCCTGATTTCTCATATCCCATTCAGGTAAAAGTGCCATGCACATTCCAAGTGAGAAAAATACTCCGCTGATAGTTCCTAAAATTAATGCTGCAAAATTACTTTTCTTCATGATAAAATCCTCTCTTTCTTATCGTGTTGTGTTTTACGTTTGTTTCAAATGCTGTCTTGATTATTTCACAGACTCACTCATCTGCCTGTCATTCCTGTTTCTACTCTCAGCTTTACGTTCTTCCTGTTCTCTATAAAGTCTCATTTTTGCATCTTCGATAGTTTCTCCGTCATGTGTCAGATACTGGTCAACGAAAGCATCTTCGATTTTCTTATAACCTCCGACAACTGTCTCTTCGATCTTTTTATATCCACCAACTACCGTTCCCTCAATTTTTTTGTATCCGCCAACTACTCCGTCAGCTATCTTTTTATTTGCTGCTACTAATTTTGATTTTGCCATTTTTAAACCTCGCTTTCTTTTTTGATGTTGTCTGTATAATATCCTTCCTTTATTTGTGATTTGTTTTAAATATGTTTCTGAAATGTTAATGTGTGAAACACTCTAATCACAATCCTGCCTGTTTGCAATAATTCCGACTACCACTGCCACAATACCTACAATACCAACTACGATAGCTGCTATTTTCTTTCCCATTGTCAGTTCCTCCTCTCTGTGAATATGTGCTTATTGCTTACGCTTAACTTGTAATGCTATATTATCGTGCTTGTATTTCTGTATTGCTTAAATTGTGTTTACGAAATGTTAAAAGTCTTATTATATCGACCTGCCCTGCGCACCATATACACGCCCAGCACAAATATCATAATGCACACTCCCTCACCTGCCAGTGCATTTGTTATCGGTATCATTTCGCCTGAGTTCTGACCAAACGCTGCAAACAATGCTGTCTGTAGTGACAGCAGCGAAACAAGTGCGTCCGCATAGTTTATATTCCGAAGTGTTGTCAGAAGAAGTGAGTTTTCTTTTCTGGCTTTTACCATATTTATTATCGCCATGGTAAGTTTATAAAACGTATAAGTTGCCACGGCATATATCATAAGCCCCGGATATGATTTACCGCCTTGCCCTGACACCAGTACAATAACAGCACCTCCTAAAGCGATACTTGAAACCGAAAGCATTATTCCGCAGTTTCTGTATACTTTCCATGCTCTTATTTCAAGACTGCTCTCGTCAATCTCCCGGTTATTGTTTCGTTTATTTATTTTTTTCAGTATAATTTGGAGTTTTCCACCATAGATTTTTTTCGCGTAGGATACAGACAGAAAACGCATGGCACACAGCAGCATATAATATGCCGCCAATGAACCGCACCATGCAGAATGACTTATAATTCCAACAGCTCCGTTGAAAACGGCATAGATCAGATTTAATCCCATTCCCGGTACTGTGGTCAGCACGGTACGAAGTCTTGTGTCTGTAATTATCGTATTTGCTATACGATTATTTTTCGTAAACGGCATTAACACAAATCTGACAAAAAATACGATTGCCTTGATCCACAGCGTACAGGTACACGTAAATCCTGCTGCCGCAAAAACATATATCGTAATGCTCACAGGTTCAGGAAAAAAATCTGTAACAGCCGCATAAATTGCTGCCACAGACATAAGAATTGAAAATAAAAATATTATGAATTGATTTCTTTTAGTAAGAACTCTGTCCATATGCTGTTTAACGTCAGATATCCAATCCTTTTTATTCATTTAAACTCCTCCAATCTACGATTATTTTATAGTCCATACTACAAATTTATCATTGTCGAAATGTTTGAGAATTGTTTCAGAATTGTTAATCAAAAAACAGGACAGCAATTAGGTTTTAACTGCTGTCCCATTCTTATATTTCATTTATTTCGGTAGACCTATACTGTCCACTCATCCTTCCAGTCAATAAGCAGTTTTTCGCCATCAAATCTGATCGGAAGCCACACATATTTTGCTATGGACGTATTGGCAGTCCCAATCATCGGTGTTTTCATCAGTGACATTTTTTCTTTCAGAGTGGCTTTTACCGTTTTATCATAATTAGAACGGATAATACGATACAAACGATCATAAACCTCTTTTGTAACAACAAATTCAGGCACCCAGCGATCGGCTATCGCCACATATTGCTCTGAGCCATCAATTTTGAATACGTTTGAAATCTGACTGTTAAATGAGGCGCTGCTGGTATCATTTATATGTGGATTTCCCTGAATCTTATATCCTGTCATCCAATCGTCTGATACAGCAACTTCACTTGGGTTTGGAATATATCCGGTCATCCCACTTGTGATTATGTAATGTTTACCGTTTCGTACCATATGTGTAACAGCTTCTCGCGATAAAGGTGGCTTATACCCCTGATAAATGATCTCCGGCTGACCTGTCACATCTGTATAATCATCATTTAATTTTGCAGCTATCACATCCGTATGGTCTAATTCACAGTAAAGATATCCCTGTCCTGTTTTATCATCCAC
>CAVABC010000136.1:0-5373 GCA_963586665.1 Acutalibacteraceae bacterium
ATAGGGTAGATTATAGGAGGCACTATTAATGAGTAGAACAGTATGTGAAATACCTATGTGTACAAACAATGTTGATGCTGTATTGCAGATCGTAGGAAATATATTAAGCGGTGCAGGTTACAGCAATAAGTTTGTTGACGGTGAAAATGTATGGTGCAAAGGGGACGGTGTCATGATGAAAATGCAGTGCTTTAGTGTTGCATTTACAGGCAGATCAGTTTTACTAAATGCATGGATGAAAGATGCCATAACAGGTGAGTCAAATCTGGATGGTTTTGTTGCAATTATACCTAAGAGAAAAATGAAACAATTAATGGAGAATATAAAACAAACTATTATAAGCTATCAGATTTAAGAAATTGGCAAAGATACCAATGAATCAGGTAGAAATTTGTATTTTAGGAAAAAGTCTCTATAGTACAATAGAAATTGTATTTTAATTTTAAATCCGTTATACTAGTAACATAGTATAGCGGATTTATTTTGTGGAGGCTCATATGGTAAACAATATAAAATTACCGGTAGGGATAGAAAACTTTGAAGATATGCGAAAAAGAGGTTTTTATTATATTGATAAAACCAGACTCATAGAACAATTAATGGAAAATGGGGGCAAAGTAACTTTGTTTACGAGACCGCGTCGTTTTGGAAAAACGCTTAACATGAGTATGCTGCGCTCTTTTTTCTCAATAGGAACAGATGAATCCTTGTTTGATGGGTTGTATATTTCTAAAAATGAAGAAATATGCAAAAAGCATATGGGAAAATATCCGGTAATTTTTCTCTCACTTAAGGGTGTGGAAGGGCTGACGTTCGAAAGGGCAAAGTATCGTATAATTGAGCTTATAGGAATAGAGGCAGAACGTTTTGCATTTCTGGCAGAAAGTGATAAGCTTTCGGATATCGAAAAGGAAAAATATAAAGCTCTTATTGCGTTGCAAGATGGAAGATATGCCATGAATGAAGATATTCTTGTCTCAAGCCTCTGGCTATTGTCATATCTATTATACAAGCATTACGGTCAAAAGACAGTTATACTAATTGATGAGTATGATGTTCCGCTTGATAAAGCTTTTCAGAATGGCTATTATCATGAGATGGTATCACTTATAAGAGGTATTTTCGGACAGTCACTTAAGACAAATGATTATCTGCAGTTTGCGATTCTTACAGGATGCCTTCGGATATCAAAGGAGAGTATTTTTACGGGACTTAATAATTTTAAGGTAATGTCAATAGATGATACGCGGTTTGATGAACAGTTTGGTTTTACGGATAAAGAGGTAAGCAAGCTGTTGGTGGACTATGGTCTTTCAGAGCATTATGATGAAATCAGGGAATGGTATGATGGATATCATTTTGGAAATGCTGATGTGTATTGTCCGTGGGATGTAATAAATCATGTGGATAATCTTCATGCCGATGAGAATGCCAGACCACAGGCTTACTGGATAAACAGCAGTAGCAACAGCCTTGTTAAGAGGCTGGTGTATGTGGCAGATACTACCACAAAGGATGAGATAGAGCGTCTGATCGCAGGAGAGGCTATCGAAAAGTCGGTAAGGCTCGAACTGACATATGATGAGATAGAAGACAGCATTGACAATATATGGAGTGTGCTATATACGACAGGTTATCTGACCAAAGCCGGTGAAGTAAAACTGCCGGACAGCGAAAGCTATGCATACAGGCTTGTTATTCCAAATAAAGAAGTTCGTGAGGTGTTTATTTTCCAGATCAGGGAGTGGTTCAAAAAAGCATTGGCAGGTGATACGAAAACAATGAATTTACTGTCACAGGCATTTTTGAATGCGGATGCGGCAGCAGTTCAAAAACAGCTTAACATTACTATGGCTAAAATGATCAGCGTGCTTGATACAAAGGTGCGGAATAATCAAAAGGAAAACTTTTACCATGGTATGCTTCTTGGACTGTTAAGAGGTGGAAATCCCGATTGGCTCATAAAGTCAAATAGAGAATCAGGGGATGGTTTTAGTGATATCTTAATAGGAACGGAAGATCCTGATGCAGGTATCATTATTGAAGTAAAATATGCGAGTTCGTTTGGTGCTCTTGATAAAGCCTGTGAGGAGGCAATGAAGCAGATAAGTGATCGCAGATATGACGAAGCCTTGAGAGAAGAGGGAAGATGTGATCTGCTGGCATACGGAATTGCTTTTAATAAGAAACGATGCAAGGTAGTTTGTGAGAGAATATAAGTGCAAATGGAGAAATTTTTTTCCAAAATGTTGATGATGACAATATTTTTATATTCCAAAATGTTGATACATGAGTGTGAATTTCCGAAGGTAGGCAGAAATGATTCATGTCCATGTGGAAGTGGAAAGAAGTATAAAAAGTGCTGTGGTAAATGATAGCACATGTGATACACAGCCACTTTACATAAATTGAGGAATATGACAAAATTATGCCATACTCCTCAGTTTAGCGTATCTGATGATTTTTATTCTGATATCAACCAGTCAATCAAGTTGATGGACTTTATGCCATTATAGGAAGAATCAATGCCTGTATTCATGGAAAGAACGATTTTTTCGTAATTATCATTGATTTTTTGGAGTGGTGCTAATTCACGTTTACGAACCTCTTCACCTGTCATTGATTCCGTGACCTGAATATAAATTTTATCATCTGCTTTTGTTGCGATGAAGTCAACTTCGGAATTATCTACTTTACCTATAGCGACATCATAGCCCCGGCGAAGTAACTCGAAGTAGACAACATTTTCTATTGCATGACCACTGTCACGGTCTCTGAATCCGAGTAGATAATTTCTAAGTCCGATATCGACAATGTAGTATTTTCCGAGGGTACGTAAGAATTCCTTTCCCTTGATATCAAATCGTTTGATATCATAGAAAAAATAAGCTTCCAAAAGGGCATTTACATAAGCCTGAACAGTGTGGGCACTTGGAGCACTTTTTCGTTTTCTATCTTCGAGGAGTCCTTCATTAATTAAGGTGTTGCCGATAGAAGAAACAGAAATATTGCTTCCAATGTTATCGGCAAGAAACATGACAATTTTTTTCAGAAGAACAGGATCAGTAATCCGCTTTTGACCTCTGCGATTTTCACGTTCAAGAATATCTCTCATGATAACTGTGGAATAGATTCCTTCAAGCAGTACAAGAGCTTTTTCCTGATCTAAGCCTACGTCAGCGATACCAGGCATTCCACCAAATTTCATGTATGCATCGAAAACATCGCGTAGTTCATAACGTTCTCCTGTTTTGTCAAAAGCTTGTTTCCGTGTACCACCTAAAGCACTTTTGGTTTCCATTATTTCAAAATCATGAAATGTTAAAAATTCAGAGAAAGACAAAGGTAGCATTTTTATTTCTATGCATCTGCCGGATAAATAGGTAGCATATTCTGAGGAAAGCATATAGGCATTTGATCCTGTGACATAAATATCACAATTGAAATCAACACAGAAAGAGTTAACAGCATCTTCCCAGTTAGGAATACGTTGAACCTCATCAAAGAACAGATACATTCTTTTATCAGGTATGATATGTTGTTTGACATACTCGTAAAAAGAATCACTATTCATGTTCTTATAAGCGTATGACTCAAAATTCATTTCAAGAATTTGGTCATCGGTAATTCCAGTTTCTTTCAAATGAAGAGTCATTAACTTTAACAGACTGGATTTACCACATCTACGGATTCCGGTAACAACCTTTACCGGTTCGGTATCTTGAAATGCTATAATTTTATTAAGATATAAATCTCTTTTTTTTAGTTCATGGGTATCAATCATGGATATACCTCCTTACGATTAAAGTATTGCATAAAATTATAAAAAAATCAAGTTTATGCACTTGAATGCAAAAAAATGACAAAAAATTGATTTTTTGCAAATCTCCTGCAGCTTACCTACAGCATAGTCGACACACGTATAGTCGGCTCATATCTGGGCGAAAATACGCTTGCGGCAGTCGGAGCGACAACCACACTAAGTAACCTGATGATAGGATTTCTACTGGGATTGTCAAACGGATTTGCGATAATAACGGCACAGAAATTTGGTGCAAAAGACCATGAAGGTGTCAGAAAATCATTTGCGATGTCATTAAAGCTGGGCTGTGTGACAGCACTGGTGATAACGGCAGTATGCCTTATTTTCCTGAAACAGATACTTGGTTTTATGAATGTGTCAGCGGAGCTTATGAAAACGGCATCATCATATATTTTTATAATAATTGCGGGACTGCTTGCGACATTTTTGTATGATGCGTGTGCAGCGGCACTCAGGGCACTGGGAGATACACTGACTCCGCTTATGATCCTGCTTGTGTCAGTCGCTCTTAATATAATCGGAGATATTCTGCTTGTAGTGGTATTTAAGACCGGAGTACGCGGAGCAGCGGCAGCAACGGTGTTTTCACAGGCTCTTGCATTTGTTATATGCTGGATATACATGGTGCGAAAATACGAACTGCTCAGGATAAAATTCAGTGATATCATGGAAAACGATTCGGATGAAATCCGTCAGATGAAGAAAAATATGTTGAGTGCAGGACTGTCTATGGGATTTATGAGTTCTCTTGTAAATATAGGCTCACTCACGTTACAGACAGCGATCAATAAGCTCGGACAGGATATCATAGTTGCCCACACGGCAGCACGAAAAATATCCGAGATATTTATGATAATGTTTACTGTTTTCGGTCAGACGATGGCTACATTCTGCGGTCAGAATATCGGGGCAGGCGAGGTAAAAAGAGTAAAGAAAGGCATAAAGCTGGCTATTTTCTATACGTGCATATGGTGTACGCTGGCGATCATTGCAAGCTACACGATAAGCCCGTGGCTGGTATATCTGGTAACAGGAAGCCACAATGAGGTCGTTATCAGAAATGCATCAAATTATCTCAAATTCGATACACTGTTTTATTATGTGACAGCGGTTATCTGTGTTGTAAGAAATGCGATGCAGGGACTCGGAGAGCAGATAACACCGCTGGTGTCAAGCTCACTTGAGATGATTGGAAAAACAGTAATAGCATTCACACTTGTTCCTATGCTTGGATATACAGGCGTTATAGTGGCAGAACCGCTTGTGTGGTTTATCATGGTGATACCGCTTTTGGTAAAGATATTTAGGATGCCGGTGCTGAGGGAAAACAGATAGGAAGTTTAAAATAAAAACGGAATGTATTACATTTTGTAGCAGTACATTCCGTTTATTTTCTTTATTTCATCCCATCATACAATGCATCAATAAACTGCTCATACGATTGAGATTTCAGTATATTCTGTTGCAGCTTTGAGTTATTGATGATCTCTATAAATATATCATACAGATGTTCAAAGTCCTTCTGCTCACCCTGTTTTATTGCAAGCATG
>CAVABC010000137.1:0-5322 GCA_963586665.1 Acutalibacteraceae bacterium
GCATTCTCCACTGTTCCAGAATTTCCGCATAATTACAACCCAGTATAAACACCGGACAGCAGGTATTCTATCGTATATTTTACTGAGTTTTATCTCTTCCTTCAAAGATTGTATCAAGAACATTCGCAATCGCCTCTATGCTGATTGGCTTGATAATATGCCCATTCATTCCTGATTCATAAGCTTTTTGCTTATCTTCTTCAAAAGCATTTGCTGTCATTGCTACAATTGGTATGTTCGCCTTTTTGTTATCCGGCAGGGTTCTGATTTCCTTTGTAGCTGTATAACCATCCATCTTCGGCATCTGGATATCCATCAAAATAAGATCATACTTATCAGGTGGCGCACCATTGATTGCCGCAACAGCGATATCACCATCATTTACACTGTCAATTGTCATCCCTGTTTCTTCCAGAATAGCAATGGCAATCTCCCGGTTCAGTTCATTATCCTCAACCAGAAGAATATGCTTATCACTATAATCATACTGTTTCTTTCTTTTTTCCTGAGAAACACTCTCATCTGTCACAGGCTGTGTCAGGACTTCCCTGAGTTCTGACATAAAAATTGGTTTTGAAACGAATGCTGTAACGCCAGCTTCTCTCGCTTCACATTCAAAATCTGCCCAGTCATACGCTGTCAGCACGATAATCGGAACCTCTCCGCCGATCACCTTGCGGATTCTGCGTACAGTCTCAATGCCATTCATATCAGGCATCAGGTAGTCTATGATATAAACTTTGTACTCATCTCCCACCTCTGCCGCATCCTGTGCACGGACAACAGCCTCTCTGCCAGATGTCGTCCATTCCGGGCGCATCTGAATATCCCGGAGCATCTTGCTGACACTTCTGCAGGTATCAAGATCATCGTCAACAACCAGAGCTTTCGCTCCAAGTAATTCAGGAATCGGTTCATTTTTAACATACTCCTCCGCATGACGCAGATCAAGTGTCACTGTAAACAGCGAACCTTTGCCCTCCTCACTCTCAACAGTTATGTTTCCTCCCATCATATCAACAATGTTTTTCGTAATAGCCATACCAAGACCTGTGCCCTGGATACCGCTGACAGTTGAACTGTATTCTCTGGAGAAAGTATCAAATATATGTTCGAGGAACTCCTGCGACATACCGATACCGGTATCTTTCACGGAAAATTCATAGGTTGTGTATTGCTTCATGGCGCATGGCTTTTCCCGAAGCCATATAATGATATCTCCACCTGGTTGGGTAAACTTGACTGCATTACCCACGATATTAATCAGTATCTGATTCAACCGCAGCTTATCTGTTATGACATCTTCATGCACAATATCCTGCGTATCAATATAGAGATTCAGGTTCTTAGAATTAATCAGACCCTGTATCATCGTTCTGAGATCATGCAAAAGCTCCGGAAGATGTGTCGGTTTTTCGTCAAGCTTAACCACGCCGCTCTCAATACGGCTCATATCCAGAATATCATTGATCAGGCTCAGCAAATGCGTGCTTGATGTACTGATCTTTGCGAGATAATCCTGCACCTGTGCCTGATTCTCAATATGTGTCTGCGCCAGTGCCGTAAATCCAATAATGGCATTCATCGGTGTACGAATGTCATGAGACATATTGTTCAGAAACGTAGATTTTGCCTTGCTTGCCTGCTGCGCCGCTGCCAGCGCATGTGCTAACTGATTCTTCTGTTCCAACTCCCGCATTTTTTCAGTTGTGATATCACGGGCAACATAAAGCACTTCGTGAACATGACCATTTTCGTCCCTGCGCTTTACAATAAACCGAGCCTCCATCCACAGATCAGAAAGATTTTTATATTCGGTTGAAATCGTTTCTACATATTCGAGTCTCTCAGCAAGTGTATCAAGATTCAAGAACTTCCGCATCGGCTCTCTCGTTTCGGCAGTCATAAAGGATGACAAAATATCTTCCTTTACCTCGTCAAAGTTCCCACTGCTTCCTGCCACCTTTTCCATGAGTGGAATACTGGTTAATACTTCATAATGGTGCGTATCAATCTCTGCTCTGAAAATAGTAGAATAAATCGTTGACAGGGACGAAATAACCTCTGCGTGCTCTGCCACTTCTCTGAGATGCACTTCATTCAGCTTTCTCTCCCTCTTCTCCTGCGCAAGATGCTCTTCAATAATTGAATCAATAATTTGAAAACCGGCTACTATATTTTCTGTATCACCGATTCTTCTGAAATCAAATTGGTAATTATGCAGTTCGTCACCATCTACACTGCGGTAAGTACCCATAAACTCATCCTGCTCTGAAAGCACCTTTTTAATATTCGCAACATTTAATGTCTGCTCTATTCTTATCTTGTCCTCCTGACAGACATTTTCCTTTATCCATCGCTTTATCACATCCTCAACAGAGAACACCTTGCCTTCAATATCCCTGACCGCTTTTACATGATACTCGTCTGCAAGTCTTACCACTCTTGCCCTTCCGTCATTTAAATTTGCAATAAATACATTCTGGAAACTTTTCGATAATGTATCGATAATTGCAATCTGTTCTGCTAATGCCTCATCTTTTTTCTTCTCCTCACGAACAATATCATCAACATCGTAGTGGTATCCTCTCAATACAAATCCGTCCTCTGCCTGTTCCGCTGTACCACCGCAGCGTACATACCTTTCTCCAAGTACAGGATGTTTCCATAGATAAGTATTCTCATCCCGGACACCGTTTTTCATCTTTTCAACACTATCCAGCACTGATTGTACGGCTTCTGGTGTTATATTGGAAAACCATGCATCATAAACTTCCTCCGGTGTCAGATTCTTACCGGTAATACCAAGCAGTTCTTTCATCAAATCATCTGCTTTCATTGAAGGCGCCTTATCATCCGGCAGATAGATGACCCATGTACCCATTTTGGCTGTTGCAAAAATCGTATACATTTCGCTGATCCGCTGTCCCAGCGTACGCGGAAATTCTTCATTTTCCATCTGCTCTTTATCCGGAACAGAATGATGAATATGTAATACTTTCCACTTACCATCAGTCATGCCGTACAGAATACTAAACCTGGTGTCCATGTTAATGCATGTATATCCGCTTTCAAATAACCCAAGAATAAGAACCGATCCATACACAAGTACATGATTCTCGTCCAGTATCTGTTCTTCTATAGAAAAATCTTCCCACTGAAAATGAATATTCTCCCTCTGCTTAACATCAAAAACAAACGCCTGGGAAAATTCCTGAAGATTCTTAAAAAACTCCTGTTTCCCGGTACCGATGACACTCATATTCTCATCAAGCAGAGTAAGAATTTCCATATCCTCCTCTGATGTGGCATCCAAATATGATTTCAAGATATACTCTGTCAATTCTTTAAAATCGATGTCCGATCGCTTATCTGATGGCTGTGCTTTTTTCACCATGGTACTAACCTCCAAAACTGTACAATTTTCAAATATTTTACATATTCTGTCACTCTATATATTCATTTTGTACTTTGATTTCATCTTAGGATTTACTGACACTTATCATTTTGCATACCCCAAATGACTGATCTATTATTTTTATTCTATCATAAGGCATTCGACACTTCAACATATTCGACTTTTTAGCTGATCAGGTTAGTTGATCACTCCGTATCCCATTCTTCCAACTACCGGGTGAATCCTTGATCTATGCTCATTAAAAATGTTCACCTCAAGACGTACGAAAGAGATTCTGCCGCCTAAATACTATAGGTGACAGAGTCCCTCTAATTTGTTTTTTACTTTTTCAATTTTGTTTTCTTTTATCCTTCAGTATCTTTTTCTTTCTTCTACTATCTAGAGTACCAAATTTATATCAAATATTTCGCATCGCTGTTTCACGCTTCTGCAACAGCCTTTTTCCTTTTTGAAATATTGATATATCCAGCAATATGCTCAGCCAGTTCCTCCATGTCTGTGTTACTTGTATTAACACACAGATCATAATATTGCGGATTTCCCCACTCATAAGATGTATAATAATTGAAATACGATTCTCTTCGTCTTTCCGTCTGACGCACATATGTTTTCGCTTTTTCATAAGTAGTATGATCACGCTCTTTGATATGTTGGATACGCTCTTCTGTATCCGCCACAACAAAGATATCAAATGTCGGTACCTTTGCCTGATCCAGCACATAGTTAGAGCAACGTCCTACTATTATACAAGAAGACTTTGCAGCAAGATCCCTGATAATCTGTGACTGTACCTGAAACATTACATCTTTGACGGATGCCTCATATTCTTTCCCGCCATTATACTGACTCACGACAACATCTTCCAAGATATTTTCCGATACTCCGCCTACGCCGGCAAATTCCTCATATCCCGGAATCACCCAGTCATTGCCGACAGAAATACCAAGATATTCATCGGAATAACCAGATGTCACTTCTGCCTGTGGAAATTTCTTCAGATACCATACTTTCATCAATACGAAATATACGACAAAAGCTGTTGGAAGTCCAAACAGATAACCATAATCCGAACCAATATTTGCAGCGACAGTACCAAGAATCCATGCAATCATTCCAACCAGGTTTACTCCGCCATGATACCGATACTGACCATTTTTCTTATACAAATCCTGCACATTCAGTCTGCGATGGCGAATCACATAATAGTCGCATAACATGATGCCTGCCAGTGCAGACAGAAATGATCCGAAATAGCCAAGATATGTATACAACTGATTCAGAATATTCCAGGGCTGAACCAATTCCCACCGGCTTGACTACACACCCTTGGCTGGGCGCACAACTGGAAGTTATCTATTTCTCCTCTTCGTTAAGACCTAGTTCATTACATATTACTTGCTATCCCTGATACCTTATTCTTTCAACCAGCGTTTCCTTTTTCAGATTACTGCTTAAAACGCAGGAAAGTACAATCTGCAACAGACCGACCAAAAAAATCATAATAAAAATTGGTACGATTGGAACATGATAGATATTCATTCCAAATATTCCATTATGTTTTGCATAGGAAAAAAGTGCATAGCCGAGCGGCAGACCAATGATCAAAGCTACGCATATGGTACCCACCGTAAACATCAGTCCCTGTAACTGCAGGCATAAATTTAATTGTTTATTTGTCATACCCACAGTCTGTAATATACCATATTCCTGCTTTTTTGTCGTAATATTCATGATCATGGTATTCGCCATATTCATAAACCCGATGAGTCCTACAATAGCCATAAACAGATAACAGCCAAGCTTCATCATGCTGCTTGCAAATTCGGCAGATTGTAACTGCGCATGATAAGTATCCATTTTTATATGCGAAGTATTAGAAATCAAAGTATTCAGACTTTGTTCTA
>CAVABC010000138.1:0-5118 GCA_963586665.1 Acutalibacteraceae bacterium
GGGATAAACGCTGAAGGCATCTAAGCGTGAAGCCCCCCTCAAGATGAGATATCCCTCCTGTATGGAGTAAGACCCCTTGAAGACTACAAGGTAGATAGGGCAGAGGTGGAAGCACAGCAATGTGTGGAGCTGACTGTTACTAATAGGTCGAGGGCTTAATCTAGTTAAAAGCGGAGAAAAGCAAGTATGAACAGGAAAGCATCGTGCAGATTTATCTGCTAAGATGGTTTGATGTTCAGACGCAGATTTGCGTAGCAAATCTAGCGAGACGAAACGAAGTGTAGTAGAGCTGCTTTTCGGTCTTGAATAACAATTAAAATTTGTATGAAGTTTTGAAGGTATATGAAAATAAGACGTAATTCCTATTGCGTCATTTTTCTATATTTGATATAATATTGAATATAGGGGATTGGTCAAATGGTATGACAGAAGTCTCCAAAACTTTTAGCGGGAGTTCGATTCTCTCATCCCCTGTTATTTAAAAGACTAAAGTACTTGCAAATACAAGTGTTTTAGTCTTTTTTTGTTTTTGTTATAAAAAAGAAAATGAACACTAAAGGAACAAGGCAAGAAATATGACAAGTCTAAATCATTACAATCTATCATACTCAAACAAATATATCTGAGATAATCAGAACAAATGTTTACACTTGATATATGATGTAAAAGGTTTTATAATTTCATGCGGTGAATTTATAAGAAAAGAGATGTATAACAATGGAAAACAAGAAATTAGTATTAAGAGGAGAGGCTGCACTGGCGATCGCCATTTTCATTAACAGTATGGGCGTACTTCTGATGCTGCAGTCAGGTTCAGGCATATCAGCAATATCAAGTGTGCCGTATGCTTTCAGCGAAGTATTTCCTCATCTGACACTCGGTACCTGGACATATATCTTTCAGGGACTCTTGGTACTTACACTTATGGTATTAAAAAAGAGATTTGTGCCATCATATCTGTTTAGTTTTGTTGCCGGATTTTTATTTGGAGAATTAATGGATATTCATGAGCTGTGGATCACAAAGCTGCCGATGTCAATTCCGCTTAGAATAGTATATTTTGTATTAAGCTACGTAATACTGTGCATAGGAATTGCTTTATCAAACCGCTGCAAGCTTCCGATCATCCCAACAGACCTGTTTCCAAGAGATCTGTCGGAGATCATTGAAAAGCCGTATTCAAGAGTAAAGATCACATTTGATGTTACCTGCCTTATCGTAACCGCCTGCCTTACATATTTTTGCCTTGGCAAGATATTAGGACTTGGTATAGGAACGGTAGTAGCTGCATTTACCATGGGAAAAGGTGTGGCTATAGTCGGTCAGATGATAGATAAGAAAATGACCTTTGTATCAGTTTTGCATAAAGAGCCACAGATGCAGTAAATACCTTTTGGCACCTGCATTATGTACGGGTAAATTTATAGAAAAATAAATATTAATTATGCGCCTTGTCATAAAGCTTCTGGATTTCAGAAGGAAGTTTGTCAGGGAGCATAGCATTAATGGAGTCCTCGTTGCCATCTTTCATTGCTTTGTCGTAGTACCAGCATTTGAAATTGACCATGGCAAGAGTTTTCTCCATTTTTTTAATTTCTTCTTCAATCGCAATTTTTCTTGCTTCAAATATTTCTTTGCGCGCTTCGTAGGTGGAACTGCCTTGTGCGACCAGACCAAAGAAGTGCCTGATGTCTTTTATTTCAAGTCCTGATTGTTTCAGACACTCTATTATATGAAGTGATTCTATTTCAGCCTCGCCAAACAGACGTATATTGCCCTTTTTCTGAAGATGTGGGAAAAGCCCTTCTTTGTCGTAGTATCTGAGGGTTGAGATTGGTATATTAAACATTTCGGAAACCTGTCCTATAGTATACATATGCTCCTCCTTTTTTGGGTTAAGTTAATGGTATTTACTCAAATATTGTACTTTTTCTTAGAAAATTTACATGATATTTGAATTTTTATCTTGACCTAAAGTTATGTTTAGGTATTAGAATACATTTATTGTAAGGAATATTGCAATGAAATGCAAGGAAAAATAGAAAATGGAGGTTATATTATGTATAATAAAAGTATTACTTTAAACAATGGTGTTAAAATTCCACAGCTTGGTCTGGGAACATGGTTTATTGATGATGATAAGGTGGCAGATGCTGTAAAAGAGGCAGTAAAACTCGGATACAGACACATCGATACAGCTCAGGCATACGGAAACGAGCGCGGTGTGGGCGAGGGCATAAGAAACTGTGGCATTCCCAGAGAAGAGCTTTTCGTAGTTTCAAAGGTTGCCGCAGAGCACAAGACATATGAAGAGGCAAAGGCAGGAATTGACGAGACGTTAGAGAAGATGGGGCTTGATTATCTTGACATGATGATCATACACAGCCCTCAGCCCTGGGTAGAGGTAAATCAGAGCGAGAACCGATACAAAGAGGGAAACAGACAGGCATGGAGAGCACTTGAGGAAGCTTATAATAAGGGCAAACTTAAGGCCATCGGTGTTTCAAATTTTCAGATAGAGGATCTTGAAAATATTATGGAAACTGCAAAGGTAAAGCCAATGGTAAATCAGGTGCTCTGCCATATCAGCAACACTCCGTTAGAGCTTATTGATTTTTGCCGGAAAAGTGATATCGTAGTTGAGGCATATTCACCGATCGCCCACGGAGAGATATTAAACCAGCCTGAGATTAAGAGTATCGCAGACAAGTATGGTGTTTCTATTCCACAGCTTTGTATAAGATATACTTTACAGCTTGGTGCGGTATCACTTCCAAAAACTGCAAACCCGGATCACATGAAAACAAACTCACAGGTAGAGTTTGAAATCAGTGCAGAGGATATGGATACACTTAAAAATTTTAAAAAGATTGAAAACTATGGAGCAAACAGCGGCTTCCCTGTATACGGAGGCAGACTGTAGACAGGGAGATAGCATGAACAAATTCAGAGTACATCATATTATGTGCACAAATCTTTATCAGGGGTATGGTTACAGCGGTGCATTTTGCGAGAACATGACACGCATGGTAACCTGGCTGAAGGAAAATCCGGATGAACCGCTTATGTTCATCACTGATCCGGATGAGATTTGCAGGAAATGTCCTAATCTTGTGGAGGATAAATATTGTGTGGATGAGACAAACAATGTCCACAAGAAGGACAGTGCTCTGCTTGAGCCGCTTCATTTGCAGGAAAATACGGTTTATACATATAATGAACTAAAGCAGCATGCGAAAAAATAT
Organism: Acutalibacteraceae bacterium; assembly: GCA_963586665.1. Taxonomy (GTDB): domain Bacteria; phylum Bacillota; class Clostridia; order Lachnospirales; family Lachnospiraceae; genus Roseburia. Next base: position 3,246 of record CAVABC010000138.1, read on the forward strand.
CTTACAAGGGATGTTTTTGAAAACAGTTGCAGTAATTGCGAGTGGTACAGGCAGGGATTGTGCAGGTACGAGGATTTTGATTATTCATGATTACTAATATGAAATGCGTTATGGATCATACTTTAGCAGGTATTTTCCATAGCGCATTTTTTATCATATAGGAAATTATGCTGCAACTTCCGATATGATAAAAGCAAGCTTGCAAATATGGCATATTTCCAGAAATTTACACTTGCATATTAAGCACATTTGTTCTATAATACAAACAAACGTTCGAGAAAAATAAGGCTAAAGCAGGTGGCAAAATGGTATCGAGTAAAATCAGTCCTGACATTATGGAAAAACTCAAAATTTTATCAGATGCGGCAAAGTATGATGTGGCATGTACGTCCAGCGGTGTATCCAGATCAGGCAATGGAAGCGACTTAGGCAATGCGTTTGCAAGCGGTATATGTCATTCGTTTACGGCAGATGGCAGGTGTATATCTTTGCTTAAGATACTGTTTACGAATGAGTGCATTTATGATTGTAAGTACTGTATCAACAGATGTAGCAATGATGTTCCGAGGGTGTCATTTACCCCTGAGGAGGTATGCCAGCTTACGATAGAGTTTTACAGGCGCAATTATATAGAGGGACTTTTCTTAAGCTCCGGGATCATTCAATCGCCGGAGTATACGATGAAACTCATCTACGAGACTCTTTTTCTGCTGCGCAATAAGCATCATTTCAACGGATATATCCATATAAAGGGGATACCGGGAGCGTCACCGCAGATACTTGAGATGATAGGATATCTCTGCGACAGGATGAGTGTCAATCTCGAGCTTCCGACAGCGGATGGACTAAAGGAAGTAGCTCCTAATAAGGTGCGCAAAAATATACTCACACCTATGCGCTTTATACAAAATGGCATAAAGGACAGCAGACGATATCACGGAAATAACAGCATGAAAAGCCGTATGTATCTCGATGAGAATACCTATTACGATCAGATGGCAGAGATCAGTGACAGCGCAGCAAGGCTGTCGGAGTATCACAAAAAGCTTTCGGTTGCGGCAGAGTGTAATAAGGCAGATACGCTTGCAGACAGCAGTTGGAAGCTTGGTGCATATGGGAAGGAAGATAATAGAAACAGCCATTTATCAGACAATATAGGGCGAACCAGCATACGAAAACAGCAGTCTAAAGCTGATAGCATAACAAGTATCAGCAGACCTGACAGGTATTATGTGCCGGCAGGACAGAGTACACAGATGATAGTGGGAGCCACAGGCGAGAGTGATTATCAGATTATTTCGGTAGCAGAGGCTATGTATAACAGATTTGATATGAAAAGGGTATTTTACTCGGCTTTTATCAATGTCAATATGGATGAGTCATTGCCGGGGATAGGAAAGCCACCGCAGCTAAAGAGAGAGCACAGATTATATCAGGCAGATTTTCTGATGAGATTTTATGGATTTAAGGCTGGAGAGCTTTTATCCGAGCGAAACCAGAGTTTTAATGACTTTATAGATCCTAAATGTCAGTGGGCAGTGCAGCATCTTGAGCAGTTCCCGGTTGAAATCATGACTGCAGATTATTATACACTGCTTAGAGTACCGGGGATTGGAACGAAAAGTGTAAGACGGATAATGCAGGCAAGAAAGCATGCGACTCTCTCATTTAAGGATCTAAAAAAGATGGGAGTGGTATTAAAACGTGCGATATACTTTATCACCTGCAATGGACGCATGATGTATCACACAAAGCTTGAGGAGGGCTATATCACAAGACACCTGATATACAATGAAAGACCGGAGACTATGCTGCTTGCCGATAACAGTACGGGCACATATGAACAGATGAATATATTCGATTTCATATAGAG
>CAVABC010000139.1:0-4971 GCA_963586665.1 Acutalibacteraceae bacterium
TGATATACTGTACTGAGTAATTTACATATTAATTTGCAGTTCATAGATTTTACTATATGAACAGTTTGCGGATATCATTAAACATTACTACCACCATCAGAATAAGGAGCAGAACTATTCCTACAAGGTGCACATAGCCCTCTTTTTCAGGATCGACTCTCTTTCTTCTTATAGCTTCAACAAAGAGAAATACAAGACGTCCTCCGTCCAAAGCAGGAAGCGGCAGCAGGTTCATGACACCAAGGTTTGCAGAAAGCAGTACTCCCCAGTTTAGCATATTAAGGATGCCGTACCACAAGCCTGAGGATGTGACGGATGCCTCATAGGTATCGCCCATATTCTTTACTATGCCGACAGGCCCGCTTAATTCATTAACGGATGCCGCCCCTGTAAAGAGCATCTTAAGTCCCTCTATGGTAGTATAGATATTGTATTTTACCTCGTAACAGCTATATAACAGAGCTTTTTCAAAGCCGGGCTTTGTACGCTCTCCTGTTACCGTAAATCCATACAGGTTTCTTCCTGTTTCCTCATCATATTTTGGAGTAAGTGTTGTGGTGTGTTTTTCTCCGTCACGAAGATATGTGACCTCCACGGACTCGCCTGTATGGAGCATGGAATAAAGGCTTATCTCCCTGTAAAAATGGATATTGGTGCCATTCATCTTTACAATCTCGTCACCTTCCTGAAAACCTGCCTCCTGCGCTGCATATCCGTCGATCACACCGGCAAGTGTAGGACTGTCGTATCCGACCGCACATATGATGATCAGGGCAAAAAAGAATGCCATGATGAAGTTGAAAAACGGACCGGCAAAAACAACACTTATACGCGCCCATACGGATTTATTGTTGAACGCACAGTTATCCTGTGAGTTTTCGTCCTCACCCTCCATAACACAGGCTCCACCGAAAGGCAGAAGCTTTATGGAATATTTGGTCTCACCATGCTGTATGCCAAACAGTGTAGGTCCAAGTCCCAGACAGAACTCGTTTACCTTTATGCCGTTGGCTTTTGCGAGCCAGAAATGTCCCAGCTCATGAAAAATAATTATGATACTGAATAATATAATTGCGATTATAATACTAATAATGTTCAAGATTACCACCTTTTGCTAATATAGTCGTAAGCACACTGCTCTGTCTCAAGTATCTCGTCCACGGATGGATCTTCTATGAAGGCTGCATTGTCCATGCATGCCTCTATTATATCAATTATCTCCAGGTATTTTATGCGGCGGTCCAAGAACATGGCAACCGCTTTTTCGTTTGCTGCGTTAAATGCAGTAGGGATGTTTCCCCCTGCTTTTGCCGCCTTTTTAGCCAGTGCAAGCCCCTTAAACGTATCAAGATCAGGCTCTTCAAAGGTAAGGCTTTTGATTTTAAACAGATCAAGGCTCTCGCCTGAAAGCACAGGTCTGCATGGGTAATAAAGTGCATATTGTATAGGTATTCTCATGTCGGGAGTGCCAAGCTGTGCGATAACTGCACCGTCATTGTACTCAACGGCAGAATGGATCACACTCTGTGGGTGCACAACTACCTGTATCTGCGACAGATCCACATTAAACAGCCATTTGGCTTCTATAACCTCTAAGCCTTTATTGACCATGGTAGATGAATCTATTGTGATCTTTCTTCCCATAGCCCAGTTAGGATGCTTTAAGGCATCTTCTACCTGTATATTCTCAAGCTCTGAGAGCTTTTTACCTCTGAATGGGCCGCCTGATGCGGTAAGCAGTATACGCTTTATAGGATTGTTTTCATTTCCCTGAAGCGACTGGAAAATGGCACTGTGCTCGCTGTCCACAGGAAGTATTGATACTCCGTATTCCTTTGCGAGCGGCATGATGATATGTCCTGCAGTGACAAGAGTCTCCTTGTTTGCCAGTGCGATATCCTTTTTTGCTTTTATGGCAGCGATAGTCGGACGTATGCCGAGCATGCCGACAATGGCAGTGACCACGATATCTGCCGTATCTATGGTAGCACAGTGGATAAGACCATCCATGCCATAGCCGACCTCGATATCTGTGTCTGCAAGCATTGTGCGAAGCTGCTTTGCATCCTCCTCATTTCCAACGCTGACATAGAGAGGTTTAAACTCTCTTGCCTGCTTTTCTATAAGTGTAAGATTCTTGCCGCAGGACAGTGCAACTATCTGCATATCGCCATGCTCTCTTACAACATCAAGTGTCTGGGTTCCGATGGAACCTGTAGAACCAAGTACTGATATTTTCTTCATGATAATTCTCCTACATAATTACTTCTGAATAAAGAAATATGCCAGATAATAGATGATCGGTGCGGTGATGATCATACTGTCAAAACGATCGAGGATACCGCCATGACCAGGGATCAGATGTCCGTAATCCTTTATGTCGTAGTTACGCTTTATAGCCGATGCGCACAGGTCTCCGACCATTGATATAAGTCCGGCAACAGCAGCTATAACGGCAAGGATAAGGATCTCCTCTCCACCGATACTCATCTGGTTTCTGAAAATAAAGCAATATAATGCGGTAAGCAGTGCCGAACCAAGCACTCCGCCCACAGCTCCCTCGATGGATTTCTTAGGACTGAGCTTTGGAGCCATCTTGTGTTTGCCGATGAGCACACCCACACAGTAAGCGCAGGTATCACAGCCCCAGGAGCACAGGAATACTAAAAATGCAAGGTAAAGTCCGTTGTTTAAGGTACGGATCTGGTATACATATGAAAGCATAACGCCTACATAGAACATTCCAAAAAATGCTGCCAGGAGCTGTTTTGCATCGTATTTCGGATATGAAAGTACATATACGAACATAAGTACGATGAGAAAGCCCATGAACAGTATCATGATATCCGGTATGAAAGCCCATCTGAGATTGCAGTAATACAGTATGGCTGCGATATACGGCACTACGGATAGTATTGACTTTTCAAATTTGAATACCCTGAAAAGCTCGAACATACCTATGCATGATATGATAAGGGTGGAAAAAAGTAATACTTCCTTACCTGTTACTATAAGAAAAATGGCAGCGATCACTAAAACTATGCCGCTAAGCAGTCTTGTTTTAAACATTATTTATCCTCCGTGTTGTCCTCTTCTTTTAATGCACCGAAGCGTCTGTCTCTTTTATTGTATGCATCAATAGCTTTTTTAAGCTCATTTTTGTCAAATGCTGGCCATGGAACATCTGTAAAATAAAATTCACTGTAGGCAAGCTGCCACAGCAGATAATTCGAAAGACGCTGCTCTCCGCTTGTCCTGATGAGCAGATCAGGGTCAGGGATATCCTTTGTGTCGAGGTATGATGAGAAAGTATCGGCATCGATATCGTCTATTGATAATCTGCCGGCATCATGGTCTGACACCATGTGTTTTACGGCACGCACCATCTCATCACGGCTGCCATAGTTGATGGCTATTGTGAGGTTTAAACCTGTATTTGTTGATGAAACTTCTTCAAGATTTCTTATTTTCTGCTGGAAATCATCGGAAAGCCTGCTGATCTCACCGATCACGCGCACACGCATGTTGTTTTTATTTGCTGTTTTGATACAGTTTTTAAGATAACTTTCAAGAAGCGTCATTAACGCCTTTACCTCTGAATCAGGACGGTTCCAGTTCTCTGTGGAAAAAGCATACAGGGTGAGGTATTTTACACCCATATCATTAGCTGCTTTACAGATAGTCTCTACATTTTTGGCACCTACAGTATGTCCGTAGTTCCTTGGCATGCCTTTGCTTTTAGCCCAGCGGCCGTTTCCGTCTAAGATGATGGCAATATGTTCTGGAGTACTCATATATTTATTCCTCATTTAATTTCTTGATTTGTATTAAGTATTAATGTATGTCGTGATAAATTGTAACAAGGGGACACGAATAACATGCCCCCTCTATTGGTATACGTGATATGACTATACAACTATACGGTAAGTATCTCTTTTGTCTTAGCCTCTACAGCGTCATCAATCTTTGCGATGAATTTGTCTGTAAGCTTCTGAGCGTCATCCTCGAGTCCTTTGATCTCATCCTCTGAGATACCGTCCTCTTTTCCGCTCTTCTTAATGCTGTCGATAGCATCTCTTCTGATGTTGCGGACAGCGACTTTTGCCTCTTCACCCTTTTTCTTGATGTCCTTTGCGAGCTCTTTACGTCTCTCTTCTGTAAGCTCAGGGAATACAAGTCTGATGAGCTTTCCATCATTTGTAGGGTTGATTCCGAGATCTGAACAGATGATCGCTTTCTCAATCTCTTTTACCATAGATGCTTCCCATGGCTGGATCTGGATCATTCTAGGCTCCGGAACACTGACATTTGCAACACTCTGGATAGGTGAAGGTGTTCCGTAATAATCTACACGAAGTCTGTCCAAAAGGTGTGGATTTGCTCTTCCTGCACGGATTCCGGCATACTCTTCGTTAAGATTGTTTAATGTCTTTTCCATTTTGTCCTGGAAATTATTTAATCTTGAGTCCATATTTTCCTCCTAATATTGCTGTATTATTATACAGTCACTTTTGTGCCGCTGAAGTCTCCGCTTAATGCTTTAACGATACTGTTTTCCTCATTAAGACCGAATACATACATAGGCATTTTATTTTCAAGACACATGATAGATGCTGTAAGATCTACAACTGCCAGCTTCTTCTCTACTACTTCCTCGATAGAAAGCTCGTCATATTTCTTTGCATCAGGATTAGTCTTTGGATCGCTGTCATATACTCCATCGATGGCTTTTGCAAGATAAATTCCGTCTGCCTCGATCTCGATTGCACGAAGTACTGTAGCAGTATCTGTTGAGAAATAAGGATGTCCTGTTCCACCTGCAAAAAATACTACCATTCCATGATTGAAATACTTGTTGGCTCTGTCCTTTGAGAAAAGCTTGGTCATTGAACCACACTCGAAAGGTGTAAGAACTGCTGTCTTCATACCGACATATCTGAAAATCTCAGATACATATATACAGTTCATGAC
>CAVABC010000140.1:0-4943 GCA_963586665.1 Acutalibacteraceae bacterium
ATATTCTGGCTTATGGCATTGCATTTTGCAGGAAACGGTGCAAGGTGATCGGAGAGATCTTGAAATAATATAAATAAAAAGACTTTCAAATGTAGATAATATACATTTGAAGGTCTTTTTTGCAATGCAATGTATTTTTATTATATATCAAGTACGATAAAATCCGCCTTTATACTACACGAACAGCCGCATTTATAATTCATATCAAAAAAATATGAAAAAGTACTTGACATATGACAATAAGTGAGGTATATTTAACTCAAGTTAGAGACGACTAACACGAAAGGAGCCAACATGTGTCAGGAAGTTTTCCAGATTGCCTTAGGCATGGATTTGAAAAGTGTTGAATTCCAGCTCGCCCTTCAATGTGCCCCATTGATCACAGGTGTGAGGATTTCAAATATGCTCATGATAGACAGTGCTGATGAAAGTGCCATGAGAGTGATCTTGAAACATTCCGGTATATCTTATTTTAAGCTGGCTGCAAAGAATGGAAAGACCGCCTTCCTTTTATTCCGCAGGAGACACCTTGAGGATTATCTGAAGAACAGCGAATCTTTGGACATACTAAAAAGAGCGGGGTATGAGGAATTTTCATTTGGTAAAGTACTTCTTAAATTCAAGAACAGATATAAGGCTTACATAAATAATCAGGAGAAACAGTTCCCACATGAGATGGGACTGCTCCTCGGTTATCCTATAGATGATGTAAGAGGATTTATAGAGCAGGGCGGATGCGGATATCTCTATTCCGGCTACTGGAAAGTGTATCGCAATGTACCTCTTAAAAAGAAAATGTTTGAGGATTTTGAAAAGGCAAAAGAAAGTATAATACAGCTATTAGCCGAAGGAATAGATATGAGGCTGATACTGGAAATATATAAAGAAGAACCGCAGCAGATAGCGGTATAGGAGGATTTAAAATGAGTAAAATCAGTGTTGTTTATTGGTCACAGTCAGGAAATACTGCAGCAATGGCAGAGGCTGTTGCAAAAGGTGTTACAGAGGCTGGTAAGGAAGCAGAGATCGTATTCGTAAGCAGTGCTTCAATAGATGAATTAAAAGAGGAAAGCGCATTTGCTCTTGGGTGTCCTGCAATGGGCGCAGAGGTACTCGAGGAAGGAGAGATGGAGCCATTCGTTACAGATCTTGAGGCATTTGTATCAGGAAAGACAATCGGACTGTTCGGTTCATACGGATGGGGCGATGGCGAGTGGATGAGAGACTGGGTAGATCGTATGACATCAGCCGGAGCTACAGTAGTAGGCGGTGAAGGTGTTATCTGCCAGGATGCTCCAGATGATGATGCAACACAGGCTTGTGTAGATCTTGGAAAAGCACTCGCAGCTGTATAGTATATCACATACGCATGTGGCCACGGCAAAAAGAAAGGCCACAAATCAAAAACGGTAGATCACCAATTAAATTTGGTTTTCTATATATATTTTATCTCCGCAAAGTATAAACTTTGCTCCTAGTGTAAATCAGAGCCAGCGAACTTCCCATTCGTTGGCTCGCTCTCTTTATTTCTTTAAAAATGGGTAAAGCCCGTTTGCTTCCATATATTTCACAGAGGCTATAAGGTCATCATAACAATTTACCTCAATCAGTACCGAAGGAGTTTCGGTTGTAGAAATAGAATTCATGTAGTCTCTGTACAGGTTCCAGGGAAGTTTCATGGAACCGACTGGTTTATGCAGGTCTTCAATTCCATTATTGTCATTTATGTGTAGATGACGTATATATGGTGCCAGATCATAAAACCATTTGTTAAGGGGTTGTGAACCTATAAAAGCGTGAGCAACGTCCAGGCAGACACCGAATCTCGGCTCATTGCACATTCTTAGGGCTAATTGCTTTAGCAGATGATCATCCTGATCAAACATATTCTCAATATATATATTAAGTAAGGTATATTCATTTAAAATATTGCGCCAGTATTGCTCGTTGCGTTCAAGCCAGTTATCCTGATAGCTTTTCAGCTTGAAGTTTGAGATGTAGTTTGTATGAAATATTACAGCACGCACACCGAGACGCATGGCAACATCAAGGCTTTGTCTTACACGGTAATCAGAAACTTTATATATCATAGGATCATCGCTATTTATGCATATGTCAAGAAATGCTCCATGAAGAGTATCGTTGCTTCTGTCACGATCCAGAGATTTATATATTTTTATTATCGCGCTTGTTTTCCCTGGATCATCCAATATGGATGGGATGAAGAAATCATTGTATTCAAAACAGGCATTATACTTTTGAGAAAATGAAACATAATCATTCAACTGGTTTATCTTTGGTATACAGTAAATGTAATTCATGTAAAAATCCCTTTCTTGCAAGATCATTTGGTGCATTCGGCTTTGTTATTGAATTGATCATGTAGGTTTCAACAGCAGAGCTTTTTCCTTTAAGTGTTAGTGCTCCGATATGAGAAGCATTGATGCGTTCTTTTAAATTATCGAATAAAGTGGAGCTTATAAGTATCTGTCCGGGTCTGGCATTTGCTTCCAGTCGTGAGGCTGTATTTACGGTGTCACCGATAGCTGTGTAGTCGTATCGTCCATAGCATCCTATATTACCTACAATTGCCTCACCGCAGTGTATACCAATTCCTAAATTTATGTCACGATTAAATTTTTGATTGAAATGGCGCTGGATTGGTTCAAAACCTCTCATTATATCATCAGCTGCACAGACTGCATTAAACATATAATCATCCAGGTCATGAGGAGCATTAAAAATAGCCATTGCAGCATCTCCGATAAATTTGTCGAGAGTACCATTCCAAGCCATGATAGAAGCGTATACAAGACTGAAATAGTCGTTTAATACTTCTACAACCTGCTCTGACTCAAGTGATTCTGATATAGATGTAAAGCCGCGTATATCAACAAATAGTACAGCGATTTTCTTTCGGGTACTGACGGAAGCAAGCTCTAATGGGGCAATCGCTGTTATCTGGTCTACCACATGTGAATCAACATACATTTTGAATGTGCTTTCCATCTTGCGCTTTTCGTACGTAGTATATATGAGATTCTGCATGAGGCTACAGATAATAGACAATATACAGTACATTAGTGGAATTAACAGTAGAAATTTATAGCCGGCTTTAAGATAAAGAGTGTCTGTGACAGCAATTATACCAATAAATACAGCTATATAAAATATAATTATAAATACCGATCTTCTATGTGAGATTACAGTATAAGCAAGGAAAATTAAAATAGCATATAATAAAGCGGAAAACAAAATTGGCACATCAGTTTTAATTGTGTTATTTAAAAGTGTCTGGACGATAGAAGCCTGTGTAGTTATGTCCTGAAGCATATAATCAGAATTTATAAATTTAAAATATGGCTCATTTATTCCATTGTCAGACAGTTCTCCGATCATGACGATTTTGTTATCAAAATCACTGGATGTATATTTACCGGAAAGCAAGTCTTTAAACGATACAATATTGTAGCTTGAAAAATTAGTTACTGTATTAAAACCAAAAAGTTGATTTTCATCAAGTGATGGATGTTCAGCGGAAAGTCCCTGTGAGTTCTGGTAGGTACTGTAAACGAGCGAAGCGAAGCTGTCAAGTTTTGAATCGCCATAGTTGACTGTAAGTGCAGCTGAATGGATAGAGCCATCAGGGGATTGCTGCATAGCATTCGAAACCCCGACAGTGACAACTTCACATAAGGCATCATATGGATATGTGATATCAGTTGCAGAATGATTAGACCAGTCTAATGAGGCATCGGCTGGTTTAGCAAGTTTCATATTATGGTCTTTATGTTGATCAATGTGTTCGTCAGAAGATGATTTTGAATTTTGTGAGTTTTGATCATCGTGTGTGTCAAATGAAGCATCTGCTATAGCTACGACGTTTCCAGCTGCTTTACATGCCGACACAAGTGCAGCATCACCATCAGTTGTTTTGTTACCTGATAAATCCACATCCAGGGCAATTGTTGCAGCCTCATTATCAGAAAGGATAGTAATAGCCTCAGAGAGGAGACTTCTGTCCCAGTCGGAATAGTCACCGTATTCTTCGATTGTGTCAGAATCAATGGATATGAGAGTGATCCTGTCATCAGCCTTAGAAAATGGATTATATGTATATATATAGTTTGTGACATACTGATCCGGAGTGTACAATGCTTTCGAATATGACAAAATACCTGCACTAACACCCAGTAAGATTGCGATAGTGCAGGTCATCAGCCTATGTATATGAGATACTTCTTTTTTATGTGTTCTATGATGCTTCATATAAGTTGTCTCCATGAAAATATTATCTAAGTGTTTTGCTGAGAAATATACTCCCGATTTAATTTTTCGAGAGACGTGCTTAAGTATTTTAAAAGATCCCAAGCGTAATCAGGATCTCTTTTTGCAATTGCATCAAAAGTGCGCACATCCATTTTCTGGATGGTTATATATATAGGGTTTTTTTTGTATTTGAATACAAATCGTTTGTCATTTGGTTCAATGCGGTCAAGCATATTGTTTAGTCGGCTGTTCAGCGTGAGAAGAAGCCGGTATGTGATTGATGAAGCCTCGAGCAGAAGCTTTGAAAAGTCTGTCTCTGAAACTTCTATAACGGTTACGTTGTCAGAACATGCAATGATAGTCGCTGAACGTGGTTTGTCTTCAAGAAGAGACATCTCTCCAAAAAAACTGCCTTCAGGCATAACACCCAGTGACTGGGGATTATCCGAAAATGAGTTTATGGAGATTTCAACCTGTCCCTTTAGCAATATGAACATAGAATGTCCTTTTTCACCTTCCTGACATAAAATCTGTCCATTTGTGTATGTTCTTATCTGACCACAATTTTTAAGCACATCTATATCCATATTGTTTCTCCTATTGTATCTTTAGATTCTATAGTACAATTATCCTACATAGTATCATTTTTTGCAAGTTTTTTCTGCGCTGTAGAG
>CAVABC010000141.1:0-4860 GCA_963586665.1 Acutalibacteraceae bacterium
ATGTATATTACTGTATGCATATTACTGCTCACTGTCTGCTGATAATCCGCTAAGATAATCGCTCACTGAGCTAAGATCTGCATAATAGCAGTTTACAGGGCGTGTCTTCTCATAATACTGATATCCTGAGTATCCACCCCAGCCTACAAGTGCTACTACAGCTACTGCTGCAACTACTTTTGCGATAGCACGTTTTACTTTATTTCTGGCATTTGTTTTTTTACGATTTGCCTTCTCGTGTTTATATTTATCAACTTTTGCCTGACTCATTGTGATTCTCCTTTTGACTCAATGCAATAATTTTACTACATATTTCTGGAGATATCAAGACATTTCATCATTGCTTCAAATACACTGCTTCTCATTCCCTTTTCTTCGAGAACCCGCACCGCCTGAATAGTCGTTCCAGCCGGTGAGCATACCATATCCTTTAACTCGCCCGGATGCATGCCGGTATCAAGTACCATCTTGGCACTGCCGAGTACAGCCTGTGCCGCAAATGTGTATGCCTGTTTTCTTGGCATGCCGCCTGCTACTGCTGCATCTGCCATCGCCTCGATAAACATAAATACATATGCCGGTGAGCTTCCGCTTACTGCTGTCACCACATCCATAAGCTTCTCATCTATTACCTCTGCCTTTGAAAATCCCGAGCAAAGGTCAAGCACCATGTCAAGCTCCTCAGAAGTGACTTTTTCATTGGCGCACACACCCATCATGCCCTCGCCTACCATAGCCGGTGTGTTTGGCATGGTACGGATCACCTTGAGCTGTCTGCCGAATTTCTCGTCAAACCATACAAGTGTCTTGCCCGGAGCTATTGATATAACGATCTCATCATCTGTTATTACATCCTTTATCTCATCGATAACCTGCTCATAATACTGTGGTTTTACCGCTATAAAAAGCACATCTGCAAACTCAGCGACCTTCTTATTGTCTGCTGTAAGCTCTATTCCAAGCTCTTTCTCATTTTTCTCACGCGACTGTGCTGTCTTTGCCGATGCAATGATAACATCAGGCGCACATTTGCCCGAAGCTATCACGCCATGTATCATGGCTTTGCCCATATTTCCACATCCGATGAAACCTAATTTCTTACTCATAACATCCTCCTGCTTCATACTATTTCTTATTTTGACTATCCAGCCTCGCCATGCATTCTCAAAAGGCATACAATTACGAGAGCTTTAAATAATCTTTTTATATTTGTAAATCTATATTTGTAAATTTATCTTCATAAATCTTAGCACATTTATAAGTAACACGCAAAGAATGTTAAATTACTATATATCAAATCCGGTATGAACAGGTACTCCGCGGTGTTCTACAGGTGTGGAGAATACTATCTGTGTACGTGTCTTTCCGTATTTCTGCAGTTTGTTAATGAAATCATCAAGCTCTTCCGTGTCGGAAAATTCAACCTGTATGAGCATTGAGTACTCTCCTGTCACACAGTTGCACTCTATGACATTTTCCACTTTATCTATGAACGGATAAAATTCTTCTTTCTGGACAGGCTCGAGGTCAAGGTTTACAAATGCCTTTATCTTGTAACCCAGATTTACCGAGTCCACGGTAGCATGATATCCTTTTATGATGCCCTTGTTTTCCAGACGCTCGATCCTTGCCGTGACAGCCGGTGAAGAAAGGAATACCTGTGCGGCTATCTCTTTTATGGCTATCCGCGCATTCTCCTGCAACAATTCTATTATCTTTTCATCTATCATATCCAGTGAATTCTTGTTCAAAATATATCGCCTCCTGATCAAATCCTAAATTTAATACAGCAAAAAAGAGGGCGCAGATATCCAACTATCTGAACGCCCTCGTTCGCTTTACTTTTTTAATTTATTACTTATGAAAATAATATCATTGTTGCATGTTACTTGTCAAGATTAAGACCTGTAATCTCCATTTATTTTTACATAGTCATATGTGAGGTCACAGCCCCATGCCTTTGCGGATACATCTCCCTGATGAAGGTCAATGTCGATATAGATCTCATCCTCGTGAAGGATCTTTGCTGCCTCCTCCTCTGAGAAGTCAACTCCTGCACCGTTCTCGCATACCTTTATGCTTCCTGCTGTCGAACGGAGATAAAGCTCTACTTTGTCTATATCAAAGTCTGCCTCTGCGTAGCCTATTGCACAGAGAATTCTGCCCCAGTTGGCATCCTCTCCGAACATAGCGCATTTAAGCAGTGGTGAACGGATAACACTCTTTGCCACGATGATCGCTGTGTCAAGGTCAGGAGCACCTGCACAGGTACACTCTAAGAGCTTTGAAGCACCCTCTCCGTCTTTTGCGAGCATTCTTGTAAGGTTAGAAAGCACCTCGTATAAAGCGTCCTTAAATACTGCATAATCATCATTCTCTGTGTCGATAAGATCATTTCCGGCAAGACCGTTTGCCATGATGCTTACCATATCGTTTGTCGATGTATCTCCGTCAATGCTAAGGCAGTTATAAGTTACCTTTACGATCTCGCTTAAAGCTTTCTGTATAAGCTCTGAGGAGATTGCCACATCAGATGTGATGAAGTTTAATGTGGTTGCCATATTAGGATGGATCATGCCGCTTCCTTTTGCCATACCGCCTACTGTGCACTCTTTACCACCGAGTATAAATCTTACGGCATACTGCTTTGGAACTGTATCTGTTGTCATAATGGCATTTACAGCCTTGTCATTGCCGTCTGCGGAAAGTCCTGCTGCAAGCTCCTTGATATGGCTCTCGATAGGCTCGATAGGAAGCACCTGTCCGATAACACCTGTAGATGCCACGATAACCTCATTTGGATCTATTCCAAGCTGCTCTGCCGCAAGCTCACACATCTTCTGTGCTTTTTCCACTCCGTCAGCGTTACAGGTATTGGCATTCTTGCTGTTTGCGATGACTGCCTTTGCTGTGTGATCTGATTTCTCAAGGTGTGCCTTTGTCACCTGAATAGGTGCCCCCTTTACTTTATTCGTAGTGTAAACTGCTGCTGCCTGACAGATATCCTTTGAATATACCATTGCCAGATCGTTTTTGTTTTTATCCTTGTTTAATCCACAGTTAAGTCCGTTTGCAACGAATCCCTTTGCTGCACAAACTCCTCCGTCTACTTTTGTAAAACTCATTTTTGATTACCTCACTTCTTTATTTTAGCTTTGTTTTACTCGATCTCTTTCATAACACTCATGTATGCCGGACGAATAATCTTGTTCATTCCGACCATTTCCTCTAACCTGTGGGCACTCCAGCCTACGATACGCGCAATGGCGAAAAGCGGTGTGTAAAGCTCCATAGGTATGCCAAGCATCTCATATACAAATCCACTGTAGAAATCGACGTTTGGACTAACTCCCTTGAAGATATGTCTCTTCTCTGCAATAAGCTCAGGCGCAACCTCCTCGATCGTATTGTAGAGATTCATCTCCTTGCCTCTGTCCTTTGCAACAGAAAGCTTCTCGACATATCCACGGAAAATGCGCTCTCTTGGATCTGAAAGTGAGTAAACGGCATGACCCATTCCATAGATAAGTCCCTTGTGGTCAAATACCTGTCCGTCAAGCATTTTTGCCAGATATACCTTTACCTCATCCTTGTCATCCCAGTCTTTTACGTTGGTGCGGATATCCTGCATCATTTCCATAACCTTGATATTGGCACCACCGTGCTTTGGTCCTTTGAGTGATGACATGGCAGCCGCGATAGCTGAATATGTGTCTGTACCTGCTGAGGTTACGACACGGGTGGTAAATGTAGAGTTGTTTCCACCGCCATGCTCCATATGAAGTATAAGCGCCATATCGAGAACTCTCGCCTCAAGCTCTGTGTACTTATTGTCCGGGCGAAGCATACGCAGGAAATTCTCTGCCGTAGAAAGTGCCGGATCAGGTCTGTGGATATACATACTTGAGTCATTTTCATAATGATTGTATGCATGATAGCCGTAAACCGCAAGCATAGGGAATGTCGCGATAAGTGACAGACACTGTCTGATATTGTTGTCAATTCCTGCTGTTGATACAAGCGGATCATATGATGCCAGAGTAAGTATACTTCTGGTCATTGAATTCATGATGTCCTTTGATGGTGCTTTCATGATGACATCTCTGGTAAAGTTTGTAGGAAGTGTCCTGCTTTTTCCGATGATGTCTGTAAATTCCTTAAGCTCTGCCTCTGATGGAAGCTGTCCGAAAAGCAACAGATATGCAATTTTTTCAAAACCAAACTCTCCCGGCTTGATGCTGTCTGTAAGAGTCTTTACATTGTAACCTCTGTACCACAGCTCTCCGTCACAAGGCACTCTCTGTCCATCCTGACCGTCCTTGAACGAAACGATCTTTGAGATATTGGTAAGGCCCGTGAGTACACCTTTTCCGTTTAGATCTCTAAGTCCCCTGTTTACTCCATATTCCTTGAACAGATTATCCGATATCGTGTCATTGCTGATACAGATGTCCTGTTTTCTGGTTGCGTAATCTGATAAAAAATCTTTGCCTTTTGTCATCCATTCACCCTTCCTTTTCTCTTTTAGGTTTAATTATATAGTTTTTTTCAGAAATTAGCAAACCCATTCAGAAATCCGTAGCCGGAAATTTTATTTGGATAGTCATTTCCGGCTTTTCTGCGGCAGTTTCTGATAAGGCTGTTTTTGATATCGACACCGTTTGCAAGTGCAGCGTTTCCACGCACTATCATCCATTCCATGAGCAGTGTCGCTGCTCCTGCGGTGATCGCAGCCGCAGCACTCGTGCCTGTATCTTCTATATAGTTTCCACGAAGGTCAACTCCTGTAATATCGACAGCCGGTGATACTAGTACATCGAATAATAAATAACTGACACATGCGACGATTTATAGTATAAT
>CAVABC010000142.1:0-4425 GCA_963586665.1 Acutalibacteraceae bacterium
ACAAACTGTTGCAAAGCTTGTCAGGCATGGAAAACGCCTAAATCAAAAATGACATGGAGGTAACAGGATGCTTAAATTATCGCTCAAAGAAGGAGAGTATGTAAATATCGGAGATGATATTCGAGTGGTATTCGTTGGAGGCAACGGAAAACATGGCAGACTCTTGATAGATGCTCCAAGAGAGCTGAACATTTCACGTTCAAACAATGCAGTAAATCCTGAAAAAAGAAAAGACACATATTATCCGGAACCAGAGATATCCGAAGAAGCGCAGAAAGAAATCCAGAGAATTATCTGGAATGAGAGACAGAAAAAGGTAGCTTCTGACAAATAAGCAGTTAATCAAGTTAATAGGCGGCTGTGGCACAGCCACACCCGGGAAGCCGCTTGTTATAAATATGGTAGCTGAAAATATACCATACAGTTACCGGACAACACCCTCGGGAAAAGGATTTCCAGAGGTCAAAACATAATAACCCACAGCGTGGGACAAGGAGGATTATATTATGGTAGTACAACACAACATGCAGGCAGCAAATGCTAACAGAATGCTCAATGTAACAACAAACGCTCAGTCAAAGAGCACAGAGAAACTTTCATCTGGTTACAGAATTAACCGTGCAGCTGATGATGCAGCAGGACTTTCAATTTCTGAGAAGATGAGAAAGCAGATTAGAGGACTTTCTCAGGCTTCTACTAATGCAGAAGATGGTGTATCAGCAGTACAGACAGCCGAGGGTGCTCTTACAGAAGTTCATTCAATGCTTCAGAGAATGAATGAGCTGGCTACTCAGTCAGCAAATGGAACAAACTCAGACACAGACCGTCAGGCTATTCAGGATGAGATTGACCAGCTTACAACGGAAATTGACCGTGTTTCAGAGACGACTAAGTTCAATGAGACATATCTGTTAAAGGGAAACGGTGTAACATCCACCAAATCTCTTAATGCACATGATGCTGGACTTGCCGGAGTAACTTTCGCTGAAGTAACTGATGAACCATCTAAAAGACAGATTCAGCTAGATAGTACATGGACTGCAGGTAATACAAAGACAATTGGTGGCAAAGAATATACAATTGTTGAAGATGATGACGCTGACGACAGCACAAAAACAGATGTAGCAGATATTCAGGGACTTTCTAGTATTACAGTAGATCAAGCAAAAGCATTAGCCTATGAAGAAGTTAAAAATGCAAGTTCGGTAGGAGCAGATGCGGCGACTGTTGCATCGGTAACTGATGCTGGTGAGTTAACATTAGGAACTGTTAGTACCACAAAGGGCTTATCTTTCAGTTTACATGTAGGCTCTGACGCTGATATGACAAATAAGATCAATGTTAACATTGAGACTATGAGTTCGGCAGGACTTGGAATAAAGGGACTTAAGGTTGATACAGAAAATGATGCTACATATGCTATTGATGCAATCGCTGATGCAATCTCAACTGTTTCTTCACAGCGTTCAGCTCTCGGTGCTGTACAGAACAGACTTGAGCATACAATCAGCAACTTGGACAACGTAGTAGAGAATACAACATCTGCAGAGTCTCGTATCCGTGATACAGACATGGCTTCTGAGATGGTTACTTACAGCAAGAACAATATTCTTGCTCAGGCAGGTCAGTCCATGCTTGCACAGGCTAACCAGTCTACACAGGGAGTACTTTCACTCTTACAGTAATCATCGGCATAATAATATGTTGTACAAGCAAAAAGACCTCGCAAGAGGTCTTTTTGTAATACAGATTATTCGATATGAAAAACATCCTCCACCAGCATATCAAAGTATTTCGATATCCTAAGCATAAACTCGGCAGAGGGGGCATTGATCCCACGTTCGACACGTCCTATAGTCTTAGTGCTGTAGCCGGTAGCGGAAGCAAGGTCATCCTGGCAGATTCCCTTGCTTTCCCGGATTTCTTTTATATTGTTGCTGACCGCCATAAAATCCCTTCTTTCCTGTCATATCTTACTCACATTCTATGAATTCCTACTTACAGTGTTTTGAAATATCAGCAGGATCACATTTTCCCACAACCTTACCGAAGATATCTAATCTGTCGTTTTCCCCAACTTTAATCGGTGCATATTTCTCGTTGAGTGAAATAAGGAAGATTCCATCTTTATCATTCTGGAGCTTCTTGATATAAGCTTCGTTATTGAGAGAAAAAATACCGATTTCTCCATTGGTAACAGTTTCCTGTTGTAATACCCATGCTATCTGACCATTGTGAAATTCAGGCTCCATACTGTCACCGCTTATGCGTACACCAAATGTTGTATTCTCCGGCAGAATGGATTCATCTATACTGAAAGTCTCTTTCGGTCCGTCTACAAGGAAGTTGCCGGTACCGGCTGATACTGCATTCTCAAATATATCTATGCTTCTGAATGGAATAATCTTAGCAAGCTGCTTTTCGTATTTTCCTGACAAATGAAGCAGTTCAATATAATCTAATGCCTTTTCTTTGCCTGTTTCGTTAAGTGAAGATAACGGATCAGCAGGATTTACTCCAAAATATGCCTCATACATATTAGTGATACCAAGAATTTTACACAACTTGTAAAAAATCGTTACGCTCGGCTCGGCAAGATTTCTCTCCCAGTTGGATATGGCTTTGTAGGTAATCTTTACACCTTCCTTAGCCAGTTCGTCTGCTAAGTCCTGCTGGAGCAAGCCTTTCTTTTTTCTGTATGTTGAAATGATTTCTCCGATTGAATACATAAATATGCCTCTTTTCTGTTCGCTTAGTTAATTTCTGATGTCTTATATTGAGAACCTGCATGTAGAATTCTCAGATGTGTACTCAGATATGTGTTCCATTTCACTCCATAGTATATACCAATAGTTCTGTATAATCAAGCTGTAAATCCAATATAATAAGAAAAAGGACACATGTGTCCCTTGACGGTCGAATATTCTTAGAGTTATACTATCTCCTGTAAGAAGCACACATTACTGATGGCAAGCGGATTTACACTATGTTGTAAGAATTGTTAGCTGCCAGCAGAGAGACAGATGGATATGCCAGCTAGAGCTAGGAATAGCAGGGATGGCAAGGATATTCAATAGGTTAGTGTGAAATCAGCGACAGATTACGAAAGGAAGGGTGAAGCGGATGGGAGACAGAGTGATATTACATTCAGATATAAATTGTTGCTACGCTTCGATTGAGCATCTGCATCATCCGGAGCTTGCGGGGAAACCATTGGCGGTAGGCGGAGACCCGGAGGCAAGACATGGGATTGTCTTAACAGCCGACTACATTGCTAAGAAACACGGTGTGAAGACAGGAATGGCACTCTGGCAGGCAAAGCAGGTTTGTCCTGATATTACATTTGTTTCACCAAGAATGGACTTGTATCTGAGATTTTCAAGGATGGCTCATGAGATTTATGCAGAATACACCGACCGGCAGGAGCCATATGGAATTGATGAGTGTTGGCTGGATGTGACAGAAAGCAGTTCCCTGAAAGGTGATGGACTTTTGATTGCACAGGAAATCAGCAAACGGATGAAGTCTGAACTTGGTATAACAGTCAGTATCGGTGTTTCTTTCAATAAGATATTTGCAAAGCTCGGTTCAGATTACAAGAAGCCGGACGCAATTACCACAATGTATAAGAGTGAATTTAAGCAGAAGGCATGGTCGCTTCCGGTAAGTGATTTGCTCTATGTGGGGAGAAGCACGAACCAGAAGCTTGCAAAATTTGGCATTAAAACCATAGGTGATCTTGCAAGGGCAGATGAAGAGCTGCTTAACAGTCATCTTGGAAAGATGGGAAGCATCTTATGGTCATTCGCCAATGGCTATGATGATTCGCCTGTAAAGCTGGAGAATACCCACGCTCCTATTAAATCAGTGGGGAACAGCACAACGACACCAAAAGATATGGTATGTGATGAGGATGTAAAGATTGTTCTTTATATTCTTGCTGAAAGCGTTGCGGCAAGACTTCGTGAGAATGGATTCCGGTGCAGGGTGGTTGAGATAAGTGTAAGGGATAATGAGTTATTCTCTTTTACCCGTCAGAAAAAGATTGACCATGCAACAAATATCACCGGAGAGATAGCTGCATATGCTTATCAGATATTTAAGGAAAACTATAACTGGCACAAACCAATCCGAAGCGTTGGTGTCCGGGGTGCAGACCTAATAACAGATAATTATTGGGAACAGATTGATATGTTCTCAAGTGTGGAGAAACGGGAAAAGCAGATGAAGATGGATTCAGCGGTAGATGAAATACGAAAAAGATTTGGATTTTACAGTATTCAGAGGGGACTTATGTACCGGGACAGGATTTTATCGGCGGTAAATGCAAAAGAAGAACATACCGTTCATCCACATGGATTTTTCGGATAAAGGAAGGTGATTACATTGAGCAATAAGGTATATGTAGATGTACTTGCAGAGTTT
>CAVABC010000143.1:0-4343 GCA_963586665.1 Acutalibacteraceae bacterium
TGTAGATGTAATAATGACTTGGATTCAAAAGGAAATGGAAAGACAGTAATGCAGATATATGTAGATGCCGATGCCTGCCCGGTGGTAGGCATCGTAGAAGAGTTAGCAGAAAAATATAAGATTCCAGCCACATTGCTGTGTGACACAAATCATGTGCTGTATTCCGATTACAGTGAAGTGATTGTGGTTGGGGCTGGTGCAGATGCAGTAGATTACAAGCTGATCAGTATTTGTCATAAGGGAGATATTGTGGTTACTCAGGATTATGGTGTAGCTGCAATGGCACTTGGGAAAGGTGCATATGCTATTCACCAATCCGGTAAGTGGTATACGAATGACAACATTGACCAGATGCTTATGGAGCGGCATCTTAATAAGAAGGCAAGACGAGGCTCCCATAAGAATCATATAAAAGGACCGAGAAAGCGTACCGATGAAGATGATGTACGCTTTGCTCAGTCATTTGAAAAACTCATACTGATGGCATTATCAAAAGAAGGAAAATAACATGGTAAAGAAAATTATGCGGGATCCATTATTTCTCGCTCAGAAATCAATAGATGCAACAGAAGCAGACAAGCAGGTTATCACAGACTTGCTTGATACATTAAGAGCAAACCTAGATCATTGTGTCGGCATGGCAGCTAATATGATAGGCGTTAAGAAAAATATTATTGTGGTGGCAGCAGGTCCGTTTCAGTTTGCTATGGTAAATCCAGTTATTACCAAGAAAACCGGATCATTTCAGACGGAGGAAGGCTGCCTTTCCCTTGAAGGGATACGCCCATGTACGAGATATCGGGAAATTGAAGTGGATTATCTTGATGCTAATTTTAAGAAGCAGCATGGCAAGTATTCCGGCTGGACTGCACAGATTATCCAACATGAAATAGACCATTGTAACGGAGTTGTGATATGAAACCGAAATCGTACTATGCAAAAGCATGAACTGGAAGAGAGCAATGCCAGATGGAATGAATATTTGAACAGATAAGAAATGAATGTAACAACAGGAGCTGTGCTGATGAATAGAGACGACAGAAAATACAAAGACCTGACGCAAAAGCAGAAGGGTAGAATAGCAGACAAAACATACAATATGTACCTCAGGTTTTATCTCGAAAATCAGAGAATGCCTGATACATCAGAAAAAGACGCTATCTGTAAAAAACTTTTCATTTCAGTACAGGCTATTGCCCCAAGGATTGAGTATGAAGACTTTTGCAAAATCGTAGACACGCGTGAAGCAAAATATGAGGAACGCATATTACGAGATATCAATGATGGCATCACATTGGAAAAATTGGACGAGAAGAAACATAAGAAGACACCTGAGGAAAAGGCGGTAATTCTGAAAAAGAAAAGACAGCAGAAGAGAGCAAAGCGAAAAGCATTGAAAAATCGACCAGTAGAGCCAGTTTTGGAGCAGGATGATACATTTTTCTTTATAGCAGGGTATACTTCTGGTGGTTCTCCATATGGTGTGACTTGGGAAGAAATGGGGCTTAATCATTGGCAGGAGTCTGAGGATGAGGAATGCAAAGATGCATTTTTATAGGATAATGATGATTTTGAAAGAGCAGGTAATAACATGTATTTGATAAAAACAGTTAAAGGTGACATAACAAAAATCACAGATGTACAGGCAATCGTGAATGCTGCAAACAACTCTCTTCTTGGTGGAGGCGGAGTTGACGGAGCTATTCATCGTGCTGCAGGACCGGAGCTTCTGGCAGAGTGTAGAAAACTTCATGGATGTGAGACAGGTGAAGCTAAGATAACAAAGGCATATAATCTGCCTTGTGATTATGTGATACATACAGTAGGACCGATATGGTATGGTGGCAGGGAGCGTGAGGATGAGCTTCTTGCAAACTGTTATTTTAATTCAATGAAGCTGGCAATGGAGAACGGAATCAGAAGTATTGCATTTCCGTCCATATCCACAGGAGTGTACAGCTTTCCGGTGGAGCTTGCAGCTAAGATTGCAGTGAGTACAGTAAACCGCTTTTTGCAGGAAAATCCAGACAGCTTCGATTTGGTAAAGTGGGTACTATTTGATGCATATACTGAGGCTGTGTATGAAGCCGAGGTAGATAAGCTGTATAAAGAGTAGAAAAAAGGATGTGAAACAATATGGAATTCCTATTTGTGGCTCTAGGTGGAGCAATAGGAGCGTGGCAAGATATGCGATAAGTCTTATATTGGTAAAAGGTGGATTTCCATTTCTGACATTGCTTACCTATTACTTTTGCGAAACTTGCCGGGCGTTGTATTATAATACTTATGAAAAAGCTCACAAAAATAACTGCTGTTTGAAAAACCGCAGGCATATGCTATCTCTGTAATAGACATTGTAGTGTTCCGAAGAAGAAAAACAGATTTCTCCAGACGATAACGGTTAAGATAGGTCATAGGAGAAACATTTAAATATTTCTGGAAAAGGGAAGTGCATTTTGTTTTGCAGCAATTACCAGCAGAGGAAATATCTTTGAGCAAAATTTTATTTGCATAATTTTTCTGCACATATCCAATCATTGCAGTTAGGGTTAGAACGTCTTCAGTATTTTTGTCATAATCCGGGAAGCAGTTCATATTTTCAGCAAGCAGCCGGAAAATATGAACTGTTTTTTCCAGAGCAATAAATGGCTGTATTTTGTCTATGTTTTTTTCGTAAAGTACTTCAAGGTCACGAAGAATAGTATTCTGCCACTGAATCGATGGGTTCAGTTTCTGATAAGGAAAATGAATATTCTGTATCAGTGGATTCAGACAATTCTCTACAAAATAAGTATTGACGGAAAGCAGCTGCGGAGATAACAGGATACAGAGAAAAAGACATTCTGTATGGGTATCAGAATAACCATAGTGAAAGCAACGGCTGTTCACAAAAATCCCCTCTCCTGGTTGCAGAGAAATTTTCTGTCCATTCACATCATAGGACATCTGTCCATCCAGAATCAGAATAAATTCCAGATCGTCATGCCAATGACTGACTGCACGAAAATCAGGATAGCTCGAGAGCTGTCCTTTTTTTATATATGCAGGGAAATCCGGAATGTTATAGATAACATTTTCAGATGCATCTGAATTTAAAACTATACTTGGGAATACTTCTATCAAAATAATCTCCTTTGCGAACGTTTGTTATATTATTATGGCTGATTCTGGTATAAAAATCAATAAAAATTATTTATCCTTATATTGTGCACGGAAAGGAAATGAAATATAGATGAAAAACGATTTCCGAAATAAGATTATAAAACTAGCGTTGCCTATTGCAGCACAGCAGTTTATGCTTGCACTTGTAAGTGCATGTGATGCTTTCATGCTGGGAGGATTAAATCAAAATTCTCTGTCAGCAGTTTCACTGGCGTCACAGATTACTTTTGTTTTTAATTTGATTCTAACAGCACTTACCATAGGGGAGAATATGTTTGTTGCACAGTATTATGGCAAGAAGGATTTTGATGGATTACGAACATCAGCCGGACTGGTTTTGAGGTATGTAGTAGCAGTATCTGTCCTCTTTCTGATTGCAACATTATTTGTTCCTGAAACTCTTATGCAGCTGTTTACAAATTATACTATTCTGATTAGTTATGGGGTTAAGTATCTGAAGCTGATTGGATTATCTTATGTGTTTTCTGGCATTTTACAGGTCTTACAGGGAATACTGAAAAATTGTGGTTACGTGGGCAAATGTACTGTGATCAGCACAATCGTTGTCTGTGTTAATATCGCACTAAATGCAGTTCTTATTTATGGATATTTTGGATTTCCAAGAATGGAGATTGCGGGTGCAGCGCTGGCTACTGTTATTGCAAATGGACTTGGTCTTGCTATTACAATTTACATGTTATATCGTAAAAAAGAGCTTTGGATTGGAGTAGCAGACATAAAAAACAGAAATATCAATATAACCAGACAATTCTGGAAGCATGTTTGTCCGGTACTCTTAAATGAACTTGTCTGGGGTGGTGGATTTACCATGTATTCAGTCATACTTGGACATCTTGGTTCCGATGCTGTTGCAGCCAATTCCATTGCAAATATAACAAAAAATCTTCTGATCTGTGTTTGTACTGGTTTTGGATATGGTGGAAGTATTATCGTTGGGAATCTGCTTGGTGAGGGAAACTTATCCGAAGCCAAAAAAAGCGGAAATACCTTATGTAAGATTGCGGTGTTTTCAGGAATTCTGACCGGAGGAATGATTCTTCTTCTGATGCCTGCTATTCTACATTTTACAAATCTGACCGATACAGCAGGTGGATATCTAAAGTACATGCTGTTTATGAGCAGCTACTATGTAATAGGAAAATCAATCAATTCTATGACAA
>CAVABC010000144.1:0-4218 GCA_963586665.1 Acutalibacteraceae bacterium
CTGTAAAATTTGTCTCTGAGCTTGATAATATCTGTATTTTTTATGAAGAAACAATCTAATATTTCAATTGCTCTTTCCTCTGTAATAGTTCCATTTTTCAGGTCATTAACATAAAATTCATTCATATATTGATCAAATCTATGATATGAGTTTCCATGTCCGTTTGATTCTATATTTATGATCAAATGTATAAACCATACAAACTGTACTGCTTCATAAAAGCTTTCAGCCGGTTCATAAGGTACTTTTTTACATATTCTGCTAATCTCTAATAATTCCTGCTTTCTTTTATCATCCTTTTCTTTTTCTGCCATATTTTCAGCAAGAATGCTATAGCGATTTGCAAATATCCTGGCTGCATCAATAGTAATGATAACAGAATTCCAAAAATCTACTTTTTCCTGCTTTTCCTTGCAATCTATTACTGTCTCGTCAATGAGTTTTTTACATTTTTCCTTGTAGTACACAAGTCCATTTCTAATAAGATTATAATAATCCGGCAATACATGACCAGTTCCACAATCTCGATTTCCCATTGTCAGAATTCCACACTTCTCAGCATACTTTGCTTTTTCAGGAAGTGCTTCTTCTAAAACCTGATCCAAACTTATACCTTTCCACTTTGGGAGCACTTCCATTAAAGCCTTCTTATCCTCATACGGCACTATAAGCGGATCGGTTCCTCTTACCGGGAAATCCTCCATTTGCTCAAGAATCCACTGTGAATTAAATTCCGGATATACAGGTGTACATCTTGGTCGACTCGTATGATTTCCGACAAGTAATTCACCTTCCTGAATGAAAACTGTCATATTTTCTAATATGTATCGTAACATATATGCCTTCTGCAAAACCGGTGGGAAAAATGCGTATTTTTCAATTGCTTCCGTAGCAAGAACAGCTCGTTCAGCACTTATGCTAGGTTTTACCGCATTCTGCATTTCTTTAAGTTTCTTAATTCTCTCTGTCATAATAGCCTTCCTTTCTACAGTGCATCTGTATACTCTTTCATCCTTCTAAGTCCCTCTACCGTATCCTCTTTCGATGATACATATGAAATTCTTACGTATCCCTCTCCGCCATCACCAAATCCAGATCCGGGAACGACAACCACATGCTTCTCTTCCAACAGATCAATAGCAAATTCTTCTGAAGTCATGCCTGTGTCCTTTATATTTACAAACGCATAAAATGCTCCTCTTGCCATCTTGAGACTTAAATGTTTCATCTGATTGATCTGCTCCATAACAAGTTTTCTATTCTCGTCATATTGTAAAAGCATATCCTTAAGCACATCCTGTGGTCCGTCTAAAGCCGCTATAGCAGCATACTGGGTAGGAGTATTCACACAGGATACAACACTCTCCTGCATTTTTACCATCTGGCTTATGATAGCCTCCGGTCCAAGTACAAAACCACATCTCCAGCCTGTCATAGCATACGTTTTTGAAAAACTATCCACGATCAGTGTTCTCTCTTTCATTCCATCACATGATGCAATAGAAAAATATGGAGTATCCGCGTATATAAATTCCTGATATACCTCATCTGTGATAAGATACAGATCTTTTTCAATGCAAAGCTGCGCTATCTGCCTTAATATTTTCTCTCCGGTCACACTTCCTATAGGATTTGACGGAGAATTGATAAGTATTGCCTTGGTCTTATCTGTCACAGCGTTTCTTAAATTTTCAACATTATAACAGAAGTCATCCTCCTCCAATAGTGGAACCATAACAACCTTTGCATCACAGAGTTCTATCTGTCCGAAATAATTTGGAAATGCAGGTGTTCCCACTATAACCTCATCACCCGGATTAAGAATTGCCTTAAAAGATAAAAACAATGCTTCAACTCCGCCTGATGTGATGATTATTTCTTTTGCCGGATCATAATGTACTTTTTTCTTTTCTTCCATCTTCTTTGAAAGTGCATTACGAAGCTCGAGTATACCTGCATTTACGGTATAGTGTGTTTCTCCCCGATTTATAGCCTCTGCTGCTGCATTTCCGATATGCTTTGGTGTCGGAAAGCCCGGCTCTCCCAAACCAAAACTTATTACATCGGAAAGTCCCTGCGCACGGTTAAACATCTTACGGATTGAAGAACCTTTCTGCTTTGTAATTGATCTTGCCAGTTCTTTCATAATATATCAATTCCTTTCACACTACGAGTTTTCTTATTTTATGTCATCTTCTTTTTCATCACTGTATCGTCTTCCTACTTCCTCAGCATCTCCAACGATTCCCTGAACTACAAACACATTTCCCGGAGGACATCCCGGTACCCATCTTCCATATTCTTCGAGGTGTTTCGTACATCTTCCGACTAATACGGTATTTTCCTTTGTTGCACCTTCCGGAAGTTCTTTAACCGGACCTACAACAACATATTTTCCTTCAAGATATTTTTCATATCCACCGGCTTTTAGATCCATAAGTGCACTTATAACTGTATTTCTGCAGCCTGTGCATGCGCCCTCATCAAACAAAAGTGTATATGGCGGCAGTCCCGGAATTTCTACCTCACTTGATCTTTTAAATCTGTGATAAACACTCTCTATCGTCTCTCCCTTTACCTCGATCTTGTCAAGATCCATCTCTCCAAGACCTCTGCTGTGTGCTTCAACTGTAAGCATTGGTGCATCCACTTCATATCCCATCACGGCACTGCCGACAGCATCACACGCAACAACATCTTTTGATGCCAAAATCAGATCCATTTCTACAGTCTCACCAAAGATCGGTCCAAGTCCCTGCTGACAGAATGTAGCATCTATCACACTAAGCACCGGCTTTACTGTCTGAATTATGTCAATAACACCATTTACCACACCGTGACTGTGGAAGTATTTTTTCTGTCCATCTGCTATAAGTCCCTTTAAGTTTTTTAAACCTAAAGTAACTTCTGTCTGATCATGTGTTTTCATTACTGGAACTGTAATTACCGCATCAGCTTCAGCTACAAGATCCCATGTTGTCATAGCATCGATCACTTTTCCGTTTTCCACAGGAATTTTTGTTATCTTTCTTTTCTTTAAGTCAATAACTTCATATCCTTCGTCACGAAGCTGCTGATATTCACACTTCTGGATTACCTGTTCAGTATCAACACCTGCTGCAGAAGATTCTGCTATAATCGGAATTGCTCCTTCTTCTTTTACTCTCTCTGCTATTGCCTTTACTACTTCCCATCTGGTGACACCACCGGAACATCTGTCATCCGGTACTGCAACGAAATTAGGTTTTATGAGCACTTTATATCGTGGTTTTATGATATCTGATAATCCTCCGATATCATCAATACATTTTCGCACTGTTGATCTGATGCTCTCATAATCATTTCCTTTTGTTTTCTCAATTGATACTACTGACATAATTTTATCTCCTTTCTTTCGTTGTAATACATCTGCATGATTGTATTACAACATTAATTACAATTAATTTCAAGTTTTTTATTTCTCATAATTTTCACGAAAAAACTTATAAAATAAACTCTGAAAAAATAACTACTATCGGCAGAGTTACAACCATAAGTACTGTACCTTGTGCTACAGCACAGGCTGCCTGTGCCGTATCCATTCCATAGTCCTCGGCAGCTATGACTGTAAGTGAACCTGACGGCAAAGCAGTAAGTATGGTTACTGCAACAGCAACATCATGCTGTATCCCAAGTATTTTCATTGCGATCAGCATTAATACAGGAGCTGCAACAAGGCGTATGAATGAAACTATATATGCCATTTTGTCACGGTATAGTCTGCGTATATCCATAGCTGCGATCTCGTATCCAATTATTATCATGGAAAGTGGAACCATCATTGCCCCGACACTCGACAGTGCAGAATCTACAAATTCGGGAAATCTCAACTGCGAGAAATAGAGTGCTATCGAAGCTATTGAAAAATATATAATGCTGTTTTTAAAAATTGCCTTTACTGACAGTTCACCATCATTTTTCATGAGAAACATTCCATATGTAAAAAAGAACAACTGAAATGCCATATTATATGCAACTGTATATAGAGTTCCTACATTTCCCAGTAATTCCTGCAATAAAGGAAAGCCTATAAATCCAACATTTGCAAATACTGATAAATTTATAAATATTGCTTTTTTGTCTTTTGCTATTCTTTTTTTGCATATGACAGTAAGTATAAACAGGGCAGCGGCATAATACACAGCACTTATAAGCAGTACTTTAAGCATTCCGATTCCA
>CAVABC010000145.1:0-4091 GCA_963586665.1 Acutalibacteraceae bacterium
GTATTAGCAGAAAAACAAAATGTATAACAACACAATAATTCAACCCTATCCATAAGCCTAAACAAAGACTTCTTCATCAGACCTCCTACGCATTAATCCAATAACTAACTATAAAGTAGGAATTATAACTGCATATATTTTATGCGTTAATTCAATATTTACAAATAGTGTCATTAAGAGAAAAATAACTATCCTCGATTCCAACTAAATTTTGTTGTATATTTATCTCCCCAATGAACTAAGTCATCCCACACAGAGCCAGTAACTTTTCCACTATACGCAGTCTTAACAAGAAGAGTTTTCCCATTTCTAGTGTATTTAAAAGATGCCCAGTCATAACCGGAATTAGAATAGTTCCATGCAGCGCCATTGTATTTAACCTGTAAAACTTCCTCTGTAGAAGCACCATTTTTAAGGTTTCCGTATGTAGTTGCGTAAACTACAGTTCCAAATCCTATTGTAAGAGTAAGAGCTAGAACTAATACCGTAATTTTTTTGCTAAAATTTAATTTTATTGTCATGTTTATTCCCTCCATGATTGCAATTATAATTCCAGTCATAAGTGTATCAAATATTCATTCTTACATTCTAATATTGTAGTTAACTAAAAGTTTTTTGTTGTCTATTCAAAATAATTTTCCTTAAACAGGTATTTTTTTTGCATCTCCCTGACTGCAGGGCGTCTTGTCTGTGCAATTTTTATCACATCTTGATTTGACATAATCAGTTTGTCGTAAAAAAATTCTACCACATGAAAATAATTTATTAAAAAAGATTTGTGTGAATAAAAGAAATTATAGTCTTTTAACTGTTCAAATACTTTTTCTAAAGAACTATAAAAAACAATCACATTATTCTTTGTAATCATTTCAACCTCTCTATCTTTTCCTTTAAAATATAGGATATTTTTTATATATATTTTATTCCAATCACGCCCTTGTTTATATTGAAAAAACTCCTCTCCTTTATTTAATAATTTTGTAGCTGTTTTGATTGATTTTATAATATGTTCTTTTTTTAATGGCTTAATTAAGAAATCCATGGGACGGATAGGAAATAATTTTAGTGCGTATTTTGTAAAAGACGAAATATATATTATCTGGCTATCATCGTTATGCAGATTTTCACGAATGTAATGTCCAACTTCTATCCCTGTAATGCCTACTAATTCAATATCTAGAAATATAATATCGTATACTCTGCCGTTATCCATATCATTACATAATGTTTCTCCATTGTAATAGATTTCTACTGAAAAATTAGCAGACATGCTTTTGGTGTATTCCATAATCCAACTTTCAATGTCAGAGGAAATTAGCAAATTATTATTGCAAACAGCTATTTTAATCAATGTTCTTTCCACTTTCATAACCTTTTCTCCTTAAAATTAAAATATTCCCTGTACACATTTATGAAGTCAAAGCAATATTACTTAATATAAAATAGTAATCCGTATAAATAAACCATACTATTTATTAGAGATTATTTCAATAAAGTTGTGTTATTTGGTAATATTTCAGTGCTATTTGGAAATGTTATTTTTGAGACAATAAATGCAAAGAAGCTGGTCAAAACTCTACAGTTATTTAACCGTATGAGTACAAATCATTAACTGTTTTTTATTAGAATGGTAATTTACTGTGCAGAGCTAGTAAATTGGCGGATTTCGAGGTGAAGTTAGAATACGGTAATGTGGAGCTAGTAGTAATTTGATTAATCATAAATGAGGGGCAAAATACTTTTTGACCCTCATTTCATATGATAATATGCAGCAGTATGTAAATAGGTAAGTATTACTTTAGTCAAGATATTTGATTACAGTATCCCAGATTGTTGAATTTTCAAAACCAAGCTTCCAGAATGCTGCACCGGCAAGTTTGTTATCACTTACCAGCTTAAGTCGCTGTTCGAGTGAAGTACTGTCCTCAAGCCAGACTTTATAAAGTGTTGTGCCTACAGACCACTCTGCAAAGTTCTGTCCTGATTCCTCATCAAAAGAGGCGGTAGCACCATTTCCGCTAACTTGAGCAGCAGCGGCATCCATACCATAAACTGATGAGGAAATATTGTACTGTGACTGATCCTCAGAGTCGGAGACAGTATCATCATCTTCCTTTGGAGTAAGCTCCCATATTCTTGTGTATAAAGGCATTCCGAGAATGATCTGGTCAGCAGGAACTTCCTTTAAGGTGTCGGTAACACCGGTTGTCACCCATGGAAGGGATGCGACAGATCCGGCATCAGAGCCGTTGTAGTGCTCATCATATCCCATGATAACTACATAGTCTGCAAAGTTTGCCATATCTGCGCGGTTAAAGAATTTGTTGTAGCTTGCAGGTA
Organism: Acutalibacteraceae bacterium; assembly: GCA_963586665.1. Classification (GTDB taxonomy): domain Bacteria; phylum Bacillota; class Clostridia; order Lachnospirales; family Lachnospiraceae; genus Roseburia. The sequence goes on from CAVABC010000145.1 coordinate 2,341, forward strand.
CGGTTACATCCACAGAGAGGGATATTCCGTTGTTGTGACATTTTATGGCAAGTTCTCTGATGAATTCTATATAAGAATCACCATATGTTTCCTGAGTGAGGTTTTCAAAATCAATATTTACTCCGTCAAGCTCATAGTTGAAAGCTGCTGACATGATCTGATTGATCAGAGTAGTTCTTGTAGAGGTATGTGTAAGAACATATGCAGCATCTACATCTGTATTTTCGAGATTGCTGAAAAGTCCCCAGACTTCGATACCCTGTGAATGACAGTAGCTTACGTAATCCTTGCTTGCGATATCTGCTATGTTACCGTTGTTATCGTTAAGATAAAACCAGGTTGGTGACATAACATTTACACCTTTTGTGGATGATATGACAGAAGCAACTTTTGAATTTGCGGATTTGCTTGTCACCTGATGCCATGCAAGGCATACGTCGCTGTCCTTTTTAATATGAGAGAAAGTCTCTTCTGTATAGTCGGGATTTTCGAGTGTAGTTTCTTTGCTGTCGGAAAGATTTTTGGACTTGATATATCCTATTATTCCGTCTTCGGTTGCAACTTTATCCCAGTTGTCACCGGTTTCCAATATAGTGACTGGATCATCCTTTGATACTTCTTTAAGGATAGGACTCTTTATGCCGCCTTTTACTCTTACCTGGGTTGCATTTGATACTGTGGCGGTTTCTACCTTTGTCCAGTCGGTTGTGATCACTATACGTGACGGATCTTCATACGAATTATAAGCCATATTTGAGTAAAGCTTTACAAAATCAAGAGCTACAAGAGCTGAGTCGGATGTAGCTTTTACGATCGGATAACCAAAGTCGTTCGACTGTTTTGTAACTGTGTAGGTGGTGCTGTCGGCAGCAGCGGATACTATGTCAGTTGCTGTTGTGTAAAGCAGTACATTTTCATTTGCGTCCCAGTAAAATCTTGAATTTAAAGAATCATGGACGAAATTGTAATCAACATATATGTTGCCATCTATTATTTTTGCCTTGTGATCAGAGACAGTATTGTCTACGATGAGAGCTGCTTCATCTTCTGATGAGATATTGAAGTATTCACCGAGATCTTTTGTCTCTTTTGTAGGCGTATATTTTTTGATAAGGGCTGAAACTCCTATTATGCCTGAAACGAGGATGATCAACCCGATTATGATCAATGCGGGTAATAACTTCTTTTTCATGTGTAGAAATCCTTTCTGATGTAATTAATATGTAACTGTAATAGTTATGCTACAGTCATATAGATTATACCATTGTGAAATCTCATATTCAAACTATATGTAATAAAATCGTAATAATTAAGAAATTCATAATGTCACATATGGCGCGGAGATACTGTATCCCCGCGCACATAAATTATCTTTTTATTTGTGTCTTTTATACTTTTATCAGTTTTTTTGTTGGCATATAATATGTGCCGTATTTTTATGCATGGGGATCTTTATTTGAAAATAAACAATCTGACATCGATTTATTGTGAGATTAAAATAGAAGATTATAAGTAAAATCCCCTTACCCCAATTTAATTACTAAATTGATATGGTTACATAATTTTATGTTATAACATGATATGAGGGTCAAAAGGTATTTTGCCCCTCATCTATGATTAATCAGATTACTACATGCTTCGCATTCCCGTAATCTGACTCCACCTCGAAATCCGCTAATTTACTAGCTTCGCATAGTAAATTGCTACTTTCTCGGTGTAGTGCGGGTCACTAAGGTATACATCGAATTGCA
>CAVABC010000146.1:0-4048 GCA_963586665.1 Acutalibacteraceae bacterium
ATAAACTTAGCTGGAAACGGCATTTACTCCCACTAGACTAAGAAATCGTGAGAGCTGTGTGCCACAGACGTACGCCGCAGCGAAAGTGTGCATCTGGCGAATGTACACAAACTTTAAGCCGAAATTCGACACCTGACAAATTTACGCAATTCTCACGAATTGTCACAGCGCACCCCCGATACGGCAGCAGCGCGGCAGGAGGCAGACGGCTCCAATCTATAAAAATCGGAGGAATATATGGAAATCGAATTCAGTGAAAAGATATCAACACAGCTATCAGCGGCTCTGCTGGCAACACCGGAGGAGCTGGCATCATCAGATGAGCTGGCAAGCGGCTATGAACCGGAAACGGCAAGCTGGGAAGTGATTGTGAAATACATAGGCGATATAGAAAATATAAAAGAAGAATTCCAGTCTGTTATCATAACAAAACTGTTGGGAAATTATGCGGTACTTATTATAGAAGAAACACTTGTAAACCGTGTGGCAATGCGCGATGAGATCATATATATGGAAAAGCCGAAACAGTTCAACTATGGAGTGTATCAGGCAAGTCAGGCGTCCTGCATTACACCTGTCAGAAATTCGCCCTACAACCTGTCCGGACGCGGGGTTCTGGTGGCTATCATTGATTCGGGGATATACTATGCTCATCCTGATTTTATAGAAAACGGCAGAAGCCGGATCGAATTTCTATGGGATCAGACTATTGGCTATGATCCTGATAGTACAGTTTCTGATATTTCAAATGCACTTTCCAATAAAAATAATGTTCTGTTTGGTACATTATATGATCGTGACACGATCACAGCAGCCATAAATGCCGCGACTTATGCCGAGCGACAGGCTATCTGTCCGAGTGTGGATATTTCCGGGCATGGTACACATGTGGCGGGTATTGCTGCCGGAAACGGCAATGCTTCCAATGGCACGTACCGCGGTGTAGCATATGAAAGCTCACTTATTGTGGTAAAACTTGCCACTTCAGGCGGTTCTATGTTTCCCACAACTACACAGATCATGCTGGCAGTGGATTTTTGTATACGAAAATCAATAGAGCTTAATCTGCCTGTTGCGATTAACTTAAGCTTTGGCACAAACAGCGGATCTCACAGCGGCACCTCGCTGCTTGAGACTTACATAGATTTCATCGCGGAAAATTACAGGTGCAGCATTATCGCAGGTTCCGGCAATGACGGAACAGGTTACAGCCATGCCGGAGGCTCGTCCTATCCTGCCATGACCGAATTTACCATAGGTCAGTATGAGCCATCACTTTCCCTATTTTTTTGGAAAAAATACTGGGATGAGATACGGATACAGTTAGTTGCACCTGACGGCACCTCAATATCCGTGCCTGATACGCTTGCCAATTCGGGAAAGGGATTTTCCTATCGATACGAACTTGACCGGACAAATATCTATATCACCGGTGGCAGTCCTTCTCCCTACAGTCCTTTTCAGGAAATATATGTGGAGTTTTCTGCCAGAATCGGCAGCTATATCACCTCCGGTATCTGGCAGCTTCGTCTGTCACCGATATCGGTAAAGGACGGAACGTGGGATATCTGGTTTCCTTCTGCGTCACTGCGCGGAGCACAGACGGCCTTTGTATATGCAACCCCTGATATAACACTCACTCTTCCGTCCACTGCCATGAATGTGATAACTGTCGGAGCTTATGACAGCAGAACCAATCGCACCGCTGCTTTTTCCGGCCGTGGCTACACCTGGGCATTTAACCAGATAAAGCCTGACCTTGTAGCACCCGGTGTGGATATCGTATCTTGCTCTCCTCAGGGAGGATATACCTCAAAAACCGGAACTTCCATGGCAGCTCCTTTCGTGACAGGCTCTGCCGCACTTCTCATGGAATGGGGGATCGTGCGCGGAAATGACAGATATATGTATGGGGATAAGCTGAAAGCCTGTCTGATAAAAGGCGCAAGGGAAAATATATATTCGGCAGTAAGCTCCCCAGACGCAAAATACCCCAACCCTGTAACGGGCTGGGGTACATTGTGTCTGCTCGACAGTATTCCATAACGGATGCTATTCGTATGTATGCTTCTGGTGTTTCTTCTCACCGGCCTTGTTCTTTTTCTTTAATGGATGCTTTGGGTTTTTATCCATTATGATCGCTTCCTTTCTAAATGTCTGCTTTTTAGCTATTTATTCCAGAAGCCTGTTGCAAGGTACTGCCACTAAGCTGATACCTGTAGGCAGGTAACTGACTTGATCTATCGGCTGATCATCCCTCGATGGCAATGGTCTTTTTAGACTCTACGGCTTTCTGTGGTTCCTTCTTTGGAACTGAAAGCTTTAATATACCATCCTCATATTTTGCCTTGATATCTTCCTGTTTGATATCATCGCCCACATAGAATGATCTGCTCATTGCGCCTGAATAACGCTCCTTGCGGATGTATTTACCGTCCTTTTCATTCTTCTCTTCCTTGTCAAGTCCCTTGGCAGCACTGATTGTCAGATAACCATTCTCCAGCTTTGCCTCTATCTCATCTTTCTTGAAGCCCGGAAGATCAATATCTACTTCGTAGCCGCTGTCATGTTCTTTGACATCAGTTTTCATAACGTTCTTTGCGTGTTTACCATAAAGCACTTTGTCAACATCAGGAAATGAAAAATCCATCCAATCATCGTTAAATAAGTTTTCTCCAAAAATACTAGGCATCAACATAAGTCATCTCTCCTTCTTAAAATAAATCCGTGTCAACCTTGTTTCTTTGGAACCGGGATGTTTCGGGAACCTTTGATCTTTTGATCTCTTTGTTCCTTTCCTTTGTTCTGACTATGTTATACACCCGTTATTAGCACTTGTCAAGTGTGAGTGCTAATTTTAATTTATTGTTTATATTTTCGGTATTTTTACTATCATTTTGATGATTTATCACTCATTTGTGTGAGCAATTATTGACAGATTTCCCAATTTAACTACATTTAATATCCATCAGTATCATATCTGCTGCCACACATCATAATCATCTTACAGTAGCAGTTCGTATAAATAGTGCTTTTTATTACTGTTATGGCAGTTTGGTAATGTTTTCACACAAAATCACCAGTTATAACAGTTCTTCAATGTTCCTCTATAAAGTATAAAAAGTATCCACAATATCACACCTTCAACAAATGTAACCTCATTTCCTGTCGCACCCATCACAAGAAGCACTGCTGTGATAAAAAGCATATAAGGTATCTCATACCGGAATGTCGATCGCTGGATCGCCACATTCGAGATAAGTGCTGTCACTCCGAGTATTATAAGGATATTAAGTATGTTGCTGCCGACAATATTTCCGACCGTTATCCCGGCATTTCCTTTCATTCCCGCGGTAATACTGACCGCAGCCTCCGGCAGCGAAGTCCCCATAGCCACTATCGTAAGTCCGATCACAAGCTGTGGTATTCCAAACCGTCCCGCCAGCGCAGCCGCTCCATCCACGAACACATCCGCGCCCTTTACCAGCGCGAAAAAGCCTGCTGCCAACATTAAAATTGCTACAAAGATCATAATTTTCCTCCTTCTGCTATAAGTTATAAGTTGATAGTTACCAGTCTGTTTTATCAGCAGAAGAATATAAAAAAGGCGAAACTTCTGCTGTATAAAACAACAAAAGTCTCGCCATTTAATCACTTTCCGGATCGATATACCGATCGTACTGACGGATAAGTAAGCACTGTCGTGCCAGCTACTCCCTTTCACTTATATATTATGATATGCGTATATCACGTATTCGTCAAGGTGTATTTTGTAATTATTTCCCGATAAGTACATGCTTTCCTTCAAATGCAAAGCCGTAATGCCTTATGTTTGCTGCATCAAATCCTTTTTCAATAAGCTGGCTGTCATATCTTTTTTCCTCTATCTGGGAAAGTGCTGCCCTGACCGTATCGGTAAGCTTTTCCTCTTTTTGAAAATCCTTTACCTTAAATTCCATAATCATCGCATGCTTTGATCCATCACGTGGTACGAGCATTATATCATATCTTCCGTAGCCGCTTTCGTGGTTTGATAATACTTCATAGG
>CAVABC010000147.1:0-3993 GCA_963586665.1 Acutalibacteraceae bacterium
CTTGTCATGCAGGCATCTACAAATACAATGTTCTCACGGCCTCCAAGCAGCGCAATAATGCGTTCTGCCTGACTGTCTGATCCTCCTTTGTTTCCATTCCCTGATGCTGTTGTAACGGATGTTGAACCGGCTGTATCATCTGCATTGTCATCCATATAATTTCCAAGTCTTCCCGGTGTAGCAAATTTAAATTTGCCAATCATGAAATATGCTACAAAATATCCGATCACAAAGAATACAACAACACAAATCACAAAGTTAATAATATCTCCCGCCAGTCCTGCCTTGATACTCATCGGAATTCTTGTGATAAACTCCAGATTTCCAAAAGAATGTACTCTCAGATGAATGATTCCTGACATTGCAAATGCACATCCCTGAAGAATTGCGTAGACAATATACAGTGGCAGTGCACAGAACATAAACATAAACTCCAGCGGCTCTGTAACTCCTGTAAGGAATACTGCAAGTACAGTTGAAATAAACATGGAACGATATTTGTCTTTCTTATCTTTATCAACTCTGCGATACATTGCAAGTGCAATACCAAGCAGAAGCCCTGTTGCTCCAATCATCTGTCCGACTTTAAAACGTGCAGGTGTTACTGTTGTAAGCAGGTTCTGATATGCTTCCATATTTCCTGCATCTTTGTAATTGATCAGGTCCGTTACCCATGCAAGCCACAGCGGATCCTGTCCAAATACTTCTTTTCCTGCATTAATTCCTGTTGCGATCGTATAAGTTCCGCCGAAAGAAGTATAGTTCATCGGGATGGTCAGCATATGGTGCAGACCAAACGGAAGTAACAGACGTTCCAGTGTTCCGTAAATAAATGGTGCCAGAATCGGTGATGTAGAGGATGAGTTTGCGATCCATACACCAAATGCATTGATTCCTGACTGTACAACCGGCCATACAACTGCAAGGATCAGAGAAATAATCACAGACCATGCAATACATACCATTGGTACAAAACGTTTTCCATTAAAGAATGAAAGTGCCTCCGGCAGTTTCCGGTAATTGTAATATTTGTTATAAATAACTCCTCCTGCAAATCCTGCGATAATTCCGACGAACACACCCATGTTCAATGCCGGTACACCTAATACAGAAGTAAAATATCCGTTTACCAGAATTTCTTTTCCGAATAATGTATGTGTTACTGCTGTTGCATCATTCAACATGTCAGATGTAACACCGAAAATAGATCCTGTTATCTGGTTGATTAATATAAAAGTAATTAATGCCGCAAATGCACCACCGGCACGTTCTTTTGCCCAGGAACCACCGATTGCAACTGCAAACAGGATATGCAGGTTATTGATAACCGCCCATCCAATGTTCTCCATTGTGCTTCCGATTGTCATGACGACAGAAAGATCTGCGCCCGCCATCTGTACCAGTTTTCCTAAACTGATCATCAGTCCCGCTGCCGGCATAACTGCGATAACCGTCATCAGAACTTTACCGAGTTTCTGAAGGAAATCGAAATTGAAGTGGAATTTCTTCTTTTCTTTCTTCGCATCAGCCTGGTTTTCTTCAGTCTTCTCAGAAGTAGCTGCTTTTGTTGTATCAGATGTGCTCTTTTCATTCTCGCCTGATTCAACAGCGTTTGCTGCATTTTGCTCGGATGCTTCTGTTTCTTTTACTGTCAGTACTTCTGTCTCACCTGCTTTTACCTGACCTTTGGCACATGCAAGTTCTTTATCTTCAAGATCTGAACAAATCAGAACCGGTGTAATACAGTTGAGTCCTGCCTCTTTGATCTTTTCCAGATCTGCTTCTGCAATCAGATCACCTGCTTTCACCTTATCACCTGCTTTTGCATGAATCTTAAAGCATTCCCCTTTTAAAGATACTGTTTCAAGTCCTACATGCACCAGAACTTCTACACCGCTGTCAGATGTAAAACCATACGCATGTCCGGTTTCAGCTACTGTAGTGATTTCTCCGTCTACCGGGCTTACGATCTTTCCGTCTTCCGGAATGATTGCCAGTCCATCTCCAAGTACCTTCTCCGCAAATACCGGATCAGGAACTTCTGACAATGCAACTGCTGTACCTGTCATAGGTGCAAGAACTGTTGCGTAGATGTTTTCTATTTCCTGCTTCTTCACTTTCTAATCCTCCCTTAGATTACTTACATCTGTTCAGATTTCAGAAAATTCTCCTTTTACTAAACAGAGCAGTCTCGGAAACTCTATAAGTTCCATATTTCCGCTCTTTTTTTATTATCCTTTTTTCTTTGTTTACCTCATGTTTTTATTCATTTTTTTGAATATTTTTCAAAAACCCCTTGACAAATCTTCAAAAATTTGGGGCTTCGCCCTTCGTTAAAAGAAATTTTTTTCGGAGGTGCCTCATATGTTAAAACACTGGCAAACACATGCTGAATATCAGCAATTTATTTCTGAAGCTGTGGCTTCACTAAATCCGTCACAACTCAAAAAACTTTATTCTATGTCCGATTCATGGCAAAAACTTGCTTCCATGAATCTTGACCCTGTGGGGGATTTTCTTGCCCCTTTTTATTCCAACACAGGACGCCCTGCTTTGAATCAGCCTCAAATTCTGCGTTCCTTCATCCTTATGCTCGACCAGAAATTTTCCAGTCTTACCAAATGGACGATTCAACTTGCAGGCGATGACCTTCTCGCCCTCCTTATCGGCTGTTCTCCTGACTCCCTGCCGCCTCTTGGCTCATACTTTGACTTTATCAACCGCCTGTGGCTGCGCAATCCCGGCTTTGAAAAGTTCAGACGCGACGACCTTTTCCCTGTCTCTAAAAATAAAAAACCGTCTTCCAAACCTGGAAAGAACAAAAAACTTCCTAACCGACATTCCGGCATCACTGGCAAAACAGCTGACTACGCCCTGACTGAAAGGGATTTCCCTTTTTATTACGAAAAAGCCTTACAACAGCTTTTCTCCATTGCGGCTGTTTCACCTTCCATAAAACTGGGTCTGATTGATCCTGACAATCTTACTGCATCCGGTGATGGTACCTGTGTACATTCACATGCAAATCCCTATGGCCACAAAGTTTGCAACTGTACGGATCATGAAATCTACAACTGTTCCTGTCCTCGCCATTACTCTGACCCAGATGCCTCCTGGGGATGGGATAGTGACCTTAATACTTACTTCTACGGACATACTCTTTACATGCTTTCCTGTCACAATGAACAGTACCAAACCGATCTGCCCCTACAGATCCGTTTCTTTGATGCCAGGCGCCATGACAGTGTTTCCGGCATCATTACACTGGCTGAATTCAGAAAAATCAATCCTGATTTACAGATTAAAAATTTCTGCCTGGATTCTGCCCACGATAATTATCCTACCTATGAGCTTTGCAAAAAATGGGACATTCTCCCCTTCATTGACCTGAATTCCAACCGCGGAAGACCGGAAAGCATTCCAAAGCGTCTGAACATTGATACCGATGGCACTCCTTTGTGTGCTGCCGGATTACGCATGGTTTATTGGGGATATAGTCCGAAACGCCATGATTGTAAATGGCGTTGTCCGGTCGCCTGTGGGAAAGAGGAAAAGTGTACCTGCGACGTGCCCTGCTCCCCTTCCTCCTACGGGCGTTGCCTTTATACCAAACCTGATTGGGATATACGCCTTTATCCTCCCGTACCAAGAGGTACTGAAGAATACAAAAGGACTTACAATAACCGCACAGCTTCGGAGCGGATAAATAATCGAATCCTCAATGATTATCATTTGCATGATATGAAGATTCATGGTAAAAAACGTTATTCTTTCTTTGCCATGATTGCAGGGATCAATATCCATCTGGATGCACACCTGAAAAAAGCAAAACTGGATGCTGCTTAAAAGCTTTTCCTGAATACGTTTTCAAAAACCTGCCGCTGGGAGGTTTTAAAGTCATGCCGTTTTCTATTATTTTCGTTGCAGAATCCGGCATGGTTGTTTGCTGCATAAATCATACAGCTTTTATTCAATAGTTTCCGAGACTACTCT
>CAVABC010000148.1:0-3884 GCA_963586665.1 Acutalibacteraceae bacterium
TTAAAACAGCTGGTTTGTCAGCAAGTCTATCATTTATAAAGTTGTAAACTGGTGTATTTTTATCAATTAGGAAAAAAACGTTTTCATGATGCAGGATTGTCAACACTTTTGTGGATAGTTTCCATTATCTTATCTTTTTGTGCGATTGGCATTGGAATGCAACTATATGGATTTTGTTTAAAAAATAAACAATAATATGATAATTATTAACTAAATTGTAATTTCACAGTTAATCAGTTATACTATATGTAAATGTGGCGAAATCATCTGATATCTGGAGGTTCATATGGTAAACACTTTTAAATTACCGGTAGGAATTGAAAATTTTGAAGATATACGAAAATTCAAATTTTATTATATAGACAAAACCAAACTTATCGAACAATTATTGCAAAACTGGGCGAAAGTAACCCTGTTCACCCGCCCAAGGCGTTTTGGTAAAACCTTAAATATGAGCATGATGCGTTCATTTTTTGAGATTGGTACAGACAGATCACTTTTTGATGGCTTATATATTTCACAGAATAAAGCTCTTTGTGATGAGTACATGGGAAAATATCCTGTAATATTTCTCACATTAAAAGGCGTTGAAGGTCTGACATTTGCAGATGCAAAAATGATGCTTAAATCAATTCTTTCCACTGAAATGGACAGACATTATTATCTCAAAACAAGTGAAACCCTTACAGATGAAGATAAAGCATATTTTGTAAAAATGCTTACCGGTACGGATGAAAATATCAATGACAGTCTTCGCAAACTGTCACAACTATTATATAAGCATTACGGTCAAAAAGTTGTCATCATAATAGATGAATATGATGTTCCGCTCGACAAAGCATACCAGAATGGCTACTACAATGAAATGGTCTCTCTGATCAGAGGACTTTTCGGTCAGGCATTAAAGACAAATGATTATCTGCAGTTTGCAATTTTGACAGGTTGCCTTCGTATATCCAAAGAAAGTATCTTTACCGGACTGAATAACTTTAAGGTGCTCTCAATCATGGATTCCAGATTTGACGAACAATTCGGATTCACGGATAATGAAGTAAAACAGCTTTTAGCTGCATACAATCTGGATTCACATTTCACAGAAATCAAAGAATGGTATGATGGTTATCACTTTGGCAATGCCGATGTGTACTGCCCGTGGGATGTGATAAATTACGTTGATCAGCTTAAATTTGATTCCACCTCAAAACCACAGGATTACTGGTCTAATTCAAGTGGAAATGCAATAGTCCGCAGTTTCATAGACAAAGCTGATGTCCAGACCAAGGATGAGATTGAACGGCTGATAGCCGGCGAATGTATTGAAAAAGAAATCTCACAGGAACTTACCTATGACGAACTCGATAAGAGCATAGCAAACCTGTGGAGTGTGCTTTTTACCACAGGATATCTGACCAAACAGGGAGTTACCGAAGATGGAAAGGTACGTTTATCTATCCCGAATAAAGAGATTAAAAATCTTTTTATTAAAAAGATCCGTGAATGGTTCAGTGACACTACCTCAAACGATGGTAAGACACTCGAAGAATTCTGCAATGCATTTGTCGAGAAAAATACAGAAAAAATAGAGCAGCTTTTCGGTGACTATCTCTGGAATACGATAAGTATAAGAGATACCGCGGTTGCTAAGGACAAAAAAGAAAATTTCTACCATGGTATCCTGCTCGGTCTGCTTGGTTACAAAGCAAGCTGGCTCATAAAATCAAATACAGAATCCGGGATAGGTTACAGTGATATCCTTGTTGAAGTTCCAGACAACAGAACAGGAATAGTGATAGAGCTGAAATATGCTGAAAATGGTGATATGGATACAGCCTGCGGTGAAGCTCTGAAACAGATTGAAGAAAAATCATATGTGGATAAGCTGAAGCAGGATGGCATGCGCAATTTTATCAAGTATGGAATTGCCTGCTTTAAGAAAGATTGTAAGGTTGTGGTAAGTGAATAGGTATCCCAAAAACAGGCGCAGAGATTAACTCTACGCCTGTTTTTTATCAAATAACGTGTCATTCTTTAGTGTATTAGAATCCACCGTTCTGATATGCTCGTGCAATCACATACGATGGCTCATAAAATGCACTACAATTGTAATTATCAATCACATCACATATTTCATTGTTATATACCCTGATTATCCCATCTACAAAATCTTCTTTTGAAGTCAAGGTATCTATTATCAGACGCTGATATACTGCTCCCATATCCAAAGGCGAAGGAATAATTGAAGCAATCTCTTTATCTACTTCTGTAATGTCATAATCTCCGTTCTTTAAATCATAATCACTTATCCAGTCTTCTTCTACCTTCAATGGATTTTCACAATGCAATACATTTGCACAGCTAATCAAATGATATAAACCATCTCGTCCGATTGTATTTACGACATACTTATTTTTCTGCTTAATGTGTCTTGCTACACGCTCTATCATATAACATACAAAATAAAGGTCATTCGATTCTATATCTTCGTCTGGGAAGTACTTATTTTTCATAATGCCTCACTCCCTTCAAAAGTCAATGTTTTCAGTGCGGCTTCTGTACAGAACACAATCTGATGGGTAGGATAATTAAATCTTACCAGCCCCCAGAATGCATCTCTTGGGATTCTGCCATCAATGAATCCTTCCACAAAATTCCAGATCTGATCGTCTGCCATGGGGCCTTCCACAATGTCATAATCATGTTCAATTCCTCTTCTGCAGTCCGCGACAAAATCAAGCCACTCATCGGTCATCTCATTAAATGTCAATATATTCAATTCTGTGTTTGGTGTATATTCATAATGATTTACTACAGATGCACCTTTTCTTGTCATTGCCCACCGCTTTGCCTGTTTTTCAAAACTGGTGCAGTAAAATCCATATCCAAAATCCTTGTAAAACCCATTTTGGAGAATACGTGGAATCGAAACTTCTACATTACTTCCATGATACACAATATTCTTTTCCATCTGCGTCCCCCTATTCTTCCATGCTTGTTAGCTAAAGCCTAATAACATTTTATCATCCTAATACCAAAAATTCAATCTATTCCAGCTTGTTCTGCAACCATAAATGTATGAATAAAATTTTTAAATCTTTCTTCATATTATCCCCTCTTCATCACTCTAAAAATACTCTATAATAAGCTCAATAGCTTCCTTAATTTTTCCTTGAACAGTTATTGTCATAATTCCGAATATCAAAATAATTATCCCTATGAACTAAGGGATTTTGCTAATTAACCTAAATAGTAGGAATTATGAATAAAATTACATACATTATAGTCAACAGCATCCCAATGAAAATACCTACATATAAAATTAATTAATTAAAAGTCATCTCCTCTTCATTCATAACCGCATAACTGCTAGGGAGCACCAGTGCTCCACTGTAACACATATCCATCTATGCGTACCTCCATTTCGTTTATTTATTTTTGTGAATATTCTCGTGCGGCAGGTGGCTCATTTTGGCACAGATTATTCATTTTGTCACTGCTATTTGCAACTGCAACTCTTTTTCCTAATTTTTATTGTTGTTCCTATCAACATTTATGTATTCAAGAAAATCTTTCACTATTATTAAGGCAATTGTTGGCGCTAAACATATTGCATCTATAATTATAAACATTTGATTATCAAACATTTTTAACCCCAACAAAATCCAGTATCACACCGGTGATAAGAGCCATTGATATATCCATGATAACTTCTCACATCACAGAAGTAATCATAATAATTAAAGGTATCGATATTGCGCTTTCAAGTGTTTGTGATCTATATGCCCAAACATAATTATTCTGTATTATCTTTAAATTAATATGATTTATAACAACTAACATTGTCAATAAATTGTAAGCATTTTCACTTGCTTTCTTTTCAATGTAAT
>CAVABC010000149.1:0-3844 GCA_963586665.1 Acutalibacteraceae bacterium
ACTTGTTAAGGCTCTCATAACAGACTGTTTTGCTACTCTATACTGTTTAGATCTAGCGCCTCTGTATCCTTTTGCTAACTTTAATGTTCTATTATGTCTTTTCTTAGCGCCTAAACCGCCTTTAACTCTTGCCATTTATTGATTCCTCCTTAACTAAAACTTACGATTACATGTATGGTAAAATCTTCTTCATATTCTTAACATTTGTCTCATCTGTCATTGTTGCTTTTCTGAGATTTCTCTTTGTCTTTGTTGTTTTCTTAGTTAAGATATGTCTCTTGTAGGCTTTATTTCTCTTTAACTTTCCTGTTCCTGTAACTTTGAAACGTTTTGCAGCTGCTCTGCTTGTTTTCATTTTTGGCATTGTGTGTTCCTCCTTAAATTGTTATCTCTTTTCTGCCAGCACCATACCGATGCTTCTTCCTTCAATCTTTGGTGCTTTCTCCACTACCGCTACATCTGAAAGATTCTCTGCAATGTCATCAAGGATATGTTTGCTTGCATTCATATGAGCCATCTCACGTCCTCTGAATCTAAGAGTGATCTTTACTTTGTTTCCTTTTGCAAGGAACTTCTTTGCAGCATTCATCTTGGTATTCAAGTCGTTAGCCTCAATGTTCGGTGAGAGACGAATCTCTTTCAATTCAACGGTCTTCTGCTTTTTCTTTGCATCCTTTTCCTTACGGGCCTGCTCATAACGATACTTACCGTAATCGATCACCTTACATACAGGTGGCTTCGCATTTGGTGCTATCTTTACTAAATCAAGTCCTGCCTCGTCTGCAATTTTCTGGGCCTCTCTTGAAGAAACAATACCTAACTGCTCTCCATCGGCTCCAATCAGTCGAACTTCTCTGTCTCTGATCTGTTCATTAATCATTAATTCGCTAATTGTCTTGTACCTCCATAAAAAATAGTGGATAGGCAGACTATCCACTATACAATCTTCAACACAAATGTTTGAAAATATAAACACTAAGTCGCGCGTTTGCGCTTAGGTGAGAGTGGATACTCTACTTTGTTTTCATACAACTACTAGAATATATCACAGTCTTTTGCCTGTGTCAACAGTTTTTTCAGCAGGAATAAAAATTCGCCCCTTGCTCTCATCGACTATCTTCGGGACTGCTGCCCTGGCCTCCTCGACAAACTGTTTCTGTGAGTTGATTATCTCCTTACCGCGTTTGTCCACACGGACATATTCTCCGTCCGGTTTCATGATCCTTGCCTTTACCGTATCGGCAAGCTCTACTTTTAAGATATGAAGAGCCTTTTCCTTTATATCATCCTCAAGCAGCGGGAACACGATCTCCACACGCTTGTCGAGATTTCGCGGCATCCAGTCGGCACTTCCCATGTATACCTCATAGTCTCCTCCGTTCTCAAAATAGAAGATCCTGCTGTGCTCAAGGAAATTACCTACGATAGATCTTACTGTTATATTCTCGCTGACTCCCGGTATTCCCACCTTAAGACAGCAGATACCTCTGACTATCAGGTCAATTTTTACGCCTGCTGCCGAAGCCTCATAGAGAGCCGCAATAACTTTTGCGTCACAAAGTGAATTCATCTTTGCGATGATGTGTCCTTCACCGCCTTCTTTTACGTTCTTTATCTCTCTTTTTATGAGATAGAGAAACTTATCCCTGAGCCAGTACGGTGCAAGCACAAGGTCATTCCAGGACGACGGCTCCGAATATCCCGAGAGCATATTAAATACCGCAGTAGCGTCCTCTCCTATAGACTCCTTGCAGGTAAATATACCGCAGTCTGTGTAAAGCTTTGCGGTAGAATCATTATAATTTCCTGTTCCAAGGTGCACATATCTGCGTATGCCATCCTCCTCGCGTCTTACGACAAGTGCGATCTTGCTGTGCGTTTTAAGTCCGACAAGACCATATATAACATGGCAGCCTGCTTTCTCAAGCTTCTGCGCCCATACGATATTGTGTTCCTCATCAAATCTGGCCTTAAGCTCCACAAGTACAGTGACCTGCTTGCCGTTTTCCGCTGCAAGCTCAAGTGAGCTTATGATAGGCGAATTGCCGCTTACCCTGTAGAGAGTCTGCTTTATTGCAAGCACATCAGGATCCTTTGCAGCCTGTCTTATGAAATCAACCACTGGATCAAATGTCTCATACGGATGATGCAGGAATATATCCTGACATCTTATCGCGGTAAATATATCCTCATCCTCACCTATCTCAGGCACACGCTGTGGTGTCGGCTGTAAATATTTAAGATGATCGTATCCATCTATGCCGAATACCTTCATAAGCACCGTAAGATCTATAGGTCCTGCGATATCAAACACATCCTCGTCAGCCACACGCAGCTCGCTCTTTAAGAACTTGAGCAGCTTTTTGTCCATGCCGTCCTCTACTTCAAGTCTTATGATCTCGCCCCACTGACGCATCTTAAGCTTATTCTGTATCTCCTTTAACAGATCAGATGCCTCATCCTCGTCAATGGTAAGATCGGCATTTCTCATGATCCTGTAAGGATAAGCGCAGACAACGGTATTGTTTGAAAAAAGCTTGCTTATATTCCTCTCAATGATCTGCTCTAAAAGTATAAAGCATGAAGTCCCCTCTTCTCCCGGAAGCTGCACAAGCCTTGGCAGCACTCCCGGCACCTGTACTGTGGCAAACACAGTCTCTTTATTCGTCTGCTTGCCACTTAATAGTGCAGCTATATTTAAAGTCTTATTTCTGATAAGTGGAAAAGGCCTTGATGCATCAACAGCCATAGGTGTAAGCACCGGATATACATTTTCCTCAAAATATTTATCTACAAAGCTTTTCTGCTTATCGTCAAGCTCCTCATGTCTGCTGTAAATATATATCCCCTCTTTATTGAGCAGTGGAAGCAGCGAACGGTTATAGGTGCTATACTGCAGATCAACCATCTCACGAGTCTGTTTGTTTATCGCTGCAAGCTGCTCTGATGCAGTCATTCCCGCAATATCACGCTTTTTGTAATTGGCATGAACCATGTCCTTAAGCGAGGCAACCCTTACCATAAAAAACTCATCTAAGTTGGATGATGTGATACTTAAAAATTTAAGTCTCTCAAGCAGTGGTATAGTCTTGTCTCTTGCTTCCTCAAGTACTCTCTGGTCAAATTTGATCCAGCTTAACTCTCTGTTTTCAAAATACTTAGGATCTTTGTAATTCACATTTTCTTCCATAATACCTTTCACCTCCTACATCATGATCTTTTTCTCTTTAAGTACAGGTTTTATACTGAATACATTTTCAAAATACGAAGTTTTCTTCTCAAAAAGTATCTGTTCAAGTGACATATCCTCAAAGGATTCCACCGTGATAATAAGCTCCTTGCCTTTTAAGGATATCCTGATATTTCTGAACTTCTGCCTGTGACTCTGATCAAGCGCATTAGCCACACGGAGTATCGCAGAAAGCTTTGCCACAACAAGATACTCTTCTTTAGTTATCTCATCACTTAAATCCTCATATTCACAGAGCGGCTGACTGTTAAAAAGCACTGTAAGTGCTACGATCTGACGCTGCGAATGTGTAAGACCTATTATCTCGGATGACATTATGATGTCATATGCACATTTCGGACCGTTTGACAGGCTGACATATTTGCCGCAGTCATGAAGTATTGTCGCGATCTGAAGCAGCAGTCTCTCTCTTGCCCCAAGTCCGTGTGATTTCTTTAAGGTATCAAATATCTTTACTGAGAGTATATTTAATGCCTCTATATGCTTTGAATAGCTGTTATAATGCTCCGACAATGCCT
This sequence comes from Acutalibacteraceae bacterium, assembly GCA_963586665.1. Taxonomy (GTDB): domain Bacteria; phylum Bacillota; class Clostridia; order Lachnospirales; family Lachnospiraceae; genus Roseburia. Next base: position 3,769 of record CAVABC010000149.1, read on the forward strand.
TTGCCGCGGTTATTACATCATCATCAAAGCTGTGCAGCCCTTTAAGCAGTGCATGTCTGTCCGCGTAGTCATAGGC
>CAVABC010000150.1:0-3802 GCA_963586665.1 Acutalibacteraceae bacterium
TGTAGTTTATCATTGGACATACAAAATGGATGAAATCAGTGTTGCAGAGGCTGAATCAGCTGGAGTTAAATCTAATGAATCGTTAAGTGTCAGTTAATTATTATTCGATGTACTAGTTCTGCTTTTGGCATTTCGCACCCAAGCGGGCACATCGTTCTGCAAAAGTAATTCTCAAGTTCTGGTGCATTGTATAGGTCAGCCATTAGTCGAATTTCTTCTGGATAAGGAGTAGCAATACCACTTTCAATCCGGTAAAGCCTCCCTCTATCTATTGACATATAGTCCGCAGCTCCCTCTCTACTGCTCAACTGCTCATTGTGCGTTGCCGCTTCGCAAAGAGATTTATCATTGAGACGAAACTGCTTCCATACTTCGGGAAACAGAAGGTCTGTGACATCGATACAATAAAGGTCAGGAAATGGCAGAACGAGCTTCTCTCCTATCGTGATGAAGAGGGCAAGCCGTTCTCCCAGACATATTTAAAGACTGTGAACAACCAGCTCTCTGCCATAATGAATTATGCAGTTTCCCATTACCGCCTGTCTATGAACCCCTGCAAGGCGGCAGGCAGTATTGGACGGAGCAAGGCAGACGAAATGAACATCTGGACGCAGGAGGAATATGAGAAGTTCTCGGAAGCTGAAAGCAAGACATCTATGAAGCTTGCCTTTGACATTCTCTTCTATACCGGTATGCGTTCGGGAGAACTTCTGGCACTCACACCCGCAGACATTCTTCCGTCAAAGAGAATAGACATCAACAAGAACTATGCAAAGATTGATGGTGTGGAGCTGTTCCTTGAGCCTAAAACACCAAAAGCAAAGAGATGTATCTCCATTCCCGGATTCCTCTATGACAGCATACAGGAATACATCTCTGGGCTCTATGGGATTTCCAAGAAAGACAGGATATTCTACTTCCAGAAGACCTCTCTTGACAAAGAGATAAAGAAGATTGCCGAGAAGGCTGGACTGAAGCCAATACGAGTCCACGACCTGCGCCACTCTCACGCAAGCCTGCTCATAGAGATGGGATTTTCTCCGTTGGAGATAGCGGACAGGCTCGGTCACGAATCCGTAAAGACCACACTTGATGCCTATTCGCACCTTTATCCTGATAAGGACCAGAAGCTTGCAGACCGACTTGATCAGCTCCGCAGATAGGTTCAAAATTGCAAATATGCGTAATATGCGTATAAAACATCAAAATTTATAAATAAACGTAATAAGCGTAATAAAAAGCAAAAAATGAATTGAATTTTTCGTGCAACTATGCTATATTGAGCATAAAGGAAGGCACCTGCTCGAACAGATGCCTTCCACGGAACTCACTCCAAGAGTGGAGCTTCCCAAGTTGGTGAAAATGTCCTTATGGACACTGCCTAACCTGTTGGCGACAGGTTAGGTTTTTTTATTTGTGCTTATTATTTCTCTTATCGAGAAAGGCAAGCAATGCTAACAACAAGTTACATGAAGCTATTGGCAAGCCAAAAGAAATGTTCGTCCTGGTCGAACGGGGCGAGCATTTTTCTATTGAAATCAGAATGATTTCGTGTTATATTGAGTATGAAAAAAAGGTGCCACCGATAGACGGTTGACCCTATTGATAGCTATTTAAAATAGTCGCTCAACTTTGCAGGTCGGGGCGGCTATTTTTGTGTCTTATCTTTGCCTAGGGAATACCCTAGACTAAAGCAGGTCAAGCATAAGCTTACCACTGCTATAAAATCTGCCATATTCATGGGCAATCCCTCCTTTCACCATAAGTCCAAAAGACAAAACTATTGAACTCCCTTGCGGGTATATGTATTGGAGGGGACACGCACCCTCCAAAGGAGGGTCAACCGCCTACCGTTATGGTGGCACCCGAAGATATCCTATCATATAATCCGACTGATTTCAACACGAACAAGTCCCTCACTCTGACAGGTATCCCCACATCACATAAATAATGTGCATTTTGCGTATCAGAAAAACGAGGCCTTTTTTCTCAACATCATATTAACATCACAGAGTAAAAAGGAAGAGCCACAAAGCCCATAAAATAAGGGTTTGTGGCTCGTTTTTCCTTTATTCAAACTCAATCGTTCCCGGTGGTTTACTCGTCAGATCATAAAATACACGATTGACACCCTTCACCTCATTGATAATTCTGCTCATTACTGTCTGAAGTACATCAAATGGTATCTCAGCAGCATCAGCTGTCATGAAATCGACTGTGCGCACGGCACGGACTGCTACAGCATAATCGTAAGTACGCTCATCACCCATTACACCGACTGAGCGCATATTTGTAAGGGCTGCAAAGTACTGATTTGGCATCCATAATGGTTCTTCACCATTAGCCTCTTTGTACTCTTTTGCAGCTTTTTCAACTTCACTGCGGTAGATCCAGTCGGCATCCTGTACTATGCGCACCTTCTCGGCTGTGACTTCACCGATGATACGGATTCCAAGTCCAGGTCCTGGGAATGGTTGGCGGTATACGAGGTAATCAGGAAGTCCAAGCTCGAGTCCGGCTTTTCTGACCTCGTCCTTGAAGAGGTTGCGGAGTGGCTCGATGATCTCTTTGAAATCAACATAGTCTGGCAGACCCCCTACGTTGTGGTGTGATTTGATCACGGCTGACTCTCCACCGAGTCCACTCTCTACAACGTCAGGGTAGATGGTTCCCTGTGCAAGAAAATCAACTTTTCCGATTTTCTTTGCTTCTTCTTCAAATACACGGATGAATTCCTCACCGATTATTTTTCTCTTGCGCTCAGGCTCTGTGACGCCTGCGAGCTTTTTGTAGTAACGTTCCTGTGCATTTACACGGACGAAGTTGATATCAAATGCTCCGTCTTTACCGAATACGCTTTCCACTTCATCTCCCTCGTTTTTACGGAGAAGTCCGTGGTCAACGAATACGCATGTAAGCTGCTTTCCGATTGCTTTTGCAAGGAGAGCTGCAAGAACTGATGAATCAACTCCGCCTGAAAGTGCGAGAAGAACTTTTCCATCTCCGACTTTCTCACGTACTTCTTTTATGGCATTCTCTACAAAAGAATCCATCTTCCAGGTACCGGCACATCCGCATACACCGCGGACGAAATTGTAGATCATCTGAGTTCCGTTTATTGTGTGGAGTACTTCCGGATGGAACTGTACTGCGTATAATTTTTTCTCTACATTCTGTGTGGCTGCGATAGGGCAGTCTGCTGTGTGGGCTACTACTTCAAAGCCCGGAGCTGCCTCTGCGATTCTGTCAAAATGGCTCATCCAGCATACTGATGTAGATGGAAGATCCTTGAACATGACACCATTTTCAGAGTAGGTGATCTCTGTTTTTCCATACTCACCAACTTCCGGTGTGATAACCTTTCCACCTAATTTGTGCATCATAAGCTGCGCACCATAACAGATACCGAGCACAGGTATGCCAAGCTCGAATAATTCTTTCTGATATGATGGTGAATCCTCTTCATAGCAGCTATTTGGGCCGCCTGTAAGGATGATGCCCTTTGGATTCATTTCTTTGATTTTCTCAATGTCTATCTTGTATGAGTAAATCTCACAGTACACATTGCATTCACGGACACGGCGGGCAACAAGCTGGTTGTACTGACCACCGAAGTCTATGACTATGACCTTTTCCTGATCCATCGTATTCCTCCTAATGTATATATTTATCGTAACTGTTCAGTACCTTCACTGTTGCGAGCCGCAAGCGCATTAAAATCAGCTACGCTGATGAGCGCTTGCTCCAACGTAATATTAGTTTTCTTACGAAATATGCGGTACCGCATATTTCTGTACTGAAT
>CAVABC010000151.1:0-3628 GCA_963586665.1 Acutalibacteraceae bacterium
CAGTACAGTATATCATAATACTGTACTGGCATACATATACGTACTTTAAATCAGGAGAATACACATGGATACAAAAGTAGTAAAAATCGGAAATAAAGTGATCGGTGGCGGTAACCCGATACTTATTCAGTCAATGACCAACACCAAGACAGAAAATGTAGCTGACACCGTAGCCCAGATTCAGGCACTTACAGATCTAGGCTGCGATATCATCCGCTGCGCAGTCCCTACAATGGAAGCTGCAAAGGCAATAAGCGAGATCAAAAAAGAAATCTCAATACCACTTGTGGCAGATATCCATTTTGATTACAAGCTTGCGATCGCAGCCATAGAAAACGGTGCTGACAAGATCAGGATCAATCCCGGTAACATCGGTAGTGCAGACAGGGTAAAAGCAGTTGTTAAGGCAGCAAAGGCTCACAACATACCTATCCGTGTCGGTGTAAACAGCGGCTCCTTAGAGAAAAATCTCGTAGAAAAATATCACGGAGTAACGGCTGAGGGACTCGTGGAGAGTGCTCTTGACAAGGTAAAGCTCATAGAGGATATGGGATATGACAATCTTGTCATAAGCATCAAGTCATCAGATGTCATGATGTGTGTAAAAGCCCATGAGCTTATCGCATCACAGACTGCTCATCCGCTTCACGTAGGAATAACAGAAGCCGGCACCATCATAAGCGGTAACATCAAATCAGCAATAGGACTTGGACTCATATTAAATCAGGGTATCGGAGATACAATAAGGGTTTCCCTTACAGGAAGTCCTCTGGAGGAAGTAAAATCAGCAAAGCTTATACTCAGAACCTTGGGCCTTAGAAAAGGCGGCATAGAGGTTGTTTCGTGTCCTACCTGCGGACGTACACAGATAGATCTTATAGATCTTGCAAATCAGGTAGAGACCATGGTTTCAGGCTATGATCTGGATATCAAGGTTGCTGTAATGGGCTGTATCGTAAACGGTCCGGGAGAGGCAAAGGAAGCTGATCTTGGTGTAGCCGGAGGCAAAGGCGAGGGACTTATTATCAAAAGAGGCGAGGTATTTAAGAAAGTACCTGAAGCGGAACTTTTACCGGCTCTTAAATATGAGCTTGATCATTGGGGTGAATAATTTTGACAAAGACATTTAAGGAAGTTTTTCCCACTTTAAAACTGGATAGCGAGATGGATAACCTTCTCGAGACCGCAGAGGTCACAAAGCTCAGTGTCAATCATGCGCGGGACTTTTACAGGATATATGTAAAAGCCCAGCGTCTTATCTTCAAGAAAAATATCTGGAAGCTGGAAGAAAATATTCAGCGACAGATCTTCAAAAGCAAGGATATCACCGTCAAAATCATAGAATCATATCAGTTGTCTTCGCAGTATACTCCGAAGACTCTTTATGATGTCTACTTTGACAGCATCCTTGATGAGATAAACAGGCACAGTGTACTGCTTTACAATCTGCTGCGCACCTCGAACTGGGAGTTTACTGACGATAAGCATGCAACGATCACACTTGAGGAGACGATCATTGCAAAAACACGCGGCAACTCCCTGCTCGAGTTTCTCGAGAAGATATTCTGTGAAAGATGCGGACTTGATTTTATCATAAATCTCGAATATGAAAAGCCAAAGGTAAGCAAATATCGTCAGAATGCAGACAAGCAGATAGAGCAGGAAGTACAAAACATCATCGCCCGCACTAAGTTTGCCATAGTAAAAGGCTCTGACGAGGAAGCAGAAGCACCTGCCGCAGCGGATGATGGTGCAATGTTTGTAGGTGCCGGAGACAGCAAAGAAGCTAAAACTGCCACCGCAAATGACAAAGCTTCATCCGAGAAAAAAAGCGGCAAAACCGCTGAGAAAAAACCTGAGAAGAAGTTTGAAAAGAAATTCGAGAAAAAATTTGAGCGCAAGGGTGATTTCAGACGCAAATATGACAACGATCCTGATATCGTATACGGCAGGAGCTTTGATGACGAGGAAATGTCTATTGAAAAGATAGACGGACCTATCGGAGAAGTGACCATAAAAGGACAGATATTAAATGTCGAGTGCCGTGAGATCCGAAACGAGAAAACCATCATCATGTTTGCAGTAACAGATTTTACCGATACCATAATGCTTAAGCTTTTTGCCAGAAATGATGATGTGTCTGACATCACTTCATATGTGGCAAAGGGCAATTTCGTAAAGGTAAAGGGTGTAGTGACCGTTGACAAATACGACAGTGACCTTTCCATCACATCTATTGTCGGCATAAAGAAAATACCTGATTTTACCACAAAACGTGAAGATACTGCTGCCGAGAAACGTGTCGAGCTACACTGCCATACAAAGATGAGTGATATGGACGGTGTATCAGACGTAAAGGACATTGTAAAATGTGCGATGCGCTGGGGACACAAGGCTATCGCCATCACAGATCATGGTGATGTGCAGGCATTCCCTGATGCAAACCATACAGTAGATGACAAATTCAAGGTCATATACGGTGTTGAGGCATATCTGGTGGACGATACAAAGGATATCGTTGAAGCCTCACGCGGTCAGAGTCTGGATGACTCATATGTGGTTTTCGATATAGAGACAACAGGTTTTTCACCGGAGAAAAACAAGATCATTGAGATCGGTGCCGTAAAGGTGGAGGGAGGAGAGATCGTAGACAGATTTTCGACCTTTATAAATCCTCAGGTGCCTATTCCATTCAGGATAGAAGAGCTTACCTCGATAAAAGATGATATGGTCATAGGTGCACCGACCGTAGATGTCATCCTGCCTGAGTTTATGGAGTTTTGTAAGGGCTGTACCATGGTAGCCCACAATGTAGATTTCGATATGAGCTTTATTAAAAGAAACTGTGAGCTGCTTGGCATGGAATGTAACCCGACCATAGTAGATACCGTGGCACTTGCCCGTGTACTGCTGCCACAGCTTAACCGTTTCAAGCTTGATACAGTGGCAAAGGCTCTTAATATATCGCTTGACCATCATCACAGGGCTGTAGATGATGCCGCATGTACAGCGGAGATATTTGTAAAATTCATACAGATGTTAAAAGACAGGGGCGTGGAGGATCTTGATTCCATCAATACCATGGCAAAATCCTCTGTTGAGATGATACGAAAAATGCCTACATATCATGCTATCATCCTAGCCACCTGTGATCAGGGACGTACCAATCTGTACCGGCTTATATCCATGTCACACATCACTTACTACAATAAGAGGCCGCGAATACCAAAATCCGAGTATATAAAATACCGTGACGGTCTGCTTATCGGATCAGCCTGCGAGGCAGGAGAGCTGTATCGCGCCATCCTAAACGGAAGACCTCAGGAGGAGATCAACCGACTCGTAAACTTCTACGATTATCTTGAGATACAGCCTCTTGGCAACAATGCATTCATGATAAGAGATGAGGACTCGGATATAGCTTCAAATGATGATCTTATAGATATAAACAAGCGTATCGTAAAGCTAGGTGAGGAGTTCGGAAAGCTTGTTATTGCAACCTGTGATGTGCATTTCCTAAATCCTGAAGATGAGATATACAGACGTATCATCATGGCAGGAAAAGGCTTTAAGGATGCGGATGAACAGGCACCTTTATATCTGCGCACCACAGAGGAGATGCTAAAGG
>CAVABC010000152.1:0-3615 GCA_963586665.1 Acutalibacteraceae bacterium
ATGAGGCACTTGGGGTGAGGGTGCCAACCTCGTCATGTTAACCTGAGAATCCAGGTTATATGGTGTTGGCAAAAAAATTTCAGAAAATGAATATATATATAATGATCATTATCGTAGGTTTATTGATAAGGATGTGTTTATAAATAAATTAAGAAAATTAGGATATGAAATAGTTTTTGAAATTGAGAGTAATAAATTGTCAGAAACAAAAAAATCGGATCCAACTTTGATAAGAATTATTGCTAAAAAAATATTGTTATAATGATTTTGCATTGCACGATAAAATATAAGTGAATAGTTATATGCAACACAAAAAAAGATATATTTAGATGGTTATTAATACACTAAAAAGTTATGTGAGGACGAGTATGGACAGAAACTTATTCTATATCAATCAGCAGAGTATTCAGCTTTCATATGACATTGTTGAGAATTTTAGAAAACAGAATTTCTTCATTGGAACAGGCAAACTTACGCATCTGTTACAGAATTTAAATGCCATTGCAGGATATATTTTTTTACAGGAAGACTGTAAGGCGCTGGCAGAGGAGCTGCAGCTTATTTTACCGGCATTGCTTGATGCGCAGGATAATGGTGATTATATCCTTCAGGCTGATATTATAGAGGGCGATTTGCTTCCCTTATTGCAGAAGATTCAGATTGGATTTCAGGAACGTGGCTTAGTTCAGGTTCCTGATTTTTATGAGAAAAACATGAATGCACTAAAAGAATATGATCCTGATTTTTATGCTGCATATGACAGGGACCTATTAAATAAAAACATAATTGACCCTGAAAAAATAGCGGATAGAACCGGTTTACAATCAAGAGAATTTGTGCCGGGGCTTGCGGTAAATGGACAGCCGACGGTTCAGGCGAGGCTTTCGGGACATTCTTTTTATCTGCACAGTTCGGTCGATCCGGGCAGAGAAGCCAAAATGCTGATAGATAGTATTGGGGAGGCTGAGTATTATTCGGTTTTTGGAATGGGGCTTGGCTATCATGTTTTGGAAATTCTGAGTCGATATCCGTCTGTCAAGGTCTGTGTTTATGAAAGCGATATTGTTATATTGCAGATGGCATTTTCATATGTGGATTGGACCGAGTATATTGCAGGCGACAAGCTGGATATAGTTTATGATGATCCACAAAAACTTGTAGGAAAACTTAGCACACAGTTTGAAAAAATGCAAAACGCAGAGCTGCTGATACATTATCCTTTTATACAGATGGTCGAAGATGAGCAGATCAGGCATTTATTGGAAGATTTTTTTGTCACGACAAGCAGTATGCGCGAACAGGGACATTTGCTGGATGAGAATTTTGATGCATTATCCAGACTTAATCTGCCTGAATGTGGTGAGCTTAGATCTTTATTTGCAGACAAGGACGTAGTCATTGTAGGTGCCGGGCCTTCGGTAGATTCACAACTTGATATGATGAGAAAATACCGCGATAGAATAATGATTTTTGCAACAGGGCATATTGCAAGAAAGCTCGTAAGTAATGGAATTATTCCGGATGTGGTTATTATAACTGATCCGCAGCCTCATATGTATAAGCAGATAGAGGCCGTCGATTTGGAAGGTATTCCTATGATACTTCTTTCTACTGCATCTGCATCAATAGTGGAATATTATAATGGACAAATATATGTGGCTTACCAGAGTGGCTATTTACCGGCGGAAGAAAAAGCCAAATCGTTAGGAGCAACACTGTTTGAAACCGGAGGGTCGGTTACTACTACGGCATTGGATATATCGCTTCGCTTTGGGGCAAAGCGGATTATCTTTGTTGGGGTTGATCTGGCATACACAGGCGGTAACTCGCATGCTTTGGGAGAAGGACGGAAGATTGAAAATAACGCTGGTCTTCGTCAGGTCAGAAGTAATACAGGGGATATGGTTTACACCAGTAAAAATCTTGATATATATAGGAAATGGATAGAGAGAAGAATAGAAGGCGTTACAGATACGGAGATTTATAATACAGGTGAGGGCGCTGTGATTAAGGGAGCTGTGTGGAAACGGATTGATGAGATTTATGAAAATATTATATTATGATTGGAATTCGAATAGCAACGCAGATATATGTCAGGCATTTTCTGAGCTAGGATTTTATTATGAAATATGGAAGCATCCTATAAAAAATTATGAAAATGATGAGATTTTTTCAAACAACTTATATAATGAGTTAGACAACGGATCATATGATTGTATTTTTTCGTTTGATTACATTCCGTTGCTTTCTTATGCGGCTCAAAAGTATGGAATATTATATTGTTCATGGATATATGACTGTCCACAGCTTACACTTTTTTCAGATTCTGTGTACAATGAATGTAACAGGATATTTTTCTTTGATAGAGAACAATGTAATTATTTTATCAGAAAAGGTGTAAAGAACGCATTTCATTTACCATTGGCTGTGAATGTCAATAAACTTAACAATATGCTCGGAACTGATTTACAGAACATATCATATATGCATGATGTGAGCTTTATTGGAAGTTTGTATAATGAAAATATGTATAATCAAGTGAATTATCTGCCTCCATATTTGAGAGGATATCTTGATGGATTGATCAATAGCCAGTTAAATGTGTATGGGTATGATCTGATTGCAGAACTCTTGACGGAGGATATTGTTGGTGAACTGGACAAATACATCAGATTAGATGATAGTGTGGACATTAAACTGCCACATGAAGTGGTTTATGAGAATATGTTGTTTGAGAAGCTTGCCGAGATAGAACGCCTGAATGTTTTGAAATGCTGCAGTAAATACACAGACATTGCACTTTATACAGGGTCAGATACTGATAATATCAGAACATATTCGGCTGACCTGAATAATAAGTTTAACATGATTAACATAATGCCACCGGTGGACTATAATACGCAATTGCCACATATATATAGGCAGTCAAAAATAAATCTCAATATCACATGTAGATCCATCACGTCAGGTATGCCGCTGAGAGTGCTTGATATTATGGGAAGTGGAGGCTTTTTGATTTCAAATTATCAGCCTGAGCTGGCAGAATATTTTATACCCGGCGAGGAAGTGGTATTGTATGACAGCATGGCTGATTTGGAAGATAAGGTTTGCTATTATCTGACACATGATGATGAGAGAATTGCAATAGCGCAGAGGGGATATGAAAAGGTAAGGCAACAGTTTTCGTATGAAAAGATGTTGCAGGTAGTAATCCACAAGTTGCATTAAGGCAAGAAGGTCGTATTAGGACTATTTATTCATTTGTATCTACTGAGGAAATTAACAGCAGAAAGATGATCATATTGATTCCATTTGCACTTCTTCGTGTACGTGACCTCATGGAGAAAGAACGCTCTCCTGAAAATCTCGAGAAATTGTCAAATATAATTAATAATGATATAATCAAATCTATAGAAACTAATTATGAGCTTGGCAATATTACACTCGATGATGCTCGCAGGCTTAAAAGATATACCAAGCTGCTGTACGAGCATTTGTATGCTCATTATGAAGAGATGGAGGCGATGAATGATATGACAGATGAATCATTGATTATCGATCTTGATATAAGGGACGAGGCTCTGAAAGACAAGGATAAAAAGATTGACGAGATGC
>CAVABC010000153.1:0-3572 GCA_963586665.1 Acutalibacteraceae bacterium
GTCGTATACAGACTGGAAAAAATGCTGGATAAGATCGTCGGCAACGCAAATACGATCAGCCAGCGAAAACTGACTTCATGTTCTAATTTTACCTGTGTGTTCAAAAAAATCTCCTCTCTTTATCTGCCCTCTATCTTACCAAGTAAGATATCCGCAAATTTATTCTGTACAGCAATAACGGTTTCCACTTCTCTGTCCTCCAACATTCCTACCGCTTCTTCCTCATACTGAAGCAGCGGCCGGACCAGTTTTTCTGCATAACGTTCCCCACTTTCTGTCAGAGAGATGAGTTTTTCCCTCTTATTCTGTGGATTGACACGCATTTCGATATATCCTGCATTCAGCTGTTTCTTAATAATACTGTTGACAGATGTCTTTGGTGCTTCCAGTTTTATACTCAGTTCTTTCTGTGTGATCTCCATATTTTCCTTCTGGAAAATTTCATAAAACATCAGCATTTCATATAAAGTAAGTTTATGTTTCGCAGCCCATACTTCATATACCTGATTCACTTTCTGTACGGATTCATAAATCCGGTTGATTTTATCACGGTTCATCAATAATATTTGCCTCCATATAAAAATAGTACGATTTCGTACCTTTTAGATATTAGTTCGAAATCGTACTATTGTCAATAGTCAATTATGATATTTAAGATTTATCTCAGTCTGCACTCTGTCTGTTTTTCAGAAGCAGGATCCCCACAAGCAGGAGCACCGGAAAAATAACACCGGCCAGGATTCCTTTTTTCAGGTTATCTGATAACGCTCCTGACACAAAACCGACCAGTGTCGGGCCGCCGGAACAGCCTACGTCTCCAGCCAGTGCCAGAAGTGCAAACAGAGACGTTCCACCTCTTCGTAATGCCTCAGATGCCTTGCTGAAACTTCCCGGCCACATGATTCCCACAGAAAATCCGCAGACGGAACAGCCGATCAGTGACATGAACGCCGATGGCGCAAGGGAAATACACAGATAGGAGAAAATACAGAGAATGCTACTGCCAATCATAAATTTATCCAGATCGATCCGATCTCCAAATTTTCCATAAAAAGCTCTGGAACTTCCCATGAGAATTGCAAATGCCATCGGCCCTGCCAGATCTCCGATGGTCTTGGTTACACCCAGTCCCTGCTCCGCAAATGTGGATGCCCACTGGCTGACTCCCTGCTCACTTGCACCTGCACAGAGCATCATTAACATCAGTATCCAGAATGTTTTATTCCTGCATAATTCTCTTATGGTCATTCCTGTCTCGCCCTCTTCGATCAGAGTTGCGATAGGAACTTTTGTAAATACGATGCCATTTACAACTGGGATGACCGCCCAGATCAGTGCCATGATCTTCCAGTTTTCAATTCCAAATACCCGGAAGAAAATCGTGGAAAGCAGCACGACCGCCACATGGCCCCAGCAATAAAAAGAATGAAGAAGGCTCATTGCTTTTTCTTTATTGTCACTTGGACAGCTCTCCACGATAGGGCTGATCAGCACTTCGATCAGGCCGCCGCCTACTGCATAGATTACTACAGAAATAAATAATCCGGCAAATGCGTTGGGCAAAAGATCCGGCAGGATCACCAGACAGATCAGTCCTGCTGCCGAAAACACATGTGCCAGAACAATGGAAATCCGGTAACCGATCCGGTCTACAAACTTCGCTGACAAAAGATCGATCAAAAGCTGGATTCCAAAGTTAAATGTAATCAGCATTGTGATCTGGCTCAGCGGAATATGATAGTTTTTTTCGAATGTCAGAAAAAGCAACGGCACAAAATTATTTACAATGGCCTGAACAATATAGCCTACAAAACAGGCGTATACCGTTTTCTGGTATTTGTCTTTCATCTAAAATATCCTCCAATGTATTTTTATCAACAAACACCTTGTATTTTACCATGATGGTATGGTTTTTCAATTGCATTTTTTTGCGTCAGTTATTGATCTTTTTTTCAGCATAACACAAAAGAAAAGAACAGAATAATCCGATTTCGGATTACTCTGTCCTTAAATAAAACTTTTCTTTTATTCATGAATAACGCAGAATTTCGGAACTCCGTTTTCATACTCACAGGATAATTCTCCCTGCACCAATGGCCGCAGATATTTTATCATATCTTCTGTAACGCCGTTTCCGGATTCTGTGATCCACTCCTGTGGAACTTTTTTCTCTTTATTTGCCACCTGGTTTATGGGAACCGACGTATAACTTACCTGATAAGGCACATCAGAAATCCTTGTAAGGGATGCCATCATTCCTGCCTTGTTTTCCAGGCAAAGTGACACAGCAAGCTCTCCTAGTGTGTTGGCACATTGATAATTAAACTTATCTTGTACCCAGAGCCTATATCTCAGGGTACAAAGAAACCAATTTAATACGTGCATCCTTAGTTCTAAACTGCCAGTTTACAGTTGCTTGATTGCTATTGCGTTCCCGCTCCCAAGCGGCAAGTTCGCTCCTAAGAGCATCAATACTGTCAATCCGACGCGACAAACATTGTCGAGTCATTACATTGAGTTCTATTTCAGCAATGTCCAACCAACTCCCATGCTTGGGAGTGTAGTGTATTTCAAGCTTCTTGATGATCCTGCGGGCTTCTTCTGGTGGATACTTCTTGTATAAGGATGCAGGTTTGTGGGTGTTCAGATTATCCATAACGAGAATTATCTTCTCAACATCTGGGTATATCTCATCAACGAGATATTTAATCTCCTCAGCCCAGTCAATTGCGGTGCGATGCTCTCTGACACTTACATGATGGCGACCACCAAGCGGCTCTATGAAAGCAAATATACTGCAGGTTCCATTGCGAATATACTCGGAGTCAATCTTTTTGTTGTCTCCCGGACGCATTGCCCATGATTCCCGTGCTTCTCCAAGAAGCTGATATGGCTTTTCGTCCATACAGACAACTGGGCAAAAGGGGTCAAATGGCAACTCGTAAACATCAAGGATATCCTCCATAGCAGCAATGAAATCAGGATCTGCTATGTTTGGGATACACCAATAGTCGCTGCGGTGAGGTCTAAGCCGGTTTTTTTTAGAGTTCGACGGATGGTTTCACGACTAATTGGTTCATCGAGGATAATCTTCATTTTATCTTCAAGAAGCCGTATCGTCCATCTGCTATGTCCTTCTGGTGCTGGACTGCATGCTATTTCGATGAGTCTCGCTTCAACACGCCCATCGACTTTGCGACGTGCATTGTCAGAGTTGATACTCCGTTTTCGAACAAGCACAGAGTCAACTCCTCCCTCGGCAAAGGCTTTTACAACCGTAGAAATAGTCGCTTTGCTGACCCCGTAAGTAGCAACACACTGATCGTATGATAATGCTGGCGGATGATTTTCATCTAGGGAAAGCAAAATTCGACATCGGTTAGCGGCAGTTTGATTTGTATTTTTTTGCTTTAACAGATGCTTTAAATGTTTAACATCATTATCCGATAATTGAACATGATTTTTCTTTGGTCGTGCCATAGTATAACCTCCGATAATGCTGATTCTATCTACAATTATAATATAGCACAAATTATATGATTGATTCAATTATCAATGTGTCACTACACTAG
>CAVABC010000154.1:0-3396 GCA_963586665.1 Acutalibacteraceae bacterium
GATTACTATAGAACAAGCCATCATAATCGCTCGTAACCAAGGATACAAAATCAAGTCAGCAACTACATAACCTTAACAGTAAAGGTCAAACCACCCGCCTTTTGCGAAATCCATTTTTAGTGCATACTTGAGAAAAACAATAGATTTTTTCAAGGAGGACTAAAGACTATGGATCAGTGCACTCATGAAGTCCGTGCAGCGTACTGGAAAAAGATTATTCAGGCCTGTGGTCAGAGACCAGCAGGTCAGTCAGCAAAACGCTGGATGGATGAAAATGGCATTTGCGAGCAAAGCTACTATCACTGGCAGAGACGATTCCGAAAAGAAGCTTATGAAGAAATGAAGGGAAATGCTTCGGTTCCAGCTGTGACAGAGAAGTCAGAAGTAACTTTTGTTGAAATTCCATGCTCTGTTTCCACGGAAGCGAATACACACATGGTTTTCAGCAAACCGGTTGCAACAATTCGTACTGCAGCGTTGCAGATTGATATTTCTAATGAAATCTCTGATGCTCTTCTGCGTCGGATTCTCCAGGAGGTGTCACATGCTTGAAGATGCAGCTGGTATTCGCCGTGTTGTTCTTGCCTGCGGCACAGTTGATCTGAGAAAAGGTATTGATGGACTGGCGACGATTATCGGCGATAAGTATGGACAAAATCCATTCGAGAAGGGAACACTCTTTTTGTTCTGTGGAAAACGTTCTGACCGGTGCAAAGGACTCTTGTGGATGGGTACCGGATTTTTACTTCTGTATAAACGCTTTGAAGCGGGACGATTATCCTGGCCAAGGAATACACAGGAAGCAGCGGACCTTACCGAAGAACAGTACAAGTATCTTATGATGGGTTTAAATCCCCTGGATCCCAAAATCAAAGATGTCGATCCGAAAAGTATCTATTGAAATGTTTGTACAAAACAGAGAAAATATATTTTCTGTTTTGCTACTGAAAAGAACTGCTATCGTTTACGATGGATAACCGAATCAGAACAATTCGTTCGCCTGCTATCACGCAGGAACGATGCAATTGCACCTTGAAAACCCTATATTTCCAAAGACCCTCATACGGATTCTGATGGCTTTCGTGACAGAAAAAAATGACGAACTCTGCCTGCGGGCTGGTTCGCATTTATCACAGATTTCTGCTATACTACTCTCAGTAAGAAAGGCAGATATCATGTGCAAAAAATTCACTCCAGATGAACTGAATAAGATGGATCATGAAACCAAGAACGATGTCATCTACCAGATGCAGGACCGGCTTGATCGGTTGGAGCAGAACTACGAAAACCTTGTAGAGCAGATCCGGCTGGCAAATCAGCAGCGTTTTGGTCGTCATACAGAAAAACTGGATGATATCGCAGGACAGCTTTCTTTTTTTAATGAAGCAGAAGCGAACTGTGATGAAACAGCTAAAGAGCCAACAGTGGAAGATGTCATTGATTCATCCGGAAAGGTGCCGCGAAAGCCTAAGAAGAAAGGCCAGCGTGAAGAAGACCTGAAGGATTTTCCGCAGAAAGTAATCCCTCATGATATACCGGAACAGAACCTGAATGAAGTGTTCGGTGAAGGGAACTGGAAAAGTATGCCGGATGAGATTTTCTGGCAGCTTCGTTTCGAACCGGCCAAATGGACTGCTGAAAAACATATCATAAAAGTGTATGTTGGAACAGATGGTGCACACCAGGATGAATTTCTCCGTGGAGATCATCCGGAAACGATGTTCAAGGGAAGCATTGCAACACCTTCTCTCGAAGCCGCTATCATCAATGCCAAGTACGTAAACAGCAATCCACTTGACCGAATTTCCAGAGACTTTCAGGCGAACGGGCTGAATCTGTCCAAGCAGACCATGTCGAACTGGACGGTATGGACGGCCGAACGCTATTTATCACCCGTGTGTGATCTAATGAGAAAACGTCAGCTGGAGGCACACGTGAATCAGAGCGATGAAACACCAGTGAATGTAATCCGTGATGACAGACCTGCAGGCAGCCAAAGCTACATGTGGGTTCACATCACTGGAGAATTGAGTCCGGTACCGCCGATCATTGTATATGAATACCAGAAGACGCGTCACAGTGATCATCCGAAAGCGTACTATAAGGACTTTGACGGTGTTCTTATGACAGATGGTCTGGAACAGTATCATAAGCTGGAGCGGGATCTGACCTGTGTAAAGAATGCGAACTGCATGGCTCACGCAAGACGTCACTTTGCAAATGCGATTAAGGCGATTGGAAAAAGCAACCCTAAAGCAGTCGAGGCATCCGTTGCGTATAAAGCACTTGTACGAATCGGTGCTATTTATGATCTGGAAGGAGCTTTGAAGAATCTAACGCCTGAAAAGCGCTTAAAGGAGCGGCAAATCTCTATCAAGCCGTTGGTTGAAGAATTCTTCACCTGGCTTCGAGAAATACAGGCAGACCGGTCAGTGCTTCCCAAAAGTGAAACAGCCAAAGGCATCAACTATTGTCTGAATCAGGAAGAATACCTGAAGGTGTTCCTGGCAGACGGAGAAGTACCGATCGATAACCTGGCCAGCGAACGCGCCCTGAGGACTTTCACGATTGGTCGTAAGAACTGGATGACCATCAACACGGTGCGTGGAGCTGAGGCAAGTGCAATCATCTACAGTGTGACGGAGACTGCCAGGGCAAATGGCCTGAATGTCTACTATTACATGAAGCATTTGCTGACAGAACTGACGCAGGCTGTTCGAGCCGATGGAAGTATAGATGAAAAAGATTTGGAACCACTCGTGCCATGGTCAAAAGACCTTCCGGCTGAGTGCTATAGCAAGCGCCGCAAGTAAGCGGCGCTGTATTTGGCGCGGAGCGAAGGATTTGACCTTTACGAAGAAGCATTGCTTACGTCAGCATTAATCGTTGTTGTATATCCTGTTACCGGAGTCTCCTGAATTACAATGGTGTAACCCTCTGCCACTTTTGGAAGATCTACACTATTGCCCGATTTCAGTTTGAATGTATCGCTGCCTTTTGTAACACCATCTTTATCGACAATAGAGTACGCGAACTCAAAATCTCGATTATGCTCACCCATGTTACCTTCCACCAGTTTTTCGACTGTAAAGGTAACTTCTTTCAGCTCTCTCCACTGTGCATAGAGTACATTAGAATTCTCATCCAGAGTGTCTGCCTGAATCTTGTAACCCTTAGTTAAAAGGGCTGCTCCTGCTGCAAGTTCTTTCGTAATACTCCAACCAAGGAATTCATAACCGTCTCTTGTCGGGATTCTATCGTCAATTTCATACTCCGAATTAGGAATCTCTATCTTAATGAGTTCTGATTTTTCTTTGTCGTTGAAAGTACCACCATTGTAGTCATAACTCAGTGTTGTCTCTCGGATTGGCGCCCACTGTGCATACAATGTGACAT
>CAVABC010000155.1:0-3363 GCA_963586665.1 Acutalibacteraceae bacterium
ATTGCGTACCATCTGCGGCGATAAACAGGCCGTAGTTGCTTCCGTATGAGCTTGCCACCTGACTTTTCTGTAAACGAATTACCCCATTTCCCACAGTACTGATGATAACAAGCAGCATCGTGGTCAGACAGATTGCCATCATGATCAGTATACTTCTTGTCCTGTTCCTTTTGTCATTGCTATATGCAATCCTGCTTATTGTCTTCATCTGAAATCCACCACCTGTCCGTCCTCAATCACCAGAATACGGTCAGCGACCTGTGCAATTTCGTCATCATGGGTAATCATTACAATTGTCTGTCCATATTTTTTTGCTGTCATCTTAAGCAGAGCGATTACCTCATCACTGGTCTTAGAATCAAGATTGCCTGTCGGCTCATCTGCAAATATAATTTCCGGACGATTCACCAGTGCTCTTGCAATTGCTACTCTCTGCTGCTGTCCTCCGGATAACTGATTTGGCAGATTATAAATCCGGTTTTCAATCCCCAGAGTTGCAATAATATCATTTACATACGCTTCATCCACTTTTCTTCCATCCAGCCCCAGTGGCAGTACAATATTTTCCCAGACATTAACAGATGAAACCAGATTAAATGCCTGAAAAACAAATCCGATTTTTCTTCTGCGGAAAACAGCAAGGGCATCTTCCTTCATCCTGTATAAATCTTTCCCTGCTAAAGTAACACTGCCTTTTGTCGGGGTGTCTAGCCCTCCAAGCATATGAAGTAATGTACTTTTACCGGAACCTGACTTTCCAACAATTGCGACAAATTCTCCCTGCTCAATCTGAATGTCCACCTGATTGACCGCTTTGACCTGATTCTCACCTGCGCCATAAAACTTACAAAGCTGCTTGGTTTCTAATATCACACTCATGTGTTGCCTCCTTTTCAATTCTGTAAAGCGTACCTTTTCAGCACGCTTTCTTTGCCTGTTTATATATTTGGTCTTTTTTCAACCTACATCCAAATTGTATCAGGATAATCTTTCATTTCACTTTCAAAAAACGAGCAGAAGTCTTACAGAATTGTAAGATTTCTGCTCACTTAAAATTTAACCAACATATGGTAATTGAATCACAAACGTGCTTCCTTTTTTCTTTTTGCCGGAGGTTACCGTAATCGTACCTGCGTGTTTTTCGATAATTTCTCTCGATAGAAAAAGTCCGATTCCTGTACCACTCTTTTCCATGACCTCCTTGGAACTTCCTCTGTAAAATCGTTGAAAAATTTTGTGATACTCATTCTGCGGAATACCAATTCCCTGATCCTCAATTTCCATTCTTACAAGATCGTTTCTTTTTTGTAACCGGATAAATATTTTTGAACCACACGGACTGTACTTGACCGCATTATCCAGAACGTTGATCACAGCTTCACCAAGCCACCTTTTATCCTGCATAATCGTGCATGTTTCCAGCTCTTTTTCATAGTCAAAAACGAATTCAATTTCTTTCTCATCCGCTTTAGGATAAGTGCGGTTCACAGCAGATATGACAGTATCCATAAGCGGAAGTTTTTTCTTATTAATCTGAATCAGTCCAGTTTCCATCTTGGATATTTCAAGAAGCGACTGCAATAATGTCTCCAGTCCATCCAGAGCACTCCGACAACGGATACGAAACTCCTCCTGTTCTGTGGCACTTAAGTCATTCTGCATCAGCACACTAAAACATGTATCCAAAGCTGCAACCGGTGTCTTTAACTGGTGAGAAATATCAGAAACCATTTCTTTCGTGTTCTCCTTTTCTGCCCTTGCTTCTTCCTTTATCAACTGAATATGATGTCCGATTGCTTCAAGCTGGTCATTCAATTTTTCCAGTTCTGCATGATTTTCCGTTTTCAGTAAATCATCAAATTTATTTTCACGGAATCTGATCAGAATTTCTTCCAACTGGTCTAAAATTTTCTGATGACACGCATCTTCTTTTTTCTTCCAATAAAGTAAAAAAGTCAAAAGAAGCACGCATATCACAGTGCTTACAGCACCGGTCACCATAACCTGATGCCGGAATTGCGAATAAAATGCATTCCCTTTATTCCCCCAGTATCCATATTGCTCCAATAATCGCCTTCCCTGTTCGTTAGTTTCAATATCCTTATCCTTAAGCAATTCCGAAACAGCATCCAGCCCGGAAAATTCTTCCTTTGCAGCAATCTCTGTCATAAGATTCATTTTATATTTATAATCTTCATAAAACACATACGTGGTAAAGCAATTTAATATTGCAAACAATAATATGACAGGTAATACCAAGGAGAGCACTACTGTAATCTTCTTGCGATATCTCTTTGTCACTGCCTTACCTCCTGATTCCATATATACCCAAGACCTCTGATATTCTTTATATAGACCGGTGCAGCCGGATTGTCTTCGATTTTCTCACGGAGTCTTCTGATATTGACAGCGATTGTATTTTCATCCACAAAATCCCCTTCCAGATCAAACACATTTTCCAATATTTGTGTTTTTGAAAGAATCTGTTTCGGATTCTGAAGAAAAAAAGTCAGCATTTTCAACTCCGTTTTTGTCAGACTGATTTCACGACTCTTTATCAGGACTTTCATTTCTCCTGCGATAAATACGATATCTCCCGAAATCATCTTTCCGGCTTCCGTTTTCTCCTGTCTGCGGCGGAAATGTGCTTCTATTTTCAAAAGAAGTACCGAAAGACTAAACGGCTTTGTAATATAATCATCTGCCCCTGCTTCATATCCCATGACCTGATCCATCTCCTGATCTAGTGCTGTAAGACAAATAATGTATGTATTATAATTGCATCTCATCCACCTTACAAATTCCAGTCCATTCCCATCCGGAAGATTCACATCACAAATGGTAACATCCACATTATTATCACTTGCAATTCTTTTCGCTTTTTTCACTGATTCTGCTGAAAAAACCTCATATCCGGATTTTTTCAGTGAAAATGTAATTCCACGATTTAAATTTTCATCATCTTCAACCACGAGTATACCTGGCATAGCATATGCACCTCTCTTTATTAACTATTTTTCCTCTTCGTTACATATTTGTTCTGCCTCAATATCCTCGGTAGTGACTTTCCCTGTAATATCCCTATAGGCTTCTTTTATTCCATTTTTGACCGCCCACTTAATCATAAAATATAATGCAAGTAAGACGATTAGTGCTGTGCCAAAACTAATTCCTAATTCTTCAAACATTTCATTACCTCTGTCAATTCCGATTGAGATTTCACCTGTTTTAAGAGATTTAATAACTGTTATATTTTGTTATTAAATTCTCCGCAAACCCTTGAAAACACTGGATTTATCGCAGGTGAGCTTTCCCTTATTGTTTCCCTTGTGTTATATCGTCCCGTCAGTGTTTACGAACTCT
>CAVABC010000156.1:0-3289 GCA_963586665.1 Acutalibacteraceae bacterium
ACCCAATTCCAGTAAATAAAGTTTACATTTAGCTATTATTTTTTGAATATCAAATTCATTAAAATTCGCTTTTAAGTTTGCATCATTATATCATTTTTTAAACATCAAAGTCAATTTTTTTATTCTTTTTTTTACTTCAACTTTCAGGTTCTTAAAGTTGAAGTTTCAGGTTCTTAAACTTCATTTTCAGCAATATCAAGGGTTTGAGGGGAATCCCCTTCTTATATACTAAAGAAGCGGTATCTCGTTAGCTCAGGGTGATGCCGTCTGCGGACGGCAAAGCGTATCGCTCAGGCAACTGTCTTTTTTCCTTGCACGCCTTTGGTGGTGCTGCGGAAAAAATGCACTTGTCCTTGCTCACGCCCTTATACTGTACCGATATCCAGGTACTGGCAAGTCTAGGGGGAAGGTGGATGCCTTATATTTGGGCAAAAAAAGAAGATGGGTTGAGGTTTCTTTCCATCTCCGTTTTTTTTGTGGTTATTTGATTAGCTGGTGGCAATATGGGAGCAACTGATTGATTTTCTGCACGATGCGTTTTTGTTCTGCCAGTGGTGGAAGGGGAAGAATCATTTTGGATAATGTTTTCCCATTACAATTTGGCTGTGCTGTAGCTATTGTTCCATTGCGAAGTTGATTCCAATATAATTGTGTTCCCATAAAATATTTCATGTATTGGGGACATAATTTATCACTATAACTTGTCCTTATTAAGTAGCCAGCATAAATAGATTTTTCTGGGATTTTGTCAACAAGAAAGCTTTTTCCTACTGTTCCGCCTGTACGTGCAAACAGGATATCATTTTCTTTTAGTAAATATGTTTCTATTTCATCTTTGCTAATTTCACAATATGGAACAGTATCCCATAAAATTTTCCCATTCTGTATGTCACTAATTCGAATCATTTTTATTGTTCCGCTCTTTTGTGCTGGTGCATTGTAGCCGTATTGGATGCGATACGATAAATCGCCCCACCTTACCCACTTCCAGCTTTCTGGGATATCAAAGGGTATTTCGGCTTCTGCGATTTCTGCCAGGGGCTTTTCTTTTTTGATTTTGCCCTCTTTCATAAGCTGCTGCTTTTCGGCCTGGATTTGGCGGTACAACTCCTCAGCGGTGCCTTCTTCCGGCCTTTGCTCTACCAACTTGCCCTGGATGGCATACTGGAGGATAGACTTCTTCATGTCCTCTGGGAACTTGGCATTGAGCTTTTCTAGTTTCTCATAAGAATCAGCATAACGCTCCACCAAAGGCAGCAGCTCCTCAATCTTGGCAACAATGCGATGTTGTTCCTCAAGAGGTGGCAAGGAAAAATCTAGCTCTCTAACACTATCTCTATCAATACCAGGAATCATGCTTTTGGCGTTTCTCTGCAATTTCTTTATACTGATTTCGATGAAATACCTTAAATAATTTATATCTATAAGCCTAAATTATTCATGCAGCGTTGAATGAATCGCTCAAGGCCTCGTCATTGCTGCATTTTCCTAAAAATTACACTTCACCTAAAAAGTGAGCACAAAAAAGAAGATCCCTGTGGTAAAATTAAGGTGACAAAACCAAATATCACAAGAAAGGATCTTCTCATGAATATTTTAAACACCTTGAAATTAAAATGCAATAGCAACGTCAAAATTAATTTTGATGGCGGCGACCTGTCCTCAGATTCTGGACTGTTCCTCATTAAGGAATTTATATCCAAGATGGGAATCGACCGCATTATTGAGAGATGTTTTGCTACCAATGGAAAAGCTCCCCTGCGGCGTCATTCTGACAAGGATAACCTGTTGCAGATTATCTACCAGACTATTGCCGGATATTTTTCAGATGACTGTGCCGATGAACTTAAATATGATCCAGCATTCAAGCTGCTCCTGGAAAAGGATTCCCTGGCTTCCCAGCCAACCTTGTCAAGGTTTCACAACCGTTTGGAGCTGGATTCATTGATGCGCTTGAAGAAAATACAAAAGTTGATACGTAAAGCCATCTACAGCATAGCCTTGCCTGAGCAGGTTGTGCTTGATATAGATTCCACCTTGTTCAACACATACGGCAAACAACGGGGCAACGACTATAACGGCCATTATGGCAGCAGGGGATATCATCCGCTGCTTTGCTATGATGCATTTAATGCTGATCTTTTGGGAATTAGGCTTCGCAATGGAGCAGACTATTGCTGCAAGGATGCAGAACTCTTTATGCGACCCATCATTGAAGAATATCGCCAGGAATATCCATCTGTCGATGTATATATCCGCGGAGATAGTGGCTTCGCCAGTCCCAAACTTTATGAGCTATGCGAAGAGCAGGACGTCAAATATGCCATAAGGCTAAAATCCAATTCTGTCCTTGCTGGCCTGGGTCAGTATCTATACGACAAAGTGGAAGAAATTCATGACAAGAACCCTATGGAGGATGCCACCGTATATGGTGAATTTATGTATCAGGCCCATAGCTGGACCAAGCCACGTAGAGTTGTATGCAAGGTAGAATGGCTTGCTACAGAGCTATTTCTTAAGCAGGTATTTGTCATAACCAATATGGAGTCCTCTCCCAAAGACATTATTGCATTCTATAGCAAACGTGGCCTGATGGAGAACTTCATCAAGGAAGGCAAAAATGGCTTTGACTTTGGTGCTGTCAGCAACAGATCAAAGATGGTAAATGCCAACAATGTGGAAATACGTGCCCTGGCATACAATATCTTCAATTTCTTCAGGCGTTTATCCCTTCCTGCCTTTATGAAAAGTCTCACGATAGATACCATCCGCCTAAAGTTGATAAAGATTGCAGCCAGGTTTGTATCATCAGGACGCTACAAGATAGTAAAGATGTGCAGCAGCTGTCCTTATAAAACAGCCTTTTATGACACACTGTCCAACATAAGCAGATTGCAAATTTGAGATTCTGACAATTAAAAAAATTATCAACAGATTTTAGGGGATAGATCTACCCTTTTTTAAGGTAGGTTCCACTAAAATGGGAAAAATGCAACCTTCAGGAGGTATATTTCAACATTATTCAACGCTCGGCAGACAAATGCTGCTGGTATGAATAATTCAGGATCAATGATACAAATGATGGTCTGCCCTGTAAATACTGGGGAGAGTTCTGCCACGGCAGTTTTATCCTCGGAGGGGCTGATAGCATGTATATGTTATCTAGGTCGGTTAGTGTTCCCCGAAAAGGGAAGTGCCTGCGACAAGGCTCTGGCTAAGGCAATCGAAGCAACGGTCTATGCATTGATTCCCATCATCACGATGGTGTCAACAGCAGCGACCGTTGCCC
>CAVABC010000157.1:0-3122 GCA_963586665.1 Acutalibacteraceae bacterium
TTGTAACTGTTCAGAACCCCCTTGGGATTCGTAGGCAATTGTTGTGCAAAACGGAGAATTGAAAAAAATTTTCCACTCTGATTTGCTGCTACTTTGTGGATAGAAGTGATGATTTTTAGTGGTCATATGTCAACTTGTGGATAAGCTTCAATCATCGGTATTCCATCCACTTCCTTTTCGCCTTATGAGGCGATTTTAAGCACATTTATAAGCATTTGTGCCTTCAAATTTAATACTTATCCACCGTCATTTTGCCGAGAGGATTTTGTGACAGATTCGCTTTTTTCAGCCTTTCCGTTATAATAAGAGCATAAGAACTCGCGGAAAGAAGGTGGTTTGAATGCCGGTTAACATCACAGAAGAATTCGTTCGTCAGCTTATGGCACAGATTGAATTCCTGACAGAACAAAACAGCGCATTATCAGCTACTGTTGACAGCATGAATCAGACGATTGCCGAGCTGAATCAAACCATCAAGGAACTGAAAGAACAGCTAAACAAAAACTCCAAAAACAGTTCCAAGCCGCCTTCATCTGACGGACTTAAAAAGCCCACGGTGAAAAAGAACCGAAGCCTCCGTGAATCCTCTGGAAAGAAGCAGGGAGCGCAGAATGGACATGATGGCATTCATCTCTCTGTCATTTCTGCTCCGGATCACATCAGGGAACATATGCATTCCGACTGTACCGGATGCCCTTGTCGCACGAACTGTCTTGATAAAGCCTGTGTGAAAGAAACCCGCCATGAGATTGATGCGGTTGTGACGGTAGATGTCACTGCCCACAACCTCATTGAGGTGCACAAATGCCCTTTGCATGGTGGTGTAAAAACAGGAGCGTTCCCTGAAAACATAAAGGCAACTGTCCAGTATGGCAAAAATCTTCAGGCAATGGTTGTAGCATTCAACACGGTTGGTGCAGTCAGCATCAATCGTACTCATGAAATCCTGTCCAGCGTATTTAACATTCCGTTGGCAACAGGTACCATCAAAAACATGGTAACCCGATGTGCGGACTCGCTGAAGGATACTTATGAGCAGATCCGTCTGAAAATGATCACGCTCGGTCTTATCCATTGTGATGAGACTGGAAGCCGCGTAGACGGAAAGACCTGCTGGGTTCACGTTGCATCTGATCAGGATTATACATACCTGACTATCAACCAGAAACGTGGGCAGACAGGCATGGATGCTGCGAATGTACTTCCACATGTGCATGGAATCATCGTGCATGACTGCTGGGGCTCTTACTGGAAGTATCAGGATGTGACACATGCCATCTGCTGTGCACATCTTCTCCGGGAATTAAACGGTGTGATTGAGAACCGTCCGGAGCAGACATGGGCAGTCAGGTTTAAGAAACTTCTGCTCGACATGAAAAAAGTGCGGGATAAAGCACTTCTTTCAGACAAGGATGAGGTCAGTTATTACCACCGTCATAAATTTGATATGGAGTATGATGCCATCCTGAAAATTGCATACGAGGAAAATCCACTTCCTGAAACTCCCACTAAAAAGCGAGGTCGCCAGAAAAAAAGCAAGGTATTAAATTTGATCTGCAGACTGGATAATTACAAGGAATCAGTCTGCCTGTTTATAAAGAATCTCTGTGTAGCCTTTGATAACAATCAGGCGGAACGCGATCTGAGGATGGTAAAAGTAAAAACCAAGGTTTCAGGATGCTTCCGAAGTGAAGAAGGCGCACAGGAATATCTTACAATTATGAGCTATATCGGAACAGCTCGTAAACATGGAATAAATGCTTTCACAGCTATCCGTGAGGCATTGAACGGAACCCCTAATATCATTTTCAACTAATGGGGTTCTGAACAGTTACATAATTTCATAATAATTACCAATAATACTGCTTAACTTAACTTGTTGTGCTAGATAAAATAATATAAAGAAACTTCAACAAAATGTGCTATCCTATTTGTAGGGAATACAGCGAAAGGAGGCATCATTATGTTGAAGTTCCAAGATAATAATACCACGGTTATTGCAACTTTTGAAGACTTTATTTTGACTACTTACGTTATTATTGACGAATTGTATCATCGGTTTGCACCTCCGGCTGTTACCAGACGAAGACATATCCTGGATGCAAAATTGTCTGACTCAGAAATCATTACGATCAGTCTCTGCGGAGAATTGGCAGGTATTGATTCTGAGAATGCCTGGTTTTCTTTTGTAAAACGAAATTACAGGCATCTTTTCCCGCAACTTTGCAGCAGAAGCCGTTTTAACAGAACGAGACGCGCTCTGATGCAGACAACAGAATTGTTACGACAAAAAATGATTTCCGTATTCCCGATCCCTGTCAGTTCCTATTGCATCATCGATAGTTTTCCGCTTGCAGTCTGCAAATTTGGGCGTGCACGATATTGCAAAACATTTCGCGGCCAAGGGGCTGATTATGGAAGGTGCCCTTCCAAAAAAGAAACTTATTATGGATATAAAGTACACGCTTTAATTACATTGGAAGGATATATTACATCATTTGAGGTCACACCAGCATCTACAGACGATCGTGAAGGATTACGTGATCTGGCAGATCATTTAACAAACGTTACAATTTTAGCAGATAAAGGCTATGTTGGAGAAAACCTGAAACAGGAAATGCAGCAACAGAATATCTGCCTCTTTGCGCTGAAACGCTCCAATAGTAAAGAAAACTGGCCAAGATCCGTTCGCCAATTAATATTCAAACTGAGAAGACGAGTAGAAACCGTATTCTCCCAGTTAAGTAGTCAACTAAATGCAGAAAGAGTGCTTGCCAGGAGCTTCCAGGGACTATGTACCCGCTTAATCAATAAAGTACTGGCATACAATCTCTGTATTGCATTAAACAGTATTTTCAGTGAAACCTGTGAACTTGGAAAAATCAAGGAATTGATATTCTAAAAATTTTGTTCTTTTAATATCTGCAGGGATTTTTTGCGTTTTTACAGGCTTTAGCATTATTTATTTGAAATAGCACAATAGGTTACATTAAGTATTTCAGAAAAATTTCAAGAATATCTTCAAATTGCTAAAGAATCAGAAGGATTAACAGAAAAAGAATTCGAGGAGAAGTTTTTTCCTGAATTGGAACAAAGTAAAAAATTGGGACAGCATGGATGGG
>CAVABC010000158.1:0-3005 GCA_963586665.1 Acutalibacteraceae bacterium
AAAAATAGAATCTGAAAGCCTTGATTTTATTGGGCTGGAGATTCCGAGAGAATATTTATATCAACAGGAGGATCAATAGGATCAGGTCCGGGTCCCGGATTAAGTTCTTCCTTCACATTCAGATAATGTCCTGCATAATCTATATACTCCTGCTCCGTAATACCATAGTCTTCAAGCATACTATCTTCATATTGACTGAAAGCTTTAAGCTGTGCGAAAAGCCGGTCAAAACTTTGAAACATCTTTACAAAATGCCGCTTTTCATCATCAGATAATCCTGGAACATCCTCTGGTTTTTCTGCTGCTATCCTAAGTGCTGCAAGTGCTTTTTTAAATGCCGGTTCCACATCATCCCACTCTGCAATAAGCGGTGTATCTTCTGAGCTTCCTGCCGAATAGAGTTTTACCGCCTTATCAACACATTCTTTAAATAAATGTGGAGCCTGAAAAGTTACAATCTGTCCATACGGCTTTGTCTTTTTATCAAATACACGATTTGTTCTTGAAAAAGCCTGAATCAGATCATGTGGTCCCATCGGCTGTCTGTCGATAAAAATGGTAGACATGCATGGTGCATCAAAACCTGTCAGCAGACGATCCACCACAATAACCAGATCAAGCTGTTCATTTCTACTCTTAAACTTTGGATTTTTCCTTGCAAGTCTCTTATTTAAGTTTCCATTATAGCTTTGAATCTGTGACGTATCAAAAGTCGTTCCAAACATACTATTATAATCATCAAGCGACTGCTGCATCTTTTGTTGATTAACCTGTGATCCTTCCTCATTTTCAGTAACTGAATAAGTTATCGCAAACTTTGGAAAATCGGGTAATACCTGTTTTACTTTTTCATCTATATGCAGTGAAGTTTCTCCATTCTTTACTCTCGTCAGAAGTTCATAATATTTCTGCGCAAGTGGAATGGAACTTGTAGTCAATAGACCTTCATAAGTCTTTCCCTTACCATTTTGGAAACCCAGTTTGTTATATGATTTATTCAAAATAATATCTAAAACCTTAAGCATATGTGTCTCGCTGTCATAGGCACTGCTATCAGTCTCATCTTTTATGTTCTTCGGACCGTCATGTTCGACCTGAAAGCCCAAAACAGCATTATCATGAATAGCATTCTGTATAGTATACTTATGTAAACAAGGACCATAAAGTTCTTCTGTTGTACGTGGCAAATCTCCCAACTGCGGATATGGATTTTCCGGGAACCTGGGTGTACCTGTAAAACCAAACCACAAAGAGTTGCCAAAAAATCTTTCCAACTGTCTCTTAGTATTTGGTGAAACTGCTCTATGACACTCGTCAACAACAAATGCAATTTTAAGTCCTCTCATCCTGTTATACTCAGGTGTTCCCTCTTTAAGCCTTTTGGATATTAAAATCTGCATTTTCTGAATAGTTGTTACTATCATCTGTCTGTCATCAGACTTTAATTTTCTTTTCAGATCTGTTACATTATCTGTGTTATCGACATCTATAAGATCTGTTTTTGCGTATGACTGAAATGACATAGTTGTCTGCTCATCCAGATCTTTCCTGTCGATAAGGAAAATCGCTTTATCCAAAGCAGGGATATCCATTAACAGATTTCGCGTTGCCTTATACGATGTCAGAGTCTTCCCGGAACCTGTTGTGTGCCATACAAAACCTGATTTTCCGGTTTTAGATGCTTCCCTTATCGCTTCTATCGCATGTATCTGATATGGGCGAAGTAAAATCAAACGTTTTGAGTCCTTGTCCAAAACAGTATACCTTGCAACCATCTCATGTGCTGCCGGAATACTAAGTACTGTTTTAGCAAAATCCAGATAATCTGATACAGGATTATTATCCTTGTCTACCCATCCACTGATAAACTCCTTCTTTAATTCACTGTCACTGGCTGCCGAAAAATACTTTGTGTCCACTCCATTGCTGATCACAAACATCTGAACCGCTGAAAAAATACCGGTAAATTTTCCTTCTCCAATATACTTTTTAATCTGCCAGAAACCATCCATATATGGGTGCTGTTTATTCTTCAACTCAATATGTATCATCGGAAGACCATTTATCATAAGAGTAACATCAAATCTTCTGTCTCTGGAATTATTACTATCATCATCCGTTTTCAAGGCACTATACTGATTGATAACCTCATAAACACTGCTTCCACCTGCAATGTGCTCGTGATTCATCACAACCAGATGTAGTTTTTCCGTATCACGCTGTACATGAACCTGCACTTTTCCATTCTCACCAACAAGCCACTCTCCAGCCTTGTAAAATGACGAAAACTGTAACTGGTTCTTTACCTGTTCAAACTCCGAATCGGAAAGATTTTCTCCATTTAATCTATCCTTATTGTTTTGCTCAAGAATATATTTAAAATTCTCCCACAGATCATTTTCCGTCTTTAGATCAGGTCTGTATGTCCACTGAGAATCGCCATATATCAGCTGCTCTATCAGTTTTTGTTCTATCATTGACTCTAATTCCGGCATTTTAATAGTCTCCTTTACTGTTGTGAGGTTAATTTTCGTGTATTTCAAGGTGGTTGTATGGTAAAAATACTGGCGCTGGTGAAGAGTGATGAGGTGGTCGAGCTTTCTAAAATACTGCCCTATTTTTACCTGTTCCTCATTTTGTGGCATATATAATTGTATTGATTTCAACTCTGTTTTATTAAATTTTGGTTGTCCACTTGAACCTACATTTTCAAATAATTGTTTTTGGAAGGTTAGATTATTAAGTGCGGTAAAAGCAAAATAAGTATCTTCATTTGCCTTCAATAAAATAGCATTTGGACCCAAAACATTATTATCATAAGGTAAACCGGAAGGCTCTACAAAATAGACTTCACCTATGTTTGCACCAATATTAGGTAGAACAATACACTCATCGTTTAAATTAACTCTCCACAAATACTTAAATGCACTTTCGTCAACATAAACAGAATCGTTATTAGTAAATCTCTTTTTTAAATCTACTGTTCTTACCAGTTGTGCATATCC
>CAVABC010000159.1:0-2979 GCA_963586665.1 Acutalibacteraceae bacterium
CAGTTGGTTAGAGCAACCGGCTCATAACCGGTCGGTCCTGGGTTCGAGTCCCCGATGGTCCATTAAATTTTTACTTGCACTTTTGTGCTAAATGTGATATTATATATCACGCATTAAATGTTTGGCCTAGTGGCTCAGTTGGTTAGAGCGCCGCCCTGTCACGGCGGAGGTCACGGGTTCGAGTCCCGTCTGGGTCGTTTATGGGATCTTAGCTCAGCTGGGAGAGCATCTGCCTTACAAGCAGAGGGTCACAGGTTCGAGCCCTGTAGGTCCCATTTATGCCGCAGTGGCGGAACTGGCAGACGCGCAGGACTTAAAATCCTGTTGTAGTGATACAGTACCGGTTCGATTCCGGTCTGCGGCATTCATTCAAAAGGTACTTGACAAAGGTGCTATAATGAATGAGTAAATAAAATATGTGTGTGTAGCTCAGCTGGATAGAGCACTTGGCTACGGACCAAGGTGTCGGGGGTTCGAATCCTCTCACGCACGTTATTATTATAAGACTGGAAATCTTTTGTATGAAAGGTTTTTGGTCTTTTTTATGTAAAACAGGCTCTAAGTTCAGTTTTGGCGGATGCTTCGTATCCCACATTACTGTGCTTGGAGCTGTTTTTTATAGGTTTCAGTTGTTTATTAGTGTTTAGTGATAATATATACTTTTCAGATAAAATTCAAATACAAATAATATTAAAAATAGTAGTCACATATAGACCGACATGATAAAATTATAAAAAGAGTCGTGAGTTATCAAAGGACAAAATATATGAGAAATGACAGAATTGATGATGAAAAATATATATGGGAAAGGCTGGCACAGGAATATGTTTCCCTATACAAGATAGAGCTTAACTCAGGCAAATATGAGATACTCAGATTTTCTGATTTTACAAACGCCATAAAGATAGTCGGACGTTCGATGCATAAATATGATAATTTTGATATATTTGCCGAAAAGTATGTAGAGTCGTTTATTCCGGCAGATGCATGGATAAACTTGGTGGTACTATCGAGATCGAAAGTCAAAAAGCTATCGGGACAACTGTGAAGGTACTGAACAGTTACGATATTATATCTAACGAACGGAAGGAACGGCAGACTATCTGGTTGATGCGGTAAAGATGAAGTTCGGGCTGGAATAAGTTGATAGATGAGCCAATGAAGAGACGTGGGAGAAATCTCACGTCTTTTATATTTAGGGGAGATTTGCTATAATAAAATATATTGGCACTGTGTATCAGTGTAAGTGCCAATGAAAGCAAATTTGGAGGACTACAATAATGGCAGAGCAGGAGAACAGCAAGGACTTAATAAGTGTATTATGGAGTGGAGCCGATATACTGCGTTCTAAGATGGATGCAAATGAATATAAAAACTATTTGTTAGGAATTGTATTTTATAAGTATCTTTCCGATTCATTTTTGATAAAGGTATATGATTTGATCAATGATGAAAAACCCGAAACATTAAAAGGGGCATTGGAGGCATATAAACAGGAACTTAACGGTGAATATGCGCAGGATTTGATCGATGAACTAAAGCAGGAGTGCCATTATGTTATTGAGCCTGAGCTTACGTATACATGTTTTGCAGAAGCTGCAAGAAATAATGCATTTAGCAGAGAAGAATTGCAGAAGGCTTTTAATAATATTGAGCAAAGTGATGAGCTGTTTGTTGATCTGTTCTCTGATATTGATCTGTATTCGAGCAGACTTGGAACAGGAGACCAGAAACAGAGTAATACAATAGCAGAGCTGGTAAAGACGATAGATCAGGCTGATCTTTTGAATTCTGACGCAGAAATACTTGGAAATGCTTATGAGTATCTGATAGGACAGTTTGCATCGGAAACAGGAAAGAAAGCAGGAGAGTTCTATACACCGCAGGCTGTTTCAAAAATACTTACAAGAATCGCAATTACAGGTCAGGAAAACATAAAGGGACTGTCGATATATGATCCGGCGATGGGATCCGGTTCGCTGCTTCTAAATGCAAGGAAATATTATAAAGAGGATCCAAACTATATAAAATATTATGGACAGGAATTGAATACATCCACATTCAATCTTGCCAGAATGAATATGTTTCTGCATGAAGTCGCACCGGAAAATCAGAAACTGCACCATGGTGATACTTTGGATGGAGACTGGCCGACAGGCGAAGAAACGGATTTCAATATGGTATTGATGAATCCTCCGTATTCAGCAAAATGGAGCGCGGCAGCAGGATTTTTACAGGATGAGCGATTTAGTGATTATGGCGTATTAGCACCTAAATCAAAAGCAGATTATGCATTTTTATTACATGGTCTGTACCATCTTAAGAGCAAGGGAACAATGGCGATCGTATTGCCACACGGAGTGTTATTCAGAGGTGCAGCAGAAGGAAAAATCAGAGAAAAATTGCTTCGTGCAGGAAATATATATGCTGTTATAGGACTTCCTGCAAACCTTTTCTACAATACATCTATTCCGACATGTATTGTGGTATTGAAAAAACATAGAGATGGACGTGATGTGCTGTTTATTGACGCATCCAAGAAATTTGAAAAAGGTAAGAAACAGAATGAAATGACAGATGAGCATATTGATGCTGTTCTTGATCTATATATCAGAAGAGAAACAGTTGAGAAAGAGTCTTATCTGGCAAGCTTTGAGGATATTGAAAAGAATGATTTCAATCTAAATATTCCAAGATATGTAGATAACTTCGAAAAAGAAGAGGATGTTGATATAAATGCAGTGCTGGATGATATGAAAAAGACCGATGATGAGATCGCAAAGGTCGAGAGTGAACTTCTGGGACAGCTCAAGAAACTGACTTCTTCGGATGAAAGCATTATGGCATCATTAAATCGTTATATCGAGATGATTGAGGGGTGATTTGTATGGAAAATCCTAAGATTAGATTTAAAGGGTATACAGAAGATTGGGAACAGCGTAAGTTGGGAGATGTATTTAATGAATACTCAGAAAAGGG
>CAVABC010000160.1:0-2913 GCA_963586665.1 Acutalibacteraceae bacterium
GCATACGATACTGATTTTCCGTAATAGACATTGCTTCATCCGTTGACCGTGGCCATCGGAATGCTCCTTTATCCAAGCGTTTATACATTAGAAGAAATCCATCACCTTCCCAAAGTAATGCTTTGATCCGGTCATTTCTCCGTCCGCAAAACAGAAACAATGTATTTTTGTCATAAGGATCCAGTTTAAATTGAAAGCGGATAATATTTGCTAATCCATCAATTCCGCGTCTAAGATCTGTAAATCCTGTTGCCAGATAAACTTTTTTGAATCTGGAAGCGTTTGCATCATTCAGCATGCGCAACCACCTTTATGAGATATTTCAGTACTTCAGTAGAAGCATTCGAAAATACTTCAAAAGAAACTCCTTCTTTCGTTTTGATACGGATTGCCGGAACAGGATCCGAAACATTATCAGTACCTACAGATATGTTTTCTTCTGATGGTATTGGCAGTTCGATAAAATCTGATTGTTCTGTCTGCATTTGATCTAAACATGCTTTTCGAACACGTCGGAGTCGATAATAATAATTGGCTTTTGTAATATTGTTTTGAGCACACCATGTTTCAACATCCATTCCTCTCGGACGATTCTTACAATCCCGCACCTGTTCTGCCCACTGTTGGAGCCTGACTTGTTCCGCCACAAGACTAGTTTGTGTAGTCATAACTCACCTCCTGAGTATAGCCGGTCAAAAAAGTTGAGTACTTAACTTTTTTGACTGATTATCTTTGATGAGTGTAATTATGCCATAATAGATTTAAGTATGAAAGGTACTTATGTTCTACCGTTTACTATCCGTAAGCGCTTAGTTTTTGGGTAACTAGATATTCGCCCGTTTCTAACTCATAATGATAGAAGATAGATTTTTACTCCACTACTTTGATAGAAAGTAGAAATTTACTACATTTGGAGGTTTCATTATGAGTGATAAACGTGCACCAAGGCGTTCCTTGGATGACTGGATGGAACTGGTGACTGAATGCAGGCAAAGTGGATTAACAGATGCTGCATGGTGTGAAGTACAAGGTATTTCTCCAAGCTGCTTCTATAATGCCGTTTCCCGCCTACGTAAAAGAGCCTGCCAGATACCAGATCCGATTGGAAAAGCCAGCACTCTTGATCTTACGTCTCATAAACAGGATGTAGTTCAGATTGCTATAGAGCCGGAAACTTCTCCGGCAGAACTGTTTCAAGATGAAAGAAGCAGTTCTATGTACCTTGACAATTCACATACGATTGAGATTGAAGCAAAAGGATTAACAATCCGTATGAGCAATACCGTTCAACCTATGCTTCTAAAAATTTTAATGGATGCATTAAAGGAGCCATTATGTTAGCGGACATTTCCAATGTCGATGCGATCTATATCGTTTGTGGCAGAACAGATATGCGTAAATCTATCGATGGATTATGCGCAATTATTCAGGAGCAGTTCTCTATGGAAATCGACCATTCGCTCTATCTATTCTGCGGACGCAAATGCGACAGGATTAAAGCTATCTTAAAAGAGCCTGACGGGATTGTTATGATCTACAAAAGACTCACCGCCCAAGGCTCTTACCGGTGGCCAAGGGATAAATCAGAGGTCAGGAATCTCACTTGGAGAGAGTTCGACTGGCTGATGTCAGGCATCGATATCGAGCAGCCAAAAGCTATTAAAACCACTTAAACTGTACGGCAAAAAAATGCACATAAAAGCACTGGATTTCCTTGAAAATTCAGCATTTTTCAAGCCTCTTATCGTCCCGTTTTCCTAGGAGTTTTCCATGATTTCTGGTATAATAGAAGTATCAAAAACCGGGAGGAAAACGCAGTGGCAGACAGTTCTAAAGACCTTCAACTCCGTGAGTTGAAAGACATGATCAACGATCTGAAAAAAATGATAAAAACACTTCAGGAAACTGTAGATGCCGCTAACAAACGGGAAGAGGCTCTTACTCAGGAACGGGATAATCTGAAGGAAGAAGTGGAGCTGCTTCGTAAAAAACTTTTCGCTTCTTCCAGTGAAAAACGTTCCATGGAGATTCCTGGACAGTTAAATTTATTTAATGAAGCCGAATTCGAACAGGATCCAACGATCGCAGAACCGGAAACTTTGGAAAGTCTTTTGCCAGAAACAAAAAAGCGAAAATCCCGTACAACTAACGCAGAACGGTTCAAAGGAATTCCAGTAGTCAAAAAATATCTGGATCTTCCGGATGAAGAAAAAGTCTGTCCTGTTTGCAATACTCCATTGGTAAAAATCGGCGAAGAATTCGTACGCCGTGAACTTTCCTTCGTACCGGCAAAGTTAAAAGTTATCGAAATATACAGCTTAAATTATATTTGCCCGGAATGTAATAAAGATGACGTTACTGTTATCAAAAAGGGAAAAGACGGTCATGCGCATATGCTTCACGGCATGGCTGCTGCAGATACCGTTGCATGGGTCATGTATCAGAAGTTTTGTAACAGTCTTCCTTATACCCGGCAGGAAAAGGACTGGGCACAGTACGGTGTTGCTATCACAAGAGCAACGATGGCAAACTGGGTAATCCGTAATACATTGGATTATTTCGCCCCGATGTACAATTACTTCCACCGACAGCTCTTAAAAAGGGAATTCGCAATGGCAGATGAAACTCCACTTCAGGTATTACACGAACCCGGCAGACGTGCACAGACGAAATCTTACATGTGGTTATTCCGCAGTGGGGAAGATGGAGGATTACCAATCATCCTTTATAAATATTCAGAAACCCGTGCCGGGAATAACGCAGTAGAATTCCTTACGGGATTCAACGGATATTTAATGTGCGATGGTTACAGTGGTTACAACAAAGTACCTGATGCCAAACGTACAGCCTGCTGGGCGCACATCCGCAGATATCTGACAGATGCAATTCCGAAAGGAAAGCAACTGGATTATA
>CAVABC010000161.1:0-2896 GCA_963586665.1 Acutalibacteraceae bacterium
TAAATATCCTTATAATATGATACTTCATCTTTTATAAGCTCATCTATTACCTGCATTCCCAAAAGCTCCACAGGTGCTTTATCATCAGTAAGTATATAATCGCCCTTCTGATATTCGGTGATATTTGACGCTACTTTCTGCATCATATCCTTAAGCTGTGTGTTCTCAAGCTTAACTGTATTGTTAGTCAGATTGCTTATGATAGCCTCATTATCCGATGCAAAAAGCTCACGGTTGGAAGAACCTGCAACATCTACTGTATACTCTGCATTAAACACGCTTCCTATCGTATCAGAAAGATACTGGTTGATGTTGCCCTCCTTTGTGCCGCGCATGTTCATGTTTACAACCATGACACCGTCATCTGTCAGATGCGATTTTACCAGCTCAAAGAATTCCTTTGATGACATCTGAAACGGTATCGTGATGTCCTGATAAGCATCGACCATTATCACATCATATTTGTCCTTTGAAGCATTTAAAAATGCCCTTCCATCATATGTTGTGACAGGAATATCCTCTGAGAGTGAAAAGTATCTGCGCGAGAGATCTGTGATCTTCTCATCGATCTCCACCCCCTCTATATTCATATTGCCGAAATATTTGTCACACTGCGTGGCATAGGTTCCCGTATCCATGCCGAGTATCAGCACATCCATATCCGTTATAGGCTTGTCCTTTATCATAAGAGGTGCCGCCATGGCATAATCATAGTACATTCCAGTAAGATCATCCTGTTTCATATAAACGGACTGTACACCGAACAGCACATTTGTAGAAAGTGCCACTCTCTCGTCATTCTCATACACCTGAAGGTAATTGTATACAGATTCGCCCTCATAGGTCAGATTGTTCTCCCAGAATGCAAATGAGTCTGAGTAACCAAGCCCACAGCATAATATAAAGATAACAATCGATGCGATAACTCTCTTTTTGCCCGCTTTTTCACTGACAAAATACACTATCGACAACGCAAGTAAAATCCCCGAAAATATCAGGAAGGTGATCGATGTGCCGACAGCCGGTATCGTGACAAATGTAGGCACGAAGGTACCGATGATACTTCCTATAGTGTTAAATGCGCCAAGCGTTCCTACTGTTTTTCCATTATCATCGAGGCTGTCCACTGAATATTTAACGAGTGATGGTGTCACCGTACCAAGCAGAAACAGTGGAAAAACAAATATCACCATACATGCCGCAAATGCAGCTATAATAAGGAAATTATTGTTTACAGAGAAAATCAGCACCGCAGATATACCTATTATAATGTATTTTCCTACTACAGGGATCAGTGCTATCCATATGGCAGCGATTATTATGCGGCCATACAGCTTGTCAGGATTCGGCGATTTGTCTGCCGTCCTGCCTCCGTAGATATTTCCGAGTGCCATGGCGATCATAATCGTTCCTATGATTATAGTCCACACGATCTGTGATGAACTAAAATACGGTGCCAGCAGTCTGCTTGCGCCCAGCTCTACTGCCATGACTGACATTCCGGCAAAAAATTCCGTCAGATATAAGAATGTCTTGTTTTTTAATATGCCCTTGTTATTTACTTCCATTTCTACTCCTTCTCCAGCCCTTGTTCTATTTTTTTCAGCAGGAAATCTGCAAACCTCTCATGAACTCCGATAGCCGCCTCCATTTCCTTATCGTCTATCATGTCAGCGGCATCCTCCTCATAGCCAAACAGCGGTGAGGCAATTTCTTTTGCATATTTCTGACCGCTTTTTGTAAGTGAGATCACTTTTTCTCTCTTATTATGCGGATTTACGTTCATTTCTATATAACCGGTCTGCAACTGCTTTTTTATGATGCTGTTTATCGAGGTCTTAGGTGCATCAAGCTTCATGCACAGATCCTTTTGCGTAATAGCCTCGTCTCCGTTTTTAAGCAGTTCATAATATATCTGAAGCTCATATAAAGTGAGTCCGTGCGCAGATGCCCATATCTCGTAGACGTGGTTTATTTTTCGCACAGACTCATATATTCGGTCAATCTTTTTTACTGCCAATTTCACGCCTCCTTTATCAGTACGTTTTCGTACTTTAAAAGTTTAATGTGAAATTGCATTATTGTCAATAGATGTTTATTTACTACCAGCTCTTTTTCTCTTTTGTGCAGTCGTTGTTTTTCTTTCTCTCCTCGACCATATTAACGAACCACTCTACCATCTTAGGGTCCTGATGTGAGAAGAATGAGCTTGTTGCCTTGTCGAGATCTGCTATAGTCTGCATATCCTCATCTGAGAGTGTAAAATCAAATACATTGAAGTTTTCTTCCATTCTCTCGATATGTGTAGACTTAGGAATTACAACTACACCTCTCTGAATATGCCA
Source organism: Acutalibacteraceae bacterium (assembly GCA_963586665.1). Classification (GTDB taxonomy): domain Bacteria; phylum Bacillota; class Clostridia; order Lachnospirales; family Lachnospiraceae; genus Roseburia. Next base: position 2,346 of record CAVABC010000161.1, read on the forward strand.
GCGGAGCATTACCTGTGCCGGAGTCTTATGATATTTATCTGCAATCTGCGCGATAACAGGATTGTCAAAGGTGCCTCCTCTGCCCTCACCAAATGGAGCCCATGCCTCGAGCTGGATATCATATTTATCTGCCCATTCCTTCATCTCTTTCTGCTGATTGAAGATATGTGTCTCAACCTGATTTACCATAGGTTTGATGCGGTTAAATGATGCGAAATCAACCATTCTGTCAACATAGAAGTTTGAGATACCGATTGCTCTGATCTTTCCCTCGTCATACAGGTCTTCCAATGCATGATATGCACCGTAGGCATCTGAGAATGGCTGATGAAGCAATACAAGATCCAGATAATCTGTCTTTAATTTCTTCATTGACTCGAGTACTGATTTCTTTGTCTCTTCATATCCGTAATGCTCGATCCATACTTTTGTTGTAAGGAAGATTTCCTCTCTTGGGATACCTGATTTTTGTATTGCATTGCCTACCTCTTCCTCATTGATATGGTCGGTAAGTTGTTGTATGTAGTGCATTGTCTATACAATGTCTGTGA
>CAVABC010000162.1:0-2878 GCA_963586665.1 Acutalibacteraceae bacterium
AAAGAAAGAAAAGAGGTAACGATTATGAAGAAGAGATTATTTGTGACAACAATTATGGCTGCAATACTCACTTCAAGCCTTGCAGGATGTGGTGTGAGGTCTACAAGTGCTAAAGATGAGACGCTGGCTGCATCACAGTCAGTAAGTGCTGATGGTACTGTAACTAAGGCAACCGAAGGTTCGATTACGGTTTATACAGCATTGGAAGATGATATTATTGAGACATATTTGCAGTCATTTTACGAAAAATATCCAGATATTGATGTAAATATAGTAAGAGATGCAACAGGAACTATAGTGGCAAAGGCATTAGCGGAAAAAGATAATCCGGTTGCGGATGTTATCTGGGGAACATCCGCTTCTGTACTCTTACAGTTGGATGACTATGACTTGATTCAGCCTTATACACCGGAAGGGGCTGATCGCATAGAGGAGCGTTTTAAGGATGCGGACGAAGATGGAGACGGTTTGCTGAAGTGGACAGGAATAGATGTATATGAGACGGCTTTTCTTGTAAACAATGAGGAATGTAAGGCTGCTGGAGTTGAGGTACCTACATCGCTTGCAGATCTTACAGATCCTAAATATAAAGGAATGATTGTTATGCCTGATCCGACATCATCAGGAACCGGTATGCTGACTGTGAATGGCATTTTGCAGAGCATGGGTGATGAAGAAGGATGGGATTATCTTACAAAATTAAATGACAATGTTGCTCAGTATACGACATCAGGATCAAAACCTGCAAAGATGGCAGCAGGCGGAGAATGTGCAATAGGTATATCAATGGGCTATCGTTGTGCAACTCTTTATCAGGAATATGGTGATGAGGTGTCTGTTGTATTTCCGTCAGAAGGAAGTGGATGGGATGTTGAGGCAAACTGTCTGGTGGCAAAAAAAGAGATAAATCCATGTGCATACACATTCCTCGATTGGGCAATTTCTGATGAAGCAATGGAAGCATATTCACATGAGTATCCGATAACAGGAATTGGTGTGATCTCAGATCTGCCTGATGGATACAGCAAAGATCCTATGGCAAATCTTATTGATATGGATTTGGTAAAAGCTGCAAAAGATCGCGACAGCATAATAGATAAATTTACACCATTCTTAGCAGGAAAATCAGAAGGTTAAAGTAAAATAGTATAGTGAAGCAGCATTGCCCCATAGACATAGAGAAATAGTATATGTTTGTGGGGCAATATTTCACAGAGGAATATATATGGATGAATATAAAATAGATTATCACTTACATTGTCATGCGTCATTTGATAGTGAGGCTTCTATAGTTGATATGGTGGAGACACTGATGCAAAAAGGATTTAAAGAAATCTGTTTTACGGATCATTGGGATATAATGGAGAAAACACCATCAACACAGATTTTTGAATTTGATGACAGGAACGATGAACTTGATAATGTAATTGAACAGTATAATGGTAAGATAAAAATTAGAAAAGGTGTAGAGTTAGGACAGCCTTGGAAAAACAAAATACAGACGGATGAATTTATGCGGATGTCGGATGGCAAACTGGATTATATTATAGGATCTATTCATAATCTATATAGTGATGATGACCTTGGATGGAGTGATTTTTCAAAGTGTGATTTGAAGAAAATATACGAGGATTATATAGAAGCATTAGTTGACATGACAAAAAACAATGATTTTGATATGCTAGGTCATATTACATATCCATCAAGATATATGTTAGAAAATAATAAGATCCGTTATGATTTAAAACCACATTATGAACAATTTGAGTATTTATTTAAAACGGCAATAAAAAAAGGAATAGGTATAGAAATAAATACTTCGGGATTTTTTAGAGGTTTGATGGATTTGATGCCTGATCAAAAACTTATTGAACTGTATAAGGAATGTGGAGGAAAACTAATTACAATAGGTTCCGATGCACACAGACCTCTGCATGCAGGTGTCGGAAACGAAAAAGGAATGGAAATATTAAAGAGAACGGGATTTAAATATTACTGCAGTTTTGAAAAAAGAAAACCCATAATGCATAAAGTGATTTAGTTATGATTTTTAAAGTGAAATTTGGAGGATGTACTATGAATTGGTTGAGTGAATTTAATACAGTAAGTATATGTTTGCGCCTTTTTCTTGCTACATTCATGGGAGGCGCGATCGGATTTGAGAGAAGTACACATGGGCAGCCGGCAGGAATAAGAACTTTTTCACTTGTATGTATGGGATCGGCACTTGTCATCATAGTAGATGAATATCTGGTAGATTATTATCAGACTGGAGACCCGGCACGATTGGCGGCACAGGTAATAAGCGGTATTGGATTTTTGGGTGCAGGAAGTATTTTGGTAACAGGACGCAATTATATACGTGGACTTACAACAGCCGCAAGCCTTTGGGCCACAGCATGTCTTGGAATATCGGTTGGTTCTGGATATTTTGCCGGAAGTATTGCTGCATTTATCATGTTGGCATTTGTTATGACAGTAATGACAAGAGTCAGTCATAGAATTGATGAAAATCTGTCGGTGATCAAGCTGTATCTTGAGGTTGATAGAAATCTGGGGTTAAGTGAGTTAAACGAATATGTTAAAAAAAATAATTATGCAATTGATTCAATCGAAAAGCAGAAAAAAACAACTTTACATGCGAAAGATATAGTACTTTTAGTAAGCATTGATCTGAAGAAAAGAAGCAATCATATGGATATTTTATCTGAATTAAATCAATTTGACACTATCCATTATATAGAGGAAATGAGATAGAAATAATGTATACTCTTCTTAATCTATGATTTTTTATGAGATCAGGAAGAGTATATTTGCGTTTTAGGCTGTTTTATAGAAAAAACAGTGTTATACTTTACTTAATCGGCAAAAAAATGAG
>CAVABC010000163.1:0-2771 GCA_963586665.1 Acutalibacteraceae bacterium
AATAGAATCTGAAAGCCTTGATTTTATTGGGCTGGAGATTCCGAGAGAATATTAGTATCAAAAAGGAGGCTGGTATAAATGTTCACTGGAATAGTTGAGGAAGTCGGCAAAATAGAAGTAATCGTCCGCGGAAAAAACTCTGCAATACTCACAATCAGGGCAGACCGCGTACTGCAAGGAACAAAAATAGGAGACAGCATAGCCGTAAATGGCATATGTCTGACGGTCACAAAGCTTTTGCAGGGAGCTTTTCAGGCAGATGTCATGCATGAGACACTAAACCGTTCATCGCTTGCAAAGGCGATAAAAGGTGCATCCGTCAATCTGGAACGTGCCATGGCGGCAGATGGACGATTTGGCGGACACATTGTGGCTGGACATGTGGATGGCACAGGCAAGGTGATCGGAGTCAGAAAAGACGATAATGCGATCTGGTACACGGTACAGACAGCACCAGAGATAATGCGCTACATAGTAGAAAAAGGCTCAATAACCATAGATGGAATAAGCCTTACAGTTGCAAAGGTCGGATCGGATAATTTTTCGATATCTGCCATTCCTCATACGGTCAGCCAGACCGTACTAAAGGACAGGAAAGTGGGAGATACCGTAAATCTTGAGACAGATATCATAGGAAAATACGTTGAAAAGCTGTTGCTCCAAGGACAGGCAGGAACACAGGAAACTGCGGGAAATTCACAGGATGGGTTATCTTCCAAAACAGACAATACTACTGGAAATAACAGACAGAAAAATGGCATAACGAGAGATTTTCTTACCAGATATGGCTTTTGATTTTGGTTCAAGCACAACAACAGCAACAATAACAATAGAAAGGAAGCACAACGATGAAATTTAACACAGTAGACGAAGCATTAGACGAGCTTCGAGCAGGAAGAATAATCCTTGTAACAGACGATGAGGAAAGAGAGAATGAGGGAGACTTCATATGCGCGGCAGAATTTGCCACAACAGAAAACATTAACTTTATGGCAATGCACGGCAAAGGACTCATATGCATGCCTATGTCGCAGGAATACGTCAAAAAGCTGCGTTTTCCACAGATGGTGCAGGAAAATACGGACAACCATGAGACTGCATTTACGGTATCGATCGATCATGTGTCCACAACCACCGGTATATCGGCAGCGGAGAGATCAATAACCGCAATGAAATGTGTAGATGAAAATGCAAGACCGGAGGATTTCAGACGTCCGGGACATATGTTTCCACTACTCGCGAAGAAAAACGGTGTTCTTGAGAGAAATGGGCATACAGAGGCAACAGTAGACCTGTGCAGACTAGCGGGACTGAAAGAATGTGGACTCTGCTGTGAGATCATGCGCGAGGATGGCGCAATGATGCGCACACCTGAACTTATGCAGCTTGCACAAAAATGGAATATCAAATTTATCACAATAGCTGCACTTCAGGAGTACCGCAAGATACATGAAAAGCTTGTAGATCAGGTGACAAAGGTAAATATGCCGACAAAATACGGAGATTTTAAAGCCTATGGATTTGTAAACAGACTAAATGGTGAGCATCATGTAGCTTTGGTAAAAGGTGATATCGGAAATGGCGAGGATGTGCTTTGCAGAGTACATTCCGAGTGTCTTACAGGTGATGTTTTCGGTTCACAGAGGTGTGACTGCGGGCAGCAGTTTGAGGCGGCAATGAGACAGATTGAGGAGGAAGGCAGAGGAATACTTCTCTACATGAGACAGGAAGGCCGCGGCATCGGACTTATCAATAAGCTAAGAGCCTATGAATTGCAGGAACAGGGCATGGATACACTTGAGGCAAATCTGGCACTTGGCTTTGCCGGGGATGAAAGAGAATACTACATAGGCGCACAGATACTAAGGGAGCTGGGAGTACACAGCTTAAGGCTGCTCACAAACAATCCAGACAAGGTTTATCAGCTTGCAGAGTTTGGCATGGAAATAAAGGAGCGCGTGCCAATCCAGATGAGTGCCACAGCACATGATCTGTTTTACCTCAAAACAAAGCAGAAACGCATGGGACATATATTGTCATATTAATGCTGCAGATCTATGAAAATAAAAGAAAGTAAAGAAAATAGAAGCAAATAAAGTTAATGTAGACACGCAGTATCATCTATACAACATTGCAGTTGCACATAAATAAATATTAAAATAAAAAAGGAGAACATTAAAATGAACGTAATCGAAGGAAAAATGACACAGGATGGAATTAAAGTAGGAATCGTGGTAGCAAGATTTAACGAGTTTATCACATCAAAGCTCCTAGGAGGCGCAAGAGACGGACTCGTAAGACACGATGTGGCAGAAGAAAATATAGACGTTGCATGGGTACCGGGCGCATTTGAGATACCTCTTGTGGCACAGAAGATGGCAAAAAGCGGAAAATATGATGCAGTTATCTGTCTTGGAGCTGTCATAAGAGGTGCAACAAGCCATTATGATTATGTATGTAATGAGGTTTCAAAGGGAATCGCCTCGGTATCACTAGACAGCGGCATTCCGGTAATGTTTGGTGTTGTCACAACAGAAAATATCGAGCAGGCAATTGAGCGTGCCGGAACAAAAGCCGGAAACAAAGGCTATGACTGCGCACTCGGTGCGATCGAGATGATAAATCTCATGAAAAATCTTGGCTAACATAAAATTACACTGAATACTCAGATGATATCCCGTGAACAGTAATTAAAAAGTTTATAAACACGTACTGTCACGGGGAGGTAACAGTTCAGCCTTCCGGCTGAACAACCAGTCTTAGCACCGGCT
>CAVABC010000164.1:0-2725 GCA_963586665.1 Acutalibacteraceae bacterium
TTCCTGTCTTTGTCAATCCTTTTTTTATGTTTTTCATTATCACCACCGCCTTTCCATACCTGTTGAGTCATCCGTAGTTTCTTCCGAACGCATGATAAAACAAAAAGCCACCTGTATTCTTTACAGGTGACTGACTAATAAAAGTAATGACATTTATATCTCCCATCATATATCCGTATCTTTTTCGTAACCGGCTGACATAGCTTACCGCCTTAGTCCCTTGGCTTTGCGCCACTGTTTTTCAACAGGTTTGCCCCTATAAATGATGAAATTAGTATAGCATATATTCCATATATCGGCAACTAATCCTCTCCACATTTCACACTATTACTTTTCAACTGCATGACACGCACTGACATTCCGGGAAATCGTTTGAATAACAAGTTTTATATCCAGAGGTTTAGCAAGGTGCTCATTCATCCCCGCTTTCTTAGTTGCTATCCTGTCTTCCGTAAAGGCGTTGGCCGTCATCGCTATAATTGGAACCTTTACCGCATCGGGACGATTTATTTCACGGATAATCTCAGTTGCCTCATATCCGTTCATAACAGGCATCATGATATCCATAAGAATCACATCAATTTCAAAGAACCCACTCTTTGCAAACGCTTCAACAGCCTCTTTTCCGTTTCTGGCCTCAACGACAGATACACCTTCTTCCTCAAGCAGAAATTTTGCAATCTCCATGTTCAGGTCATTATCCTCCACCAAAAGTATCTTTAATCCACGGATAGAATCTGATATTTCCTCCATTTCCTCATTTTTTTCTTTCTCTTCACTTTTGTCAATTTCAAACGGGATAATGACATCAAAAGTAGTTCCTTTATCTTTTTCACTTTCCACAGTGATTTTGCCGCCCATCTTATCTGTCAGTTTTTTGGTAATTGACATACCAAGTCCGGTGCCACCATACTCCGAACGATTCTTCTCATTTTCCTGTGTAAATGGTTCGAATATATGTGCAATAAACTCCGGTGATATGCCAAGTCCGGTATCCCGGCATTTAAACTCGATATTCACCACATTTTCATTGTTTGGAATTTCTCTGCATGTAATATAAATTTTCCCGTTTTCTTTGTTATATTTAATTGCATTACTCAAAATATTGGTCATAATTCTTTTGTAATGAACCGGACTTCCAATCAATCTGTAATGCGGCACACTGCAATCTTCTTCTATAATCTCGATTCCTCTGGCTTCAGCCTGTCTGCTGACAAGTGTAAAAACATTCCTTGAAATAGCTTTCATGTCAAATGGCACATGTTCCAGAATAATATTTCCAGATTCAAGTTTATTCATATCCAGCACTTCATTGATGAGTTCAAGAAGTATCTGCGCCGATTCTCTTACTTTTTCCTTACACTCATCCCTTTTTCTGATATCCTCCCGGCACCGTTCTGCAACATCCAACATTCCAACAATACCATTCAGCGGCGTACGGATATCATGACTCATACGCAGCAGAAAGTCCGTTTTTGCCCTGTTTGCCTGCTCCGCATCCTGCTTTGCAGCCAGCAGTTTTTCCTGGTATACTTTTTCCTTTTCTCTTGTTATTTTTAATTCATTTAAAGTGTTTTTTAAGTCTTCATTTTCCTGCAGGATATAAATCATATTTTTCAGCTTGCTGGCATCCAGTGCAAAAAGGCAGAAAACCATACCATACACGATAGAGAGTCTGCCCAGCCATTCGATATCATAGACTGTCGACATAATGGTCGATGAAATGATAAAGCAAGCTATCAGTAACAATATCATTGTATTTATTTTTTCATTCTCTTTGTGCTGTTTAATAATATAGTACACAAACAAGAGTACATATCCTATTACCGTAACCAGAAAAACCCAGCCTAACGGGCCTCTGACAAAATGATTTGTATCACTAAACGAATAAACCTTATCCGTAAAAAACGGGGATATAGCGCAAACTACACAAATCCATACTGGAATCTTTAATATATTCCGAGCTGCCCTGTTATTTTCATGCGGCCAGATGAATCGTATAAACAGATATACTAACACAGCTCTGAGAACATATGCAGCTGCTGATAATAGAATACGGAAAACCGTTGGTTCACTCCAGTATCCTGTAACTTTTTCCAGGTTGAATGTAATCAGTTCCGCACATTCACAATAAAAAATATTCATAAACTTGCGGACATCTTCTTTATCTAATACATTCTCTTTATTTAAAATCACCCAGATAAATATCAGTCCTATTATTTCCGCAAAATTATTACTCAAAAACGATTCCACCGTCATCTTAAACCCCTTTTCCTGTCAGATTGATTCTTTCTTAAAAATTTTAACAAAAAGATCCGAGATAAAGACACTTGTCAGATTTTCCTGAAACAGGTCTGTATTTAACAGTGGCATATCTATGACATGGATATCCACCTTTACCATCTTTGTCAGCATTCTCCACTGTTCCAGAATTTCCGCATAATTACGCCCCAGACGATCTATGCTCTTTATAACCAGAATATCTCCTCGCCGTAACTTTTTTACCATTTTCCTGTATGCGGGTCTTGAAAAATCCTTTCCGGATAACTTATCCAGATAAATATTCTCCCTCTGGATTCCCAGTTCTTCCAATGCCACATACTGTCTTTCCGGATTCTGGTCTCTGGCAGACACCCGGATATAACCATATTGTTTTTTCATATACGATACCTCCTTTTCCCGTGTTGAGTATAAACACCGGACAGCAGGTATTCTATCGTATATT
>CAVABC010000165.1:0-2710 GCA_963586665.1 Acutalibacteraceae bacterium
GACCTATGTGTTCATCTGCGCTGGAAGGTTTATGTGTAAACCACATACTCCTGCTGCCAGGTAACCACAATCCTGGAATGAGCATAAGACCGGGACTCCCACAGTTGGCTGAAATTGCGCCTTCTTTTAGCCCCTATGTATAATAGGAAGAAACTCGGTCAAAAACTGTGGTTGAGATGGTGTTTGGAGGTGGCAAACTACTGCCGGAACAGGTGCCAGAGCATGTAACCAGGAGCTGTCGGAGCATAAAAAATAACCCCCCTGTGTTGCGATTTCAGAGGAGCCGAAGGGACAATTCCCCAACTGCTCTTCTAAAAACGCGACACAGAGGCTTGTTTTATTCTCTATGGAAAAGGGGCATCTTCATGCTCCGGTGTATTAGAACCTGTTTCTGATTTTACTCGATAGTTTTTCTCCCCCTATTATAATGGGAAGAAACTCGGTCAAAAAGGGTGCTGTGGAGGATGAATGAAGGCGGTGAGAGCTTGCCAGAACTGCTACCAGAATAGGTTCCGAGGCATAAAAAAATACCGCCCACAATGCAAAATGCATCATAAGCGGCAAATGAAAGTCCAATCGATTTGAGCTTCTTCGATAGGCTTGATTGGTTCTATCAGTTATATTATATTCTATTTCGTTCTCATTATTCCGTTAAACAACAATATGATTCTTCCAATCTTGTGGGAAATTCAACCTTCCAATTTCTACCACAGAACCGTACTTTGAAATCAGCGTCTTCAACTGATCCGCAAAATCTGACCACTGTTCATCTGAAGGCCTTAAATACTTCATCGCAAGAATTGTTTTATAGATTCCATTGTATCTCGGATTTGATGTCAACTGATCAATAGCCAATATCTCTGGGGCTGTATTCATTGCCCGATTATAAATACGGCTATTATGAGCACAGATATTTCTCAAAACAACACACGCCTGGATCCAAGAAGCCAGAAGTTTCTTTGTAGGCCGGGCAGTCTTGCCAGAAGCAGTTGGATATTTATAGTATTCAGCTAGCTTTGAATATGCCGAATTAGCACCGGTTTTTAGATTTTTTATTGTCTTGGACAATGTTCCAAAAGACATAATTTCAACTGCTGCCCAAACAGGAATATTCCCTTCGTGCTTATCAAAATTATGCTTGATAAACACATCGCTTGACCGTGCAATTTCTTGTGAAATAGAGCCATTGTTGCTCCAGTAGATCTTTTTATCATCAAATATTTCTGGATCAAGTAGAATTAGCCCGTCTTGTTTATATGAAAGTAATGCATCCACCAACCGGCTTCTCAGCGAAACCTCGATAGATGAGAGCATAGAAAACAGTAAATGAGACAGCTCCGCATCAAATTCACAGATAGCAACTATATCACTAAACTTTGTGTTCTCCTTATATTCTTTCTTGCGGTTGTCATAAAATTGGAAGCTATAGCCTCGGAATCGATAATACTCAACCCGCGAAAGAAAATTCTTTGCGGCATCATCAGATTCTATTATCATTTTGGCTGACTTTAATTCACTGACTTGATCAGGAATCGTCAAAATTCTCTTCTCATAGGAACGCATGTACAATTCCTCCATGTAATAAAAAAGTCCCACCGGGTTGCGCATATCCATCAAAGATGGACCTAGGCGTGGTGGGTTCTGTTGATATTATAATACAGTTTTCCTCTGCATTTGTCAAGTGCCGGTTTCACTCATGCATTCCAAGCAGTCGTCTTTATTGCGCCTGTGTTAACCCCAGTTGGTGAAATACTACCACTTTCCTCTTTCAATCGTCTCCCGGCAGTCAGCTAGAAATCTCTGTAAGCCCTCGCTCTGATGATCCATGACCTCAGCCAGATCCATGGATTTCACAATGTCCACAACAGCTTTTCCAGTCTCAGCATTACCTGTGTCAAATTCGCCCACAGTAATGCTATTTGATAGCTCCCACAGTAGCTCTGCCGGATTATCAAGTCCAGCCAAAGCCTCCGCTATGCTCATCTTCTCCAGCTGATACTTGATAACACCCGCTGCTGCCAGCTCTTTACGCTCTAAGCCATATTCCTCTGCATTTACTGATATTTTCATTTTACCATCATCCTTCCTAATGTATCATGTATCTGTCTTGTGTGTTTCTCCAAGTTCTGTAGCATTAGGATATATGAAATATGTATACATAGCAATCAAAATATGTGTAGAAAATGAGGAAATGTGTAAAAAAAGACCCAGCCACAAGCTCCAGAGTCTATCTTCTCTGAAACCCATGACCGGGCAAAAAATCCATATTATCTTCTATTCCCTCTTCTTAACCCCCCTTTATCTCTCAACCTCTACTCTATCCTTATACACCAGGACCCTCGATACATCCGCAAAGTCATCGGCATCCATTCCTCTTGATAACTGTAAGGCTACTCTGAACTGCGGAATAATCATAGCCTGCTGCTGTAAGTCTCTGTTTTCTTTCATCGCCATTTCCCCAGTTAGCGTCCTTGGAAAAAGGACCGCAGGATTATTGATTAGAAGATACAACCACGAGGAGCTTACCACCGACTCCCATACATGAAACTCCCACGAAAGTTCTCCGTAGGTGGCTGTCACATAGATGACTCCACCTGTGCTTCCATCACAGTTTTGCATCTTGATGATTTCATCCACGTAGGTTTTGCACTCCTCATCCAGTAGTAATTGAAATCACCGAAAGCGATGGTCTTATTGCCAGCTGCGATGG
>CAVABC010000166.1:0-2637 GCA_963586665.1 Acutalibacteraceae bacterium
AGAAGTGCATGATGAGGGAAAACCTCCAAAATATCAGTGGAGCGGTATCCTTATCCTTCTTGTTAAGAATGAGACATTTGAGAAAAAGGATGAGACAAAAGGAATTTTTTCCAGATTTTTTCATCTGCTCATGCCACAGAAGAAACTCATTTTTCAGATCTTTTTAGCATCTCTTATATATACCGTGCTTGGAATACTGGCGGCATTCTATTTTCAGATATTGATAGACAGTGTTCTGCCGGATGGATTGAAGAAAACGCTCATGACTTTATCAATAGGAGTGATACTGTTGAATATTTTCAGGGTAATTCTTAATGCATTCAGATCACATTTACTTTTGTATCTTAGTCAGAAACTGGATATTGCATTATTATTGGGATATTACAGGCATGTAATGGAACTTCCGATGAATTTTTTCGGAACAAGGAAGGTCGGAGAGATAATTTCACGATTTAATGATGCAGGAAAGGTAAGGGATGCCATATCGGGAGCAACACTTACCATAATGATTGATACACTTATGGCTGTTGCCGGAGCGATCATTTTATACATACAGAATTCGAAACTGTTTTTTATTGCAGTAATAATGATTGTTTTGTACGCAATAATCGTACTTGGATTTAATAAATGGTATGAAAAATTAAATCGAAAAGAGATGGAAAATAACGCTCAGCTTACATCTTACATGGTTGAATCCTTAAATGGAATACAGACTGTAAAAGCATACAACGCAGAGCGTAAAGTGAATAGAGAAACTGAAATAAAATTCGTTAAGCTGTTAAAAAGTGTTTTCAACCTTACATGGGCAAATAACATACAGGTGTCGCTCAAAACTTTTGTTGAACTCATAGGCGGAGTTGTCATTCTGTGGGCGGGAGGAGTGAGTGTAATAAACGGAAATATGACTATAGGTGCACTTATCACATTTAATTCGTTGCTGGCATATTTCCTTGATCCGGTAAAGAATCTGGTAGACCTGCAGCCGCAGATGCAGACTGCGGTCGTAGCGGCAGACCGACTGGGTGAAATACTCGATCTTGAAGCTGAAAAGCAGGAAAATGAACAAAGAAAAATGGCACCCGAAAGTCTCGCAGGAGATATTAAATTTGATCATGTCAATTTCAGATATGGAACAAGACAATTGGTGCTTGAGGATATAGATTTCACAATAAAAAAAGGCGAAAAGATAGCTTTTGTAGGAGAGAGCGGTTCAGGAAAAACAACATTATCAAAGCTCCTCTTACACCTCTATCAGGCTGAATCCGGAAACATACTGATAAATGATAACAATATTGAGGATATACAGATAGAAACGCTCAGAGAAAAAATAGCATATATCCCACAGGAAACATTTCTCTTTAGCGGTACGATTTTTGAAAATCTGACATTGGGACTGGATGAAGCAACTATGGATGATATTATTGAAGCCTCGAAGATGGCGCAGGCACATGAATTTATCAATAATCTTCCGCTGAGATATGAAACAAGACTTGAGGAAAACGGTGCCAATCTGTCGGGCGGACAGAGACAGAGACTTGCTATTGCAAGAGCAATGTTAAAGAAACCGGATATACTGATTCTGGACGAGGCTACGAGCAATCTGGATGCTATTACAGAAAGAGCACTTGATAGAACTATAAATGAATTCTCAAAAGATGTTACAACAATTTTTATAGCGCACCGACTTAGTACAATAAAGAATTGTGACAGGATTTATGTACTTGAAAAGGGAAGGATAATAGAAAGTGGCAATCACACAGAGCTGGTAGCAAAGGGCGGCAAATATGCGCAGCTTGTAAAACAGCAGTCGCTTGATACTGTGGATGTTAAAGCAACCGCATAACTTCGATTATGAAAAGAGGAAAATTATGAAACCTATAATAGTGGATTTAAAAGATATAAGCGACAGTACGGAAGTATATGATTCAAAACCAAATAAATTTATTTCATATACGATATATATTATATGTGCGATTCTAATAATCGCACTGTTATGGATGTATTTTTTCAGGATGGATATAGTTGTAAAAGCTGATAGTGTCTTTAGAGGTGACGATGACAGTACGGCAGTAAGCTGTGCAGTTACAGGACAGATAACTAAAATGTCGGTAAAGGACGGACAGTATGTCAATGAGGGGGACGAACTGTATGAGGTAGATATTGAAAATCTTGGAAGTACTATCGAAGATTATAAGAGTAAACTTGATAATGTGCAGCAGCGTCTTGACATACTAAATGCATATCAGAAGAGTCTTGACGGAGATAATTCGGAATTTGATGCAATGTCTGATAATCAGTATTATTCAGAATTTAAAGACAGGAAGGAATTATTAAATACTTCAATTGATGCAGGAAAGGAAAAGGATAATACTGGAGAGGTATACGATGAAAATATTACAGTTATCAATGATTCTATTGATAAGTACAATGAAAAAATTAATAAACTTAATGATGTAAAGCAATGTATCATATCGCGGAATAACACATTTGACCAAAACGATACATATTACTATTCAATAGTAAACAGTTATATTTCATCATATGATTATACAGCACTTCAATATGACAATAAAAAGGATGAAACCACAATGGATTCATCACAACTGGCAGATGTGGATACAGAAAAAAATCAGGCTT
>CAVABC010000167.1:0-2580 GCA_963586665.1 Acutalibacteraceae bacterium
GAGGATAAGCTGAAATTTGCCTATGACAAGCTTGGAGTTTATGCATTTGAGAATGACATAGAGCTTGAAGGCTGCAATTATACTATCTATGTGGACAGGAATGAAGAGGATGAAACCATGGTTGCGGATGTATTCATGCCTGTAAAGGAATAAAGGAAATATGAGCAAAAGAGTAAAGAGTTTAGATGAAATAAGAGAATCAAGGCTGCTGTTTGATAAAAATCCGCCTGCGTTTGGATATATTCTGATAACTGTCATAGCTATATTTATGACCATTGCCGTGGTGTGGAGTACAAAAGCATCAAAGGTTTATACAATACAGGCACAGGGAAATGTGACAAATGATGAATCAAACTATGTGATGTGCAGTTATACAGGGGAAATCCTTGATTGCAGTATGAAAGAGGGAGAGCTTGTGAAAGCTGGGGATGTACTTTTTACTGTCAAAAGTACAGATTATGACCTGCAGCAGACACAATTGGAAGAAAACAGGCAGTCTTATGTGGATCAGGTATCCCAGTATCAGCTGCTGATAAAATCCATAAAGGATGATACTAATTATTTTGATGAAGCAAAGGCAGAAGATGGCTTGTACTGGAGTCTCTATGAGACATATAAATCGCAGATAGACCAGAATAAGGTTGATGTATCAACTTATCAGGCATATGGATATACAGATGAGCAGATACAGGCACAGCTTGAAACTAATCAGGGTAAGATTGATGAAGTTTATTATTCTGCCATACAATCTGCCGAGGCAAAGATTGAAGAGGCGAATCTGCAAATTGCATCAATAGATGCACAGCTTGCAGCGGTGACAAGCGGGCAGGATGCCTATGAGGTAAAAGCAACCACATCGGGAGTTCTGCATATGCTGGGAAATTATAAGAGTGGAATGGTTGTGCAGACCACAACTACTGTTGCAACAATTACACCGGAAAATTCACAGAGATTTCTCGAAGCATATGTTTCGACCTCCGATATGGCGAGAATGCATGAGGGTGATTCTGTTCAGGTAGTGGTGGATGGATTATCGCAGAACGTATATGGAACAATAAGCGGAACGGTAAGCCGTATCGACAGCAATGTTACCACTCAGGAAAGCTCTGATGGTTCGGCAAATCAGGCATTTAAAGTAATGATAGTACTTGATCAGGACTATGTGCTGAGCAGAGAGGGCGATAAGGTTGACATTACAAATGGTATGACTGCCGTGGCAAGAATACAGTATGATAAGGTCACATATTTCAACTATGTTCTTGAGAAACTTGATATCAAAACAAGAAAATAATGTGGGATAAAAGTTATGAAATTAAAAATAAAGAAACTCATTTTAATAGTTTTGTTTTCCATTGCCATGACGATGAGTATGGTATATCCGTTTATGCAGGCATTTGCTACAGAACTTACGGATGAGGATACAGGTGAGGATGATAATGCCGGGAGTAATATAACAGATAATATAATTGATAACTCAACAGATGATGCTTTGGATATTTCACAAAAAACAAATGACGATGCAGATATAGAGAAGGATATACCGGTATCTGATATTGAAATATCAGACCATGAGGATGAAGTGGAGGTTGGAAATACCTTAAATCTTACTGCTACGGTTTTACCGGCTACAGCAACGGATCCTACTGTGATATTCAGATCGTCGGATATGAATATTGCTACTGTAAATTCCAGTGGTGAAGTAAAAGGAATTTCAAAGGGCAGTGTTACAATATATGTATCGGCAGGTAGCATTACAAAAGAGGTGAATCTGACAGTTAAGGTAAAGACTACAGTGATAAAAATAAATAAGGACTATCTGGTATTGAAGCAGGGAGAGACATTTAAACTTAGTGTATCAGTATCCCCGGCAGAGGCAGATCAGGGAATTACGTTTAAGTCAACAGATAGCTCGGTTGCTTCTGTATCGGATGGAGGAGTGGTAACGGCAAAAAGTACGGGAACAGCGGCAATAATAGTCTCAAATGGAGACTTATCGAATGCAGTATCTGTAATCGTAAATAAGAATTCGGACACTGATATAATAAATCCACAGAACACAGAAAGCAGTACGCAAGAGGTGGAATCGCAGACATTTGATGAAAATATAAATGCATCTGAGATAGGAACGATAGACACACAGATGCTGTATGAACTGTATACGTCAGGGAAGTCAATGAAAGTGACAGGTGATGGGTACAGCATGATAATAGACGGAAAAAAGATAGTAAACTATAACAACGAACTTGATACGGATATAAAGCTGAAAAAGGCTAATGGACATACAGAATTTGAGCTTAATAATGGCAAATATCTGTGTGGAGAGATCGCAATTCATATAGATGATATCAGTGGAAAGTATCTGTATTTATATAATAATGTAAAACATAAATATGAGCTTGTAAGTACACAAAATATGGATGAACTAAAATTAAGTACACCGGGTAAATATATGATAACTACTGAGAAAATCAGTGAAAGCTCAAAAGCAGTCAGATACATATTGATGATAGGAAGCTGTCTTATTCTGGTGGGAAGTGCTGTGTATGTAGTAATGAAGAGGAGATATTGGTTCTGGTAAAT
>CAVABC010000168.1:0-2554 GCA_963586665.1 Acutalibacteraceae bacterium
AGGTACAGCAGAGCACACCCAGACTATATCAAAACCAAAAACATCTTCAGATGATAAACATGATAGTGGAGAAAAAGTTATCACAAAGGATTACGTTTGGGATAATGATAATCACATGCTAAAGTATACGGTAGTTATAAATCCAAATGCTATCAAATACCTTACGACATCAGATACTTTACAGTTAAAGGATGTACTTACATATACCCCATTAACATATTGGCCAAGCCAGGGACTTTTACGTATTGATCTTTTGCCTGCTTCTGTAGAGTTTCATGAAGCAGTCAAAAATGAAGATGGCACATATTCTTCTGGTGATATAATAGATACATGTACCTGGACATATGATACAACAGATGCAACTGTTCATACCGAGAATCCTTCAAATATATACAGTGATGGAAATAGCATCAGAACAATAAATGCTAGTATTCCTGATGGAAAAGCAATTATTCTGACTTATACATACAAAGTAAATGTAGATATGCTTGTAAGTGGTGTCTCAGAAGGTACAAGTCTGCAAGGAGTAAGCAATACGGTTTCTCTGTCTGGCATTGAAAATGGTAGTGACAGTAAGAATACACAAGAAATATACACAGACGCAAAGACATCTGCCGGAGTCACAAAGAGTAATACATTTACATTATACAAGGTTGATAAGGATAATTACGGCAAACAGCTTGCCGGTGCAGAATTTGAGCTGTTCGAGTTTGATGGTTTTGCATACAAGTCTTTGGGTAAGTATACTACAGACAAAAATGGTAAGATTGACATTGGTATGACTAGCAAGAATCTTATATACAACAAACAGTATTATGTTATTGAGACTAAGGCTCCAAGTGGATATATCTTATCTGACGAACCAGTTAAGGCGTATTTTTATTTCAGCAACTCTGATACAAGCAATTATCCTATAATCGCAGAGTCGGCCACTCTGCAGGGCAGTGACATGGCAAAAGTCAATACGCCATACTACTATGAAGATGAGGTTATCCCTACTACAGAGATATATGTCAATAAAAATTGGACCGATTCAAAAGGAAATACCATTACAAAGACAGATGGAAGTATTTACCTACAGCTTCATCAGGTTGATTCAGAAGGTAATGATACAAAATCAGGTAATGTTGTTGTGATTAAACCGGATGAAAATGGAAACTGGTCATACACATTTTCCAATCTTCCATTAAAGAAGACAGATGATACTGGACAACTTACTTCTTCAATATACAAATATTATGTCGAAGAAGTCGGTATTAACGAAAACAATAATATGTCAGGCTATGAAGTATCTTATACATATAAAGATCAAAATGGCAACAATGTAGGCAGTGCCGGAGCGGCTGTTTCAGCCGGAAAAAATATGGCACTCGATGGAGGTACCATTGAGATAACCAACAAGCTCAATGAGTACAAGCTTCCGGAAACAGGTGGAAGCGGCAACAGATGGTTGTATATGTTAAGTGGAGTTGTGCTAATGACAATAGCAGCAATAACACTTTTCTATAAAAAACAAAAACTTATTAAAAAAAAGGAGAATGCACTATGAAAAAAATTAAACAAACAGTAGCATTGGCACTTGCACTCATAATGACATTTGCTATGAGTATAACAGCATTTGCCGATGAAGCAAAGAAGACATACAGCATTACAATTGAAAATGCTGTATCAGGACACACATATGAAGCCTACCAGATTTTAGCTGGTGATCTTAGTGAGGATGGTAATACTCTTTCTAATATCACATGGGGTTCTGGAATTACATCTCAAGGACAGAAAGATCTTGGCGATGCTGCTACATATGCTGGAACTTTAACAGATGCTAATGCTGTTGATGAAGCAAATAAGCTTGAAAGTTATCTTGCATCAGATCCGGCAGCAACAACAAACACAATATCTGAAGGCAAGTATTATGTGCTTAGCGGACTTGAAGCAGGATATTATCTTATCAAAGATATGGATAATTCTATAACTGGTGAGACAAGTGAGTCATATACAGCATATATTCTTCAAATTGCAAAAGACCAGACTATTAAGACTAAGTCTAATACTACCAAAGTAGAAAAGAAAGTAATGGATGTAAATGACACTGATAATACAAAATCAGATTGGCAGGATTCTGCTGATTACGATATCGGTGATGAAGTACCTTTCCAGCTTACAGCTACATTAGGTGATAATGTAGAAAAATTTGATTCATACAAGGTCATTTTTCATGATACACTTTCACAAGGTCTTACATATGTAGATGACAGTTATGAAATAACAATTGATGGAAATAAAATTGATAAGACAAAATTTACTGTAGAAAAGGCATCTAATGGTGATGGAACAGCACTTACATTCTCTTGTGATGATGTTAAGAAACTTGGTGCAACAAATAACAGTAAAATTGTTGTAACATACAAAGCTACACTGAATGACAATGCATTTATTGGAGCAACAGGAAACCCTAATGAAGTTTATCTCGAGTTCTCTAACAATCCAAATGTAGGTCATGAGGGAGAGACTGGTAATACACCTACAGATAAAGTTATTGTATTTACATATAAGG
>CAVABC010000169.1:0-2541 GCA_963586665.1 Acutalibacteraceae bacterium
GTTATCAGATGATTTAACCTTATCTTTAAAATCATCCTCAAGCAGGCTTGTAGCCAATTTAGAAATCATAATAAGATGCTCGTTTCCGGCATTTTCCATCGGAACAATGAGCGCGAACAGATATCTTACATCTGTATCATCAAGTGTCTCCCACTCAAGAGCGTTTTTGCATTTTACAAAGAAAACTGCTACTTCTTTTGCATGCGCTGACTTTGCATGTGGGATAGCAAATTCATCCTGAAGTCCTGTCGAGTACTCTTTTTCTCTCTTAAGGAAATCAGAAAGCAGTCCGTCTTTGTCATCTGTGATGCCAAGTTCTAAAGCCTTTGTGCTGACAAACTCAAGTGCTTCCTGTTTTGTCTTTACGTCTACATCTAGAAAAATGTATTCGTCTTTTATCATAATCGTCTTTTCCTTTCTTATCCTATTGCTGTCGAACGTTTGCTGTTCGTTTGCTATGGCTATACTATAAGCCACAGATGGTGTATTTTCAATTCACGCGTTTTCCGGTTACAAACGGAAATACAGAAAGTACATTGTACGATGTTTCCGTTTTGAATTGGAAATGATACAATCCGATTTGTACGACATTTCCGTTTCGAAACGGAAAAAATCTAAATTGCCTTTTCGTAAATTTTCAAATATACTATTCATTATTAAAAAAATATTAAGTAAATTAAGTAAGTATAGTGGATTTGTTTTGGAGGAAATATGTTTCAATATAGTCGTTTGAACATAATCTTTAACTACATACGGAAAAATGAATATACCTCCGTAAGCCAGCTTCAGTCACTGCTGAACATTACGGATCGTACTATAAGAAATGATATCCAGAGTATAAATGAAACACTGAAAAAAAATGGTGCCCTTGTAAAGCTAAAGCGCAGCTACGGTTATTATATAAGTGTGCTCGATCAAGAAAGCTACAATGGATTTATCGAAAAGTTCAAATCTACTGACGCAGGAGTCATGGAGCTGGACTCCTCAGAGGACCGGATCAAATTTCTGCTTAGAAAACTGCTGTTTCCCAATGAATATATCAGTATGGATGAGCTTGCGGACTCTGTATACATATCCAAGAACACTTTGAATAAGTATATAAAGACCATCAAGTCCATTGTTGCCAAATACAATATGGAATACATTACAAAGCCCAATTCCGGTGTAAAGATAATAGGCTCCGAGGACGCAAAGCGACAATGTATCGTTGAAAATGTGCTTTCCTGCGATTTTCAGGATTATATCACAGGCTTTACCAGAGATGAACGAAGCATATTCGACCGCGTGGATCTGGACTGGCTTAGGAAAATGACTATCGAACAGCTAAAGGAGCGAAACATCCAGACAAGCGACTACAACCTGAAAAACATTATCATACAGCTTGCACTGGTCACAACCCGTGTTCTCGACAACAACTACATCAGCCTGCAGAATATCAACACCGATACATCTATTATGGGGCTGATAAATGGTCTGTGCACACAGCTTGAGGACAAATATGACATCACTATATCAAAGGGTGAAAAAATATACATTTATCTACAGCTTGTTGCAAATACACACCTTGATATCACTGATATAGATGACGATAGTCTGCGCTGCTCGATCACACAGATGCTTGATATCATCTATACTGATTTCAATTTTGATCTGAGAAATGATGAAATACTAAGTGCTGACCTGTTCAGACATTTAAAATCAATATTTACGAGCAAGCTATACGATTTAAACAGCACTAATCCGCTGCTTGAGACTATAAAGACCAACTATCCGCTCGAATATGAGATAACACTTACCGCGATCTCAAAGGTATTTACAATAGAGCCATATGTGCTAAAGCCTGAGGATGTAGGCTATGTTTCCATATACATAGGAGCCGCCATTGAACGCTGCTACTATAAATCGCCTCAGAAGAAAAACGTCATACTCGTGTGCGGCAGCGGTCATGCCACCACGCGTATGCTCGAGGCAAGGCTTAATGTTGTCTTTCCTGATAAAATAAATATAGTCAGATGTGCCTCATACAATGAGTTTATCTCCTATACTCCTGAAGATGTCGAGGGTGTGGATTTCGTGATCACTACCATCATGCTCGAAAGCGATCTTCTTCCTGCAATAATGGTGGATTTCGCCTTGAACAACAAAGATATCGAATCAATAAACCGCTATCTGTCAAAGCTTCTGCGCAAGCGGCTGCAGATGTTTGATCCGTTCTTTGACAAGGAGCTGTTTTTCAGGGTATCCGGGGAAACTGATAAGGACTCTGTTATAAGAATGATAAATGATAAGTTGAAAGCGAAGGGTGTTGTCGAGGATGATTTCCTTGAATCTGTACTGCACCGTGAAGAGATCGGCAAAACAGATATGAACAATGTTTTTGCTCTTCCTCACCCTATGAAGATCTGTGCTCACGATACCAAAGTGGCTGTCGCACTGCTGGATCATCCTATCAAATGGAATGAAAGCGACATGATCCAGATCGTATTCATGCTTGCAATAAAACAGGGTGAGCAGAAGGACTTTGAACATCTGTATGATATA
>CAVABC010000170.1:0-2520 GCA_963586665.1 Acutalibacteraceae bacterium
GCTACTCCCTTTCACTTATATATTATGATATGCGTATATCACGTATTCGTCAAGGCGTATTTTGTAATTATTTCCCGATAAGTACATGCTTTCCCTCAAATGCAAAGCCGTAATGCCTTATGTTTGCTACATCAAATCCTTTCTCAATAAGCTGGCTGTCATATCTTTTTTCCTCTATCTGAGAAAGTGCTGCCCTGACCGTATCTGTAAGCTTTTCCTCTTTTTGGAAATCCTTTACCTTAAATTCCATAATCATCGCATGCTTTGATCTATCGCGTGGTACCAGCATTATATCATATCTTCCGTAGCCGCTTTCGTGGTTTGATAATACTTCATAGGTGTCTCTTAATTCCACTAAAAGACCAAGCACAAATCCATGATAAAATCTTTCGGGCTGCGTCTTTTGTGACGGCTGCTTTCCTGTATCAAAATTGCTGAATGTTGCAAGCGCGACATCATTCATATACAAATTCATTTCTTCTACATTGTCACTCAAAAGTGCTTTTACAAATGCATTGTAGTCAGAAGATACATTATTAAACCAGCCTCTGAACATACCATCAAACATACCATAAGTCTCAAGATTTGTAATGCTAAGATGATACCACGGCTCCAATAATCTGCCTCTGTAGTCAACCTCTTCCGCCTTAAGATATCCGCTTGCCAGAAGTAAGCTCCATATAGCATTTTCGTCTGTCTCAAGCTGTTCAAATACTATCTGTTCATCAAAATTAACAACTATATTTTTTCCGCTTATAAGTTCTTCCATATATGTTTTAATTTTTGCTGAACCTGTCTGGATCAATTTATTTACCAGTGCATTAGAACTCGTAGCTGCCCAGTAAGGTCTGAATTTTTTTTCTTTCAAAAAATTGGTAATAGACCATGGATTATAAATATCTCTCTGCCCTCCGAAAACAAACCCGTCATACCATTCCTTTACCTGCGCCTTTTTATCTTCCATTCCAAATTCATCGAGAGCCGCAAATACTTCCTTTTCCGTAAATCCAAAACAATCTGCATACCGGTCAGAGGATGTTGTAATAACTGTAAGGTTATTTAAGTCTGAAAAAATCGATTGCTTTGATACTCTTGTAATCCCGGTCATAACAGCACGTTCCAGATACTGATTTGTCTTAAACGCAGCATTGAACAGGCTTCTTATAAATGCCGTAAATTCGTCCCAATAACCATGAACATATGCCTCCTGCATCGGAGTGTCATATTCATCAAGCAAAACTATCGCTTTTTTGCCGTATACCTTCATCAGACAGGTACAAAGTGTGCGCAAAGCTCCACAGACAATATCATTTGATATAGTTTTTTCAACAGATGCATCCTTTGTATACAGGTCAAGCTGGCTGAATACCATACGCTCTCCATCTGTTAAAACATTACTTTCCAAAATGCCCTGCTGTGCTGTATATGCTTCATTTATGGCATCAATGATCTGATTTCTTGCATCAAAAAAGTTATCGGCTTTTACCGCTGCGAAGCTCACAAAGATTACAGGATATGTTCCCTGAAGTTTGCAATATTTTTCATCATTCCAGATAGAAAGTTCACTGAACAGATCACCTCTTTGTGCATATCTGTTTGAAAAGAAACATTCAAGCATACTCATATTAAGAGTCTTACCGAATCGACGCGGACGGGTGATAAGCGTGATCATATCCTCTGACTCCCACCATTCCCGGATAAACTGTGTCTTATCTATATAAAAACTTTTCTTTTCTCTGATATCGTCAAATCCCTGATTTCCGATGCTTATTGTCTTTGCCATAGATCCGTGCAGCCTTTCATTATTATGTATCAAGTATAACTTATCGCCCTGATAAAAACAATTAAGTTTCTAATTTAAAAGTAATTTTTTACTCTTACAATAATGCAGTAATTCTGCCACAATCCCTGCTGCAAACAGCACACCTCCGCACCACCAGTATATCACGCCTTTACTGTTGGTAGTTCCGTATATGTCGAGCACGCCTTTAAAAATACTTCCTATTGTAAATGTGTATATGCCGCACTGCTGAAGGGTTAATGCGATATCCGGCATTTTCCTTTGTGGTTTCTGTGCTAATTCTGTGTTTCCATTATTGTCATATATCCTTGATCTGAACAGATCCGGCAATATTCCAAGTATGACCGGAAATAAAAATGCGCAGATCATAAACATTGAGTAGACCTGATGGCTGAAATATTCGTATATTGCGGCAAATATGGCACATGTTACCGCAAATATCAGATTTTTTGTTATCCGATGTTTTATTACATTCTTTACTGACACTATATTTTCTGTATTATCACAGCTATCCCTGTTCATAGTATTCCTTCTTTCCATATCTGTATAAATCATTGTATCAAGCATCTGTTATCTCCATGTTATAGTAATTTTTCTTAATATATTTACACCTCATCTGTGAAATAACGTTATAATTGGTATATTTATATATTAATATCCTATGTATACAATATCGCTCACACTGCGCTCTTTGATAGAGTTTCCGTTTGTTGTCGGCT
>CAVABC010000171.1:0-2518 GCA_963586665.1 Acutalibacteraceae bacterium
CATAATTCCATATATTATCAGTGAAACAGCAAATCCTGTTGCTTTTTTATTTCTCAGTCCACGAACTGTACTTCTTATCAAAATAATCAAATAGCTTCCAATACCAATTATTCCGGTTGACAATAGCTGGTGCAGATACATACTATGAGCATTGTCAAAATAATATTTCAGCTCTGTTTCCATAACATCTCCATAATTATTCAGTAATAACCCAGGCACGCTTCCATGCCCTGCCCCGAATAATTTCGATTTCAAGGAAAATCCTGAAAAGATCTCTGTACACCATCTCCATACATATCCTCTATCTGTTCCCCACGAATTACTAAATCTTATATAATTCTCCATTTTTCCAAGTTTTGCCGTCCTATTAATAGCAGAATAGTATATTATGGCAGCTACACCTGTTATAATAACGATTATTGACAGTATTGTAATTATAATTCCCATAATATTACACACTGTATCAGATGGAACCCATCTATATTTTTGGTACACCAATAATATTACCAATAAAATGATAAAAGCAATCGCTTCTACCGATTTAAGCGATACCACCAGCTCTCCTACGGCAGATAAGTGTCTATGATCTTTTATAAGACCGCAAATGATACTAAATGCCGTCAAACCACCCAGTCCACTCTCTATCCCAATCCAGAATCTTCTCTGGTCATGTTGGAATAATGATATTATCATATACAGTACAACACAGGCAACCAACGCAACAAATGCAGCATCTGTATTTGATATGATCACACTTATAGGGAATAGTGCACTCAAAACAATATACCAGATTTTATTTTCCACATAATACAATATCATAGGGAAAATAACACAACAATATTTTGCAAAAACCGCTGTGTTTCCAAAAGTTGAAAGGAAATTTCCTCTTTCGGCTATATCTAGCCGACCAAGCATATTTCCAAAATCCAGACCCATAAATTGGAGCAGAGCAATAACTACAACACTAATCATGCCTATCGATATGATATTCTGCAGTATCTTTTTGTCTTTTTCTTCATACTTTATATATTTTACAGTACAATAGACCATCAACATTATTACCACAAAAAATAAGCCCATATGTTTATCATTTGAAGCCACTATATCTCCTGCAATATTACCGGATAATATGCAGGTCATTATATTAAATATGACAAAACATGATATATCCCATCTGTTCTTTACATTTTTTATAATACATTTTCCTACGTGACCATTGTTTTCTGTATTTTCCAAAAATCTCAATAACACCATCCAAAAAAACACACTTATCGTCAGCAATCCCAATGTAGTGTATTTTGTAATAGTGATATTTGAATATCCCCGTGTCATAATAAGCGGCAATATTATAAAAAATCCAATTCCATATGTTACCTTTAAATTTTTTTCTGACATCTGTAATCCTCACGAATACTTATTTTATAACCTGGCAATAAGTAAAAAACAAACAATCATTATCACATAGCATGTAAAAATAATACATGATCCAATCATCTGTTTATACAGTATCTGCTGTTGTTTTTTCTTATTTTTCCTGCCTCTGCTCATTTTCCTACTCCTTTATCTGTTCATAATATATGGATAGCAGCATATCAAGAGCTGCGTCTTCATCCATATTATATTCTACAAACTTTTCCCCGACAGTCTCTGTTCCGGGCAGACTATACATCTGATCCATATTTCCACCATAAGACATAATCTGACCAGCCACCTGCAATACAGGCATATCCATCACAGTATACTTATTTACTACATTAACAGTCTCCTTCAGCAATGTGATTTTATCTACATCAGAGGACGTAATCTGTGTATATGCAGCCTTTATATATTGTTGTTGCCTTTCAAGCCTCCTTGTTGCGCTATCCATCTGGGATTCATCCCTCCACACCAGATACCCCCAGGCTTCCATTCCATGTAATGTGATGTTTTGTCCCTTTTCTATACTAACGCCAACATCAGGAATCTCAATCGTATCCATTGCGTCTACCGTAACTCCGCCCAGCGCATCGTTCATTATCGGAAGAGCTCCCATATTTATCGCCATATACCCATCTATCGGCAAATTAAATAACGTTTCTGACACTTTACTCTCTGTTCTTTGACAGCTAGCTTCCATACCATCTCCAAAACCATGTTGAACGCATATCTGAGCCCATACGCTCCTCATTTTTCTACCGTTCTCATTATATATGTCAACATTTGTCATTGTATTTCTGTTAATCGCAAGAACCGACCATTTTTTTTCTTTCTGATCTACTATCAGCAGAAAAAGAGCATCTGTCTGCCCTCCGTTCGTACTCCCGGACTTGTATGAAACCTCATCCATACTATCAACCCCCATCAGAAGATATGTCTGAATATCACATTTGTACTGATAAATTTTGTCCTTATATATAATGCGTCCTCTTTTCCACAAATTAAGATTATCAGAATCTGAAACAATTTTTTGGTCCAGATATCGTCCGCTTACATCATCTATATGTAATGCACCTATCGTCATTGCAACACCATATATAAT
>CAVABC010000172.1:0-2489 GCA_963586665.1 Acutalibacteraceae bacterium
TCAGCGTTTTTACCATGATTTTTTATTTAGTTCAGCCGGAAGGCTGAACTGTTACTATCCATAAGCCCTATTGCTTTTATCATATAGGAAGTTACAGCGTAATTTCCTATATGATTAAAAAGCCCGGGAATTAATTTCCCGGGCAATATGTATCAATTATATGATCGACAGATTAGTTGTTGATGAGTTTGTCGTTCTCATTGTTCCAGCTATAAAGCTTACGGATCTCAGCACCAACCTTCTCTGATGGATGCTCAGAAGCAAGTTTTCTCATAGCCTTGAAGTGTACCTGACGTCCTGCTGGTGACATGTCAAGTAAGAACTCTTTAGCGAATGTACCATCCTGGATATCTGTAAGGATCTGTTTCATAGCCTTCTTTGTATCCTCTGTAACGATCTTAGGTCCTGTGATGTAATCACCATACTCTGCTGTGTTAGAGATAGAATATCTCATTCCTGCGAAACCTGACTGGTAGATAAGATCTACGATAAGTTTCATCTCGTGGATACACTCGAAGTATGCGTTTCTTGGATCATAACCAGCCTCGCAAAGTGTTTCGAAACCAGCCTGCATAAGTGCACAAACACCACCACAAAGTACTGCCTGCTCACCGAAGAGGTCTGTCTCTGTCTCTGTACGGAATGTTGTCTCAAGAAGTCCTGCTCTTGCTCCACCGATTCCAAGACCATAAGCAAGTGCCATATCAAGAGCTTTTCCTGTTGCATCCTGCTCTACTGCCACAAGACAAGGAGTTCCTTTTCCTGCCTGATACTCTGAACGTACTGTATGTCCTGGAGCTTTTGGTGCGATCATTGTTACATCTACATCCTTTGGTGGCTTGATGCATCCAAAGTGGATGTTGAATCCATGAGCGAACATTAACATGTTACCCGGCTCAAGGTTTGGCTCGATGTCTTTCTTATACATATCTGCCTGTAACTCATCATTTATAAGAATCATGATGATGTCAGCCTGTTTTGCAGCCTCTGCAGCTACATAAACTTTAAAGCCCTGCTCTTCTGCTTTTTTCCAAGATTTGCTTCCCTCATAAAGTCCGATGATGACATTGCATCCTGACTCCTTTAAGTTTAATGCATGAGCATGTCCCTGGCTGCCGTAACCGATAATAGCAATTGTTTTGCCATCTAAAAGTGAAAGGTTACAATCATCCTGATAAAATATTCTTGGTTCTGCCATTTTTATGTCCTCCTATTTAAATAAAAAATGTAAACTAATTTATATATGTAAAAACTATCCATATATCTATATGGTTAATCCAACATAACTACATCATTGGAACCTCTTGTAAGTCCCGTGATACCGGTTCTTGCAAGCTCTAAGATCTCGTATCCACTAAGTAGATCGATGAAATTGTCCAGTTTGTCCTGAGTACCTATAAGCTCGATGATCATGGAATCATGTGTGACATCCACGATCTTGCCATGGAAGATATCCGTCACATTCATAACCGCCTGTCTTTCCGTGTCAATCGCTCTTATCTTTACCATGATAAGCTCCCTGCATACTGAAAGTCCTGGCTCAAGCTTCTTGATGTCAAGTACATCCTCGAGTTTTGCAAGCTGTTTCTCTATCTGCTCGAGCACCTGTTCATCTCCACTTGCAACTATTGTGATACGTGTGTATCGTGGATCTGCCGTAACTCCTGAAGAGAAACTGTCAATATTAAAACCCCTGCGGCTGAAGAGACCAGATATGCGGCTCGTCACTCCGGGATTGTTCTCAACTAAAAGAGATAATGCCTGTCTTCTCATCGAAAAACCTTCCTCATAATTATTATTTTCTTTCCATGCTTTGATAATATTACTATAATCTGTATTTGTCAAGTAATATTGCTAATATAACTTAAATTCATATTATCAATAACATATTCTCTTGCTACAGCCATTACTCTTAAAGTATATCTTACGCTTTGGACTATAGCAATAAATAGATAGTTTCATAGTCAAAAAATTCCCCCTGCGGTCATCAGACCGCAAGAGGATTTTAAAAATTTCAGTGTTTTATTCAGATTATAACTGTGGACCTGCTGAAACAAGTGCTTTACCAGCATCGTTAGTTGTGTACTTAACGAAGTTCTTGTTGAATCTCTCTGCAAGATCTTTAGCTTTTGTCTCCCACTCAGAAGCATCAGCGTATGTGTCACGAGGATCAAGGATTCCTGAATCAACACCAGGAAGCTCTGTAGG
This sequence comes from Acutalibacteraceae bacterium, assembly GCA_963586665.1. Classification (GTDB taxonomy): domain Bacteria; phylum Bacillota; class Clostridia; order Lachnospirales; family Lachnospiraceae; genus Roseburia. Next base: position 2,209 of record CAVABC010000172.1, read on the forward strand.
AACCTCGAAGTTGAACATTGGGATCTTCTTTGTTGGAGCTTTTAAGATATCACCAGAAAGGATAGCATCGATGATTCCTCTTGTATCCTTGATTGTGATTCTCTTTCCTGTTCCGTTCCATCCTGTATTTACGAGGTAAGCCTTAGCTCCGCTCTTCTCCATCTTCTTAACAAGCTCCTCAGCGTATTTTGTAGGATGAAGCTCAAGGAAAGCCTGTCCGAAGCATGCTGAGAATGTAGGTGTTGGCTCTGTGATTCCACGCTCTGTACCAGCAAGTTTAG
>CAVABC010000173.1:0-2449 GCA_963586665.1 Acutalibacteraceae bacterium
GAGGCACTTGGGGTGAGGGTGCCAACCTCGTCATGTTAACCTGAGAATCCAGGTTGCAAAGCTGATTGCAGCAATGACCAAAGAAGGAAAATTCAAGGATGCCATTCAGGATAAAATCGGAGCTACAGTTGATACAACAGATTTGGAAAAGCAGTTATCCGTTCTAAATGCAAGTCTTCACCAAGCGGAGACTATTAAAACACGCCTTGAACAGCAGATGGATAATCTGGATGTTACAGATGCACATTACGATAAAAAAATATCAGATTTGCAGAGACGATTGGATGCTCAGTATGATAAAATAGATGTGGTTGAAGAGTTAATTACTGATTTGAAATCCCAGGTGCATGAACTAAAGAAAAATCAGATTGATGCGGATAGCATATATGCTTTTTTAGGTGCTTTTAATGAATTATATGCGGAATGTACGGATGCAGAAAAGAAACAGTTCATGCAGGCATTTATTGAACGTATTGACATATTTCCGGAAAGGCGGGAAGATGGAAATTGGATACGAAATATTAAGTTTCAGTTTCCGATACCAATCATCAGGGATGGCAAGGAAGTGACCAGAATTGTCACCATAGATATGTTCCTACATAGTAGCAAAGTTATTTCCAAGGTCAACAATTGCCGCACCGAGCCTGTCTACATTTCCGGTTGATTCGCCTGTGATATTAAGAAATCTTGCAAGAGCCGTAGCCGCTTCCTCTGCAGAAAGGTTAGTGGTATCGCCGAGGAGCCTGTGCTTTTGAGCAAGCAGTTCTGTGTTTCCCGGATCCAGTTTCAGGAGTTTATCTACATCCTTCAGCTGGCTCTGCGTATTTCTTATTTCTGAATTGACTCCCTTTAGGGCAGTCTGAAGTTTCGTGGTATCGCCGCCGATTTCGACCGTGATACCTTGTATTCTGCCAGCCATAAGGCACCTCCTTCCTGAATTCATAGCATAGAAAAAGCACCTGCCATTTCTGACAGATGCTTCGTGAATAAATATTGTGTTTTGGATAGAAACTATTTTTTGAATAGTTCTGAGTGCGTACCGAGTCGATAAAGCATCAACACAAGCACATTGTTTTGAATTTCATAAATAAGCAGCCAGTCAGGTTCAATGTGACATTCACGAGTTCCTTTGTAGTTGCCGGTAAGATAATGGTCTCGGTACTTTGCATCCAGCGTTCCGCCATTCGCTAAGATGTCAATCACCTCAAACAGCTTATCAAGATTCTTGTTTTGCTTTTTTGCAAGCTTTAGATCCTTTTTAAACTGATTGGTAAATTGCAGATCGTATTTCATACTTCTAATGCCGCCTTAAGATCAGCCATGCTGGAATATCTTGGAGCAGTAGGGTCGCTCATAAGCTTTCTGCCTTCCGCAATAGCAGCAGCTGTAGTGTCATTAGGCACATCCAGCTTCAAATCAAAAGGAATTCCATGTTCACGGATAGCGGTTCTCAGGAACATGTTAATTGCAGTTGTCATATTAAGACCGAGTTCATTGAATATTTCCTCTGCCTGATCCTTAACGACCTTTTCTGTTCTAATGTTTAAATTAGTCGTTGCCATATACAACACCTCCATTCAACAACAGTATATTCAACAATGTTGCTGTTGTCAATACACTGTCATTAAAAATGCTTAGAACATATCAAAATCCTCCTGACTTGCAAGCGCTACGTGCGGCTCATCATCTCGCTTCATTGTCGCTTTTGAGCACAGCTACCGCAAGAGCATATGATTTCCGTGCCACACGGCACCCTGCTTTCAGTGCGTCGAAACGCAGAAAAGCCCAGAAATCAAGCGGTTTCCGGGCTAATGGCACATACGGGCATTGTATCAAAGATTGCGTCTTGATAGATCTGGCGATAGGTGCTGGAGGTTCTTTCATAGGGTCTGGAATATTAGCATTGCTCGGAACTATGCATTGTATGAGCGACGAATACCTGGTACAGGAGTTGGAAGAAGAGAGCAGATTATTTTGACCACAAATCTGCTAAATGAATAAAAATTTATTGATTTTTTTGAGAAAATAGCATAATATAATCATAACAGGACTCCCCGCACCTCTCACTTAGTGATGTGTCCCATGGGGAGACATTTTATATATGGAGTTTTTATGGAAAAAACGGAAGAAAAAAAGGAAAAAGAATTAAAATTACCTAAAACGTATGCTGAACAAGTCGAGATAATAAAAAGCAAAGGATTTACTGTTGATAATGTCGATGAGTGTATTGATTTTTTGAAACAAGCTAATTATTATAGATTATCAGCTTTTTTTTTACCATTTAAGAAAATAGAAGATGGGCATTATTTCTCAGAAATCAATTTCAGAAGGATAAAAAGAATTTATGAATTCATAACAGATGATGGAAAAGATGGATATGAGATAGAAATCCCCTATGAGGAGGCTGAAGCCGATCTTGCAAGTACGGATGCGGATGAATTGAAGAAAG
>CAVABC010000174.1:0-2394 GCA_963586665.1 Acutalibacteraceae bacterium
TATCAGAAAGAAGGTTAAATTTTGGCAAAAATAATTGACACATTTGGTAAATATATAATTGTGGCACTTATTACATTGGCAATGTTTATATTCTTTCAAAGTGTTGAGAGAAAACCACTGTTGGCAGATGACAATACAACATTTGTCAAAGCAGTGGTTACTGAAAATGATAATGAAGACCTTCAGGCTGAAGCCTCACTTGACAGTGGCGACAGCCAGAAGGTTGTTTTGCTTATAAAATCAGGCAGCCACAAGGGAGAGAGCGTTGAAGCCTACAGCTTAAATGGATATTTGTACGGAGCCAACTGCAAGGTAGGCACAAAGGTAATAGCAAGTCTCTCAGAATACGATGGAAATCTGTCAGCAAACGTATACAACTATGACAGGGAAACAGAAATATGGGTACTGCTTGCAGCATTTTTTGCATTAATGTGGCTGGTGGGCGGCAGAAAAGGATTTAACTCCATTCTTGCACTTATTTTTACATTTGCCACGGTGATCATGATGTACATACCTCTCATGTATATAGGCGTATCACCTTTTATTGCAGCAACCATATCTGTAGTCATAATAACAGTGATCACCTTTACGCTTATCGCGGACTGGCAGATGAAATCAATCGGTGCGATGCTCGGAACAATATTCGGAGTGGTCGTATCAGGTCTTATAGCCCTGTTATTCGGTCATTTCGGACATGTCACAGGCTATAACGTGGATGATATCGAAAACCTCATATATGTTAGTCAAAACTCCAAGCTTGACATAGGCGGCATGCTTTTTTCGGGAATACTCATAGCGTCACTTGGCGCGGTAATGGATGTGGCGATGTCTGTATCGACCTCGCTCCATGAAATAAAAGAAAACAGACCTGACATTTCAGCAAAAGAAATCTTCAGATCCGGCATAAATATAGGTAGAGATATGATAGGAACAATGTCCAATACATTGATACTTGCATATGTGGGTGGAAGTCTCGGACTTGTAATGATAATCTATGCATACTCGTATCAGATGCACCAGATACTTAATATGTATTCTATGGCGATAGAGATAATGCGCGGTATATCCGGAACTATGGGAATCATACTTACAGTGCCGATCACGTCACTTATAATGTCGGTGCTGTTGACGGGGAGAGGGAAAGAGAAGAAGCTGATTATTAAATAAGAAATAAGATAAGAATTAAGATAGATGAAATATTTCTTGTAATTTACTCCACATATGCTAGAATGAAATCAAAGCAGATTTTCTATAGTTACCTGCACAGTCGTTGGCACACAATACAAAGCGTGTGAGGTGCAAGAAGCACCGCCTGACGATCAGGTTGTGCAGGATTCGTATACCTTTAATTTTTCTTTCATATTCCCTGAATTTCTTGCTTTTAATTTTTTCTATTAATTGGTTAAAGCAGGATATTTAGGAGCGGTTATCACAGATTATTTCCTGCTTTAGCTGGATTCAACTAAAGGAGGATTTTATATGCCGGAAATAAGTAGATTTTATGGAATTATTATTAAAATGTTTTTTAAACCAAAGGAACATGAACCAAGTCATATACATGCATTGTATGGAGAAAATGTAGGTGTGTTTGATTTGAAAACATTAAAAATGACAGAGGGGGATTTGCCTAAGAAAGCTCAGGAACTTGTGACAGAGTGGATGGCAAACAATCAGGAGGCTTTGATTAATATGTGGGACTCACAATGTTTAAAAAAGCTTCCACCATTATAATTTTTAATTTGCAAACAAAACAGGAGGTGTATTTTATGTTGCCAAGAATAAAAAGTGTAAAAACGTGTAAAGACTATATTCTTGATATTGTATTTGATGATGATAGAAATGTGTTATACGATATGAATGAAGATATAGATACACTTCCAGGTTACGGAGAGTTAAAAAGTACCTTGGGATTATTTGAGCAAGTGTGCGTTGATGAGAGTAGAACTTGCATATTTTGGAATGACAAAATTGACTTGCCGAGTGATATTTTATATGAATATGGTTCGGATAAATAGATATCGTAATTCAAAAGTGAATTAAAGTCCTTATCAAGAGCAACTGGAATTAAAGAGTAATCGTATAAAAAATAAGGGATGAGCATTATATAGAGCACATCCTTTATTTTTATATAACGATCAATTTATGAGGAAGTGGTGATTTCCGCGTGGGAAAATTAACTTCCTCATTTTTGCGTTTTGTTTGTACTATTTAGTGCAAAATTGCATCCCCGCCACCAAGCAGCAGTACTAGAATAATAGTTATTACGATAGGACCAAACACAGTCAGCATATCGTACCATTGACCAAGGGATAGGATTTGTGTCCTATTTTATGTGCTGTGGTGTTGTAGTATACTGTTTCAATACAAAAGCAAAGAGGAGAATGCTATGAAGAA
>CAVABC010000175.1:0-2327 GCA_963586665.1 Acutalibacteraceae bacterium
AGGAGACATATAGTCGCAGTGGATGTGAATCCTAACGGTATTATAAAAGGTTTCAATATACTCAAATACAAGCCTATAAGCATGTTTGTAGTTAATGATATTAAACCTGTTAAGCCATTCTCTTTTGATTAAGGAATGGAAAGACTCGATGCAGGCATTATCGTAAGGATAACCACTATGAGAATAGCTTCGCTGCATATTTTCTGTGGCTTCATGCCATGCATTTGAAACATACTGGCTGCCACGATCTGAATGGATAATAAGTGGTAAATCAGTATTACGACAGGCTTTTGCCTTGTTGATTGTTTCGATAACAGTAGATACTTCCATAGTGTCTGCAAGAGTCCAGGCAATGATTTTCCTGGCGTACAAGTCCATAACGCAGTTAAGGTATACAAAACCATTCTGTGTCCAGATATAAGTTATATCTGTGCACCAGACAGCGTTAGGACGTTCTGGGTTAAACTGTTCGTTGAGAACGTTGTGGAGTTCATTGCTAAAATCGGAATCTCTGGTGGTAGTAGTCCACGGTTTAGTCCACTGGGCACGAATGCCCATTTCACGCATGTATTTACCTACAGTGCGTTGACTGATGGTTTCGCCGGATTTGCGAAGTTCATGAGTGATTTTAGGAGCGCCGTAATTCTGCTTTGAATTATCATATACTTTCTGGATCTCCTTTTTAACAGTCTCTTTTCGCTGACGAGTAGGAGATAACTTTCGACTCAGAAAAGATCTGTATCCAGAGCGGGACACGCCTAAAAATTTCAGCATTCCGGAGATAGAGACGCGGCGTCCGGTTACTTTGGCAGCCTCTACCTTTGCAGAAACTTCAGTATAGATAGTTTCTGTCAATCTTTTCCCAGAATGCCGATGGCTTTTTTTAACACATCAAGTGCATCCTGTGCATCACGGAGTTCACGTTTAAGGCGAGCGATTTCTTTTTCTTCTTCCGAAGCGTAACTGCCGGAACCGATAACGGGAATATCACCGTCATTATCTCTGAACTGGGCTTCCCAGCGTGCAAGGGTACTGACACCGATACCCAGGTTCTTTGCACATTCAAACTGTGTAAGGTCAGGATGCTCTTTGCGATAGTTGATAGCATCCAGCTTGAGCTGCTTGGTGTGATGAGTTTTTTGTCGTGACATAGTGAGTTCCTCCTCTTTCTTTATTATACAACACTTAAGGGGATATCTCATTTTGTTTTGTACTATTTAGATGCTGACACTAATAGTAAAGAAAAATAGAAATTGGGAATAGTTCTATAATTAAGAGCTTATAGAATAGAAAAGGTAGTCAGGTATAAGTCATGAAGAAATATAATAAATGGAGTTCTATAGTACTGAGTGGAATTATTACATGCATTATAATGATATTATTGTTGTATTTTCATGGGTTTGCACCATTTGGAAATAAATCATTGGCATGGCAGGATGCGGATATACAATATCTTGATTTCTTTTCATATCTTAAAGAGTGTATATCTGGGGATAATAGTATTGCTTATTCATTTAGCAAAACATTAGGAGGTACAAATGTAGCTGTATTCAGCTATTATTTGTCATCACCTGTGATGTTGCTTTCTCTTCTTTTTGGAAAAAATCAGTTGAATACATTTTTTAGTTTGTCAGTTGTGATTAAGCTTGTTTTTTCGAGTATGACGTTTTGTTTTTTTTTAGTAAAGCGTTTTGAAGGTTTTATTAATGACAAAGTAAAGCTCCTTTTTTCTATATCACTATCAGTAGCATATGCACTTTCACAGTATAGTATAGCTCAGGCGAGCAATATTATGTGGCTGGATGGGGTATATATGCTGCCGCTGATATTATTAGGGGTATACAGAGTTGTTGAAGGTAAGAGGAAAAGCGGGTGGAAGTTGGCTTTAGCCGTTGGATATAGTATTTTTGTGAATTGGTATATTGCCGGAATTAATTGCTTGTTTTCTGGAATATGGTTTCTTTTTGAATATGCATTGTTCAGATTAGAATGTAAGCGTAATATGTTAGAAGTTAAGGATTTTATTATTACAGCTACCAAATATGTACTGTATATGGTGCTAGGTGTCATGCTCAGTGCATGTACATTTTTGCCGACAATAAAAGCACTGGGTAATAGCAATAGGGGAAATTTGAATTTATCAGATGTTTTTTCTGATTGGTTTAGTGGCAATATATTTTCAGCTTTACAGAATTATTCATATGGTGCAATAAGTTCTAAAGGAAGTGTAGCTTTATTCTGCGGAAGCCTGACACTTATCGGAGTATTATGTTTTTTTGCTAACAGATCACAAGATATAAAGAAGAAAATAATATTGGGAATAATGG
>CAVABC010000176.1:0-2273 GCA_963586665.1 Acutalibacteraceae bacterium
TTGTCTATACTGATAAAAAGTCAGATAATAATGATAAAGATACACCTATCGATAATAATGATGGCAATATAAATGGTGGCAATACAAATGGTGGCAATACAAATGGCGGTAATGTTACAAATGGTACAACAAATGCAGCAAAACCATCAAAAGTTAAAGACACTATCAAGAAATTATCTCCAAAGAGCGGTGACGATAATGTACGCACCTACTGGGTTCTTATAATGTTACTTGGCAGCCTGATGCTGGCAGGAAGTATGAGAAAACAGAAAAATAAATAAATGGTCTAAAAGACCAAAACAGAAAATTCCGGTACAGCTTGTGCCGGAATTTTTTTGGGATTTATTGAAAAATTAAAAAATTGCTCTTTATTTTTTATTGTGTTATAATCTTTGTATACAAAAAACAGAGGTAATACAATATGGACGATATTTCATTAAAAGCACTGGCAAAGATCAATCTCGGTCTTGATGTTGTAAGGCGCAGAGAGGATGGCTATCACGAGGTGCGCATGATCATGCAGACTATTCACCTTTACGACAGGCTCGATATTAAAAAAACAAGGGATACAGACATAAAGATACAGACTAATTTATCTTTTCTGCCTGTAAATGAGAATAATCTTGTATACAAAGCGGGCAGACTATTGATGGATGAGTTTGGTATCACTGATGGAGTATCGGTAAAGCTGGACAAGCGTATTCCGGTGGCAGCCGGCATGGCAGGCGGCAGTACGGATGCGGCAGCAATGCTGTTTGGCATGAACAGAATATTCGGACTCGGATTATCTAAAAAACAGCTCATGGAGCGTGGCGTAAAGATAGGAGCCGATGTGCCGTACTGTATCATGCGGGGAACAGCACTGGCTGAGGGTATAGGAGAGCAATTATCTGCACTTCCACCTATGGTGAAATGTCCTGTGCTTATCGCAAAACCGCAGATCTCCGTATCGACCAAATTTGTATACCAGAATTTAAAGCTCGATGATGAGACTATTCATCCGGACATTGATCGCCTGATCGGTGACATAGAGGCAAAAGATCTGCACAGTATCGCAGAGCACATGGGAAATGTTCTTGAGACTGTGACCATTCCAAACTATCCGGTCATAGATGAGATCAAGAAGCATATGACTGCACATGGAGCGGTCGGAGCTATGATGAGTGGCAGCGGTCCTACTGTTTTCGGACTTTTTGATGATGAAGAAACAGCAAAGGCGGCATACAAAGCCATGAGGGCATCAGGGCTTGCTAAACAGGTATATCTGACATCTGTATACAATAACCATAGATAATAAATATTCGTAAACACTGATTGATACATAAGATAGGAGTAATTTGATGACAGACAATTTGACTTTAAATATGGATGCATATCTGCCACTTAGAGATGTAGTGTTTAACACTCTTCGCGAAGCAATTTTAAAGGGAGAGCTAAAACCGGGCGAAAGGCTTATGGAATTACAGCTTGCTTCAAAGCTCGGTGTCAGCAGGACACCTATACGAGAGGCAATCCGTATGCTTGAGCAGGAAGGTCTTGCCGTGACTATGCCTCGAAAGGGCGCAGAGGTGGCAAAGATGACTTTGAAGGATATGGAAGATGTACTTGAGGTCAGGGAAGCACTTGATGAGCTTGCGGCAAAGATAGCCTGCAACAAGATCAACGAAGAACAGCTTACCAATCTGAAAGTTATCAGGGATGAATTCAAGAAAAGCATGGATTCTGGCGATGTCAAAAAGATCGCAGAGGAGGATGTAAAGTTTCACGATGCTATCTATGAGGCTACAGACAATGCCAAACTTATCACTCTCATGAACAATATCAGGGAGCAGATGTACCGCTATAGAGTAGAGTATCTTAAAGATCCGAAGAATTATCCTATGCTTGTAAAAGAGCATGATGCGATCGTCAGCGCACTTGAGGCAAGGGATATGGAGCTTGTCACACAGGAGATGCATACGCATGTGGCAAATCAGGCGGTTGCCGTAAAAGCTGTGATCCAGCAGCAGGATGAGGAAAACAAATAGTAAACAATAAATACCCCCATAAGCAGGTAAAGCATATTGCAAAATCTGTTTATGGGGGTTTTTGGTATTTTTACTTAATTATAAACCCAATTTCTTCTTTAAATCTTCATTTGTCATATATGGCTGATATTTTGTGTTTCCCGCTTTATATGCTTCGATAGAATAAAGTTATTAAAAATAACCAATAATAAGTTATAAAAATAACTTTACAACCAATTACAGGGGTGCAAAAATGACAAAAAATAT
>CAVABC010000177.1:0-2259 GCA_963586665.1 Acutalibacteraceae bacterium
ATGTGATGTAGTCTGTCTTTAAGATCTCCTGTGCTTTCTCGAGAGTCATGCCCTTTTTCTCTCTTAACTTGAACAGGGTCTCTGCGTAGTGGTCAAACTTCGGATCAGTATCCGGATCTACGACCTTAAGGCCAGTAAGGTCAACTTCCAGCCAGTGAGCACCATCCATGATCTTCTCTTCTTTTCCGATCATGATCAGGTCAGCTGTCTTCTCCTTTAATACCTGTGCTGCTGCGATAAGAGTTCTCTTATCGTTGCTCTCCGGCAGGATGATGGTCATTACATCCTGTTTTGCCTTTTCTTTCATAAGATCAATAAATGCCATGATGATTGACTCCTTCCTCAATATAGGTTTTCATACGTATTTTTATTATATCGCAGCTAAATACTGGATACAAGACTATATTCCCCAATTTTTTGCACTTTTTTCAGTACCTCTCGTTAAATTTAAAACAATGCAGTGAAAAAGCTGCGGATATCTTTCGCAATGTGTGTTTATACGTCCGCAAAATATAAGAGCTTCGGCAAGTCAAAAACTGATATGCTCCCTTCTAGGTAGACAAGTGAAATAATAAAAGCTTGTTTGCTTAGAAGGGAGCATTTTAATTGAAGCAAAGAAGAGTTAATTCCAAGATCATCATAGATGCTGTCAATGATTATCTGAAGGGAAAAACTTCTCAGGGGGCAATTGCCAGAAGGCTGGACGTTACCCCAAGCACGGTTCGCCAATGGATTGCAAAGTATGAGTCCATGGGGCAGGACGCTTTTATCCGTGATGGAAATAACCACTACTCTAAAGAATTCAAGGAACAGGCTGTAGCGGATTACCTTTCCGGGAAAGGTTCTCTGCTGGAGATCTGTAAAAAGTACAAAATCAAGTCAACTTGCCAACTACGTAACTGGATAAAGAAGTATAATGGTCATGAAGAACTGAAAGCTTTGGGAACAGGAGGAGCACTTATCATGACCAAAGGAAGAAAGACAACCTTCGATGAGCGGGTGGAAATCGTTCAATATTGCATCGCTCATGCTCATAATTATGCGGAGACGGCAGCAAGGTACAGCGTATCATATCAACAGGCACGTAGCTATACCGTGAAATATGAAGCAGGCGGCGTTGAAGCCCTCAGGGACAGACGTGGCCAGAAAAAGCCATTGGACAAGATGTCTGAGCTGGAAAAACTCCGAGCTGAAAACAGAATCTTGCGTGCCGAAAGGGAACGGGCTGAAATGGAGGTATCTTTCTTAAAAAAACTCGAGGAGATAGAGAGGAGGCGGGGTTAAGCCTGGTGAAACACACACAAATCTATCAGGCAATCAAAGAAGAACACGAAAGACATGGCTATCCGCTCTGCTCACTTTGCAAGCTTGGGCATGTAAGCCGTGCCGCATACTATAAATGGCTGCATAGAGATATCCCGGCCTATGAGGCGGAAAACGAACGAATTGCTGATGAGATTGAAAAGATCCATATGAAAAGCCCCGACAAAGGTTACCGCAGGATTCGCGATGATCTGGAACGGTATCATGATATCAAAGCAAACGACAAACGGGTACTCCGAATCTGCCGAAAAAAGGGCATCAAATCCACAATCAAATACAGCAACAACGGATGTACCAGACAGGCTGCCAATCCTCAGTTTATCGCTGAAAATGTCCTAAACAGAGAATTCACAGCAGAAGCACCAAATCAGAAATGGTTAACTGACGTCACGGAATTCAAGTATTACATCGGAATCGAGGTGCACAAAGTTTACCTTAGTGCAATCCTTGACCTGTATGACAGAAGGATTGTAAAGTTTGTGATCGGAGACTCGAATAATAATGCACTGGTATTTCAAACCTTTGATGCGGCCATTATGGACAATCCAGGAGCGACACCCCTATGTCATTCGGATCGAGGATTTCAGTACACAAACCGAACTTTCCATGCCAAGCTTGAAGCTGCCGGTATAACCCAAAGTATGTCCAGAGTAGCAAAATGCATCGACAACGGTCCAATGGAAGGATTCTGGGGGATTCTGAAACGTGAACGATACTATGGCAGGCGGTTCACAGACAGAGATTCGCTTGTGAGAATGATAGAGGATTACATTGACTATTATAATCATCGGCGATTGCAACGAAATCTAGGTGTATTAACACCAATAGAGAAACACAACCACTATCTGGCGGCAGCATAAAAACTGCCACCAGAATGAATCTGATGGCAGAAAGTTTTAACTTTTTTCAATTGTCTACTTGACGGGGAGCGGTTCA
>CAVABC010000178.1:0-2257 GCA_963586665.1 Acutalibacteraceae bacterium
AACACTTTGTGGAGGAAAAATGAAGAAGAATAGTTTAATTTTGAAAAAAGGAATGGCACTTGCAGCAGTATCTACCATGATAGTAGGTATGTCACCAGCAGTAACAGCATATGCCTATGGAGAGCAGGATTCTAAAAGTGGTCAGACAGCATTCAACAATGCAACGACAAGTTCAACAGATTATCAGAAGTGGCTTACTGATATCTGGCAGAGTGGAACAAGCAGTTACGCAGACACAGACCAGATCGCACTTACTCCGGGATCAGATGCAAATGACCTGAACTTTGCATGGTATTCAGAAAGCAAGGGCACACCTGCAGTGAGGGTATGGAAAGACGGAAACAAGGCAAATGCACAGGTTGTTACAGGAACAGCTACAGATATAAGTGCATCCAACTGGCAGGGAAAGTCATATGCAGCTTCAAATAAAGTAAGCATAAAAGACTATTTTGAGGAAAATACAAAATATGTATACCAGTATACAGATAATTATGAAGAAGGTAAAGACACCGTTTGGTCAGATGAGTATACATATACAACCAAATCTACGGACACATTCTCTGTCATCCTGACAGGTGACCCTCAGATCGGTGCTTCAGGAAGTAAGAGTGACAAAGAAGCTAACGATATGAGCGTCGCACAGGATACATACAACTGGAATAAGACGATGCAGCAGGCACTTATTACAGATCCGGATGCTTCATTTTTGCTATCAGCAGGAGATCAGATAAATGAGTCAAATGCAAGCCAGGATGAAACAAAAAAGACAAGAGAGAGCGAGTATGCGGGATATCTTTATCCATCAGTATTCAGAAGCCTTCCAATTGCGGCAACAATAGGAAACCATGACAAAAACGGCTCTGATTATACAGCACATTTTAACAATCCAAATTCTGAGGATAATCTGGGAAGCACAGATGCAGGAAGTGATTTTTACTTCAACTATGGAAAAGTTTTATTTATTTCATTAAACAGTAACAATCGTAATCAGGCAGAGCACAGGACATTTATGGAAAAAGCTATTGCCAGCAATCCTGATGCAACATGGAAGGTCGTAGTATTCCACAGTGATATCTATGGTTCAGGTCAGCCACATGCAGATACAGATGCTACAACAAACAGAATCATCTTTGCACCGCTTATGGACGAGTTTGATATAGATGTATGTCTTACAGGTCATGATCATACATATTCACGAAGCTATCAGGTGCTTGATGGAAATGTGATCGACTACGATATCAGCAGCGGTACGGTAAACAATCCTGAGGGAACACTTTATATCACAACAGGCTCAGGCTCAGGTTCTAAGTATTATAACCTGCTCAACTACACACCATATTATATTGCGGAGAGAACAAATGAATGTCTTCCATCATTCTCTACAATTGATTTTTCAAGCGGATCAATGACAATCAAGACTTACGATTATAATGGCAATAGGTATGCAGATGACTTTACCATTACTAAGACCTCAGACGCACAGACAGCAGATGAGTTAATCGAGTCAGCAGAGTCTATAGTAAACAGCACAGCTGTAAACTATACAGATGAGAGTATGAGCACATTAAAGAGTGCACTTGAGACATTAAAGACATTAAAAGCATCATCGCAGACAGCAGATGATGAAATGGTTTCCGATCTTACAACTAACTATGGAACATCTGTCGACAAAGCAGAAGGATATGGCTCAGTTGCAACAAACTATCAGGACAAAAAGAATGGTGCAGAAAAAGGATTAAACCGTTTCAAAAAAGGCATGTCGACACTTCTCGATAAAACTGTGTATACACAGGTAGAAGAAGGGGCACAGGTCCAGCTTACCAGCTACAATAAAGAGACTGATGCACCTGTTGTAAAGGGATTTGAGGAAGCAAAAACTGCAGTTGTAAACGCAATCAAGGCTATGCAGATCAAAGAAGATAACGATGGAAATAACGACCAGAATAATGATGACCAGAACAAGGATCAGGATAATAACCAGAATGGTTCAGGAAGCGGAATCAGTGACAACGGAAGTAATTCTGGTCAGCAGGTAAATACTGATAAATCGGGAAAGGGAAACCAGAAAGTATCTACGACAGATTCAGGCAAAAATGCTGGCACAACAAAGAGCACAAAAGTAAAAACAGGAGATACTACAGCAAGTGGAGTATATGCTTTCCTTGCAGTACTCGGAGCAGCAATACTTGCATGTGCTATTGGTATCAGAAAGAAGGTTAAATTTTGGCAAAAATAATTGACACATTTGGTAAATATA
>CAVABC010000179.1:0-2182 GCA_963586665.1 Acutalibacteraceae bacterium
AGCCAGTGCCGGAAGGATGATCGCGAAGCAAAGCTCCAGCATGATGTTCCCTGTGAGTGCTTTTTCCATTGGAAAAACCTTCTCAAACACATTCAGAAGCAGAGATGAAACAACGGTAACATAGGCAGTCTTCATACCAAAATCTCTTCCCAGGATCATAAATCCGATCACCAGCAAAATAAGATTGATCACAAGGTTGATCTGCGCAGATGTCATAGGAATAAAATGCGCAAATACGACTGCCATACCCGAAACTCCTCCAAAGGAAAAGTTATTCGGGAATTTGAATACATAGATTCGAGTTTGTCAAGAAAAATGTGTAAGTTTTTTGATTTTTTAAACGGCGGTCGATGAGATCGCCGTTTTTCTAGCAATTAAAGTTATTAGAAGGGAAGCTCTTCATCCAGTTCTGGAAGGGGAAAACCTGAATCCAGATCGATTGAAAACTCGTCTGCTACAGTATCATATTGATAATGGATGCCTTGAAGTTCAGCCTCTTTTTCCTCTTCTGAGAGGTCGTTGAATCTTTCCTGGAGCTCTCGTTCACAGCGGAGGGCACTGACAAAATCAAGCGGTACACCTGCGCCATAGATATAGTCACCATTATCATAAGGACTATGGCCGGAAGACACCCATTCATGTAATAGCTGCCGTTCTTCCCTGGTCATGGTAAATCCCGCTTCATATTCCTTCAACTGTTCAGACAGCAGGTCTCGTACTTCACGTTTCACATGGCGTTGAAATTTCATTGCACCCTCCTGATTTTTAATCAATATTTTTCGTATTTTAAAATTCGTTCCTGGATTTTTTCGTCCATCGAAAGCTGGTTGCGCACCATCGCCCAATTCGAAACCGGGCGTCCTTTCCATTTCTCGTAAAGCTCCGTGATACGCAGATAAAGGGCTTTTCGTACCGCATCTTCACCTGGAAAGGAACCTTTTTTGGTGACTTTTCGAAAACTTGAATTCACAGATTCTATGGCATTTGTCGTGTACATAACCTTCCGGACCGCACTTCCATAATTAAAAAGCTGCTCTACATGCTGCCAGTTTCTAACCCATACATCTACTGCTCCGGGATATCGGCTCCAGTTTTGTTTAAATCGCTCAAATTCAGCTTCTGCAGCCTTCAGGCTGGCTGCACCGTATACCTTTTTCAGCTGCGCAGTATAAGCCTTATAGTCCTTTGATGGGATATACTTAATTGAATTACGGATCAGATGGACGATACACCGTTGCACAATGACGTTCTTAAAAATTGACTTTGCGCCTTCTTCAAGTCCTGATACTCCATCCATGCTGATAAATAAAATATCCTCTACACCGCGGGCTTTTATTTCATCAAAGATCTGCATCCAGTAATGTTTTCCCTCTGCGTCCCCAATCCAGATCCCAAGGATGTCCTTGATGCCATTTACGTCATATCCAAGTACCACATAAACAGCACAGTTTTTGGTTTCCATTTCTTTTCGGATAGAAACATACAGACAGTCAACAAAGAGGAAGGTATAAAATTTTTTCAGAGGTCGATTTTGCCATTCATCAACTTTCTCAAGAACACGGTCTGTAATGTTAGAGATTGTTTCATGAGAGATTTCAAAACCATATATGTTTTCGATTGTTGCGGCAATATCACGCTGACTCATACCTCGTGCATACATGGACAAAACCTGATCTTCAATTCCACTGACATCTCGGGTATATTTGGGAATAACTTGCGGTTCAAAGGTAGCCTCACGATCACGGGGAACATTTACAGGAATTTCCCCATAAGCTGTTTTTACTTTTTTTGAAGAATAACCGTTTCTTCGATTATCTGTTTCTTTATAGCCATGATCATTGGATTCATATCCTAAATGGGAATCCATTTCTCCCTGGAGCATTGCCTCAAGCATTGGTCCGAAGATGTCCTTGATTGCATCCTGCATATCTTCTTTGGACTGTGGCTGATATTGATCTAAAATCATCTGGGCAATCGCTGCGCCTTTTGTATTACGTTTCTTTCGTGGTGCCATAAGTGCTGTACTCATCTTTCTATTTTCCTTTCGATTAGTCTACTGCACTTTTGTAAAAAAATAAAGTGCGTAAGTTTTGTTACCGGTAACTTACACACTTTATTTTACACTCTCAAAGGAAAAGGCTAACAAGCCTCGTCCTTGCTGGGATCCTTTCAATTACTGCTG
>CAVABC010000180.1:0-2165 GCA_963586665.1 Acutalibacteraceae bacterium
GATGCCGTGCGTATAGGCCACCATATCGGATCATTTTAAAATGCTTTTCAGGTATACAATGGAAGTAAAATGCGTAGTGCCGAATGACACCTGGTATTTTGAGATAATCCCGAAAAAGGGTTGGATATCACCGGTACAGATATTTGTGCAAATACTTATCGCTCTCATGGCGGCAATAGCTGCGACAACAGCCTACTGGTAGCTTAGGATGAGACAGTACAAAGATCGTATCCACGCGCTTGAGATCGAAAAATCTGCGGTTATGGCAAAATGGCGCGCATAGAAAGCGGAAAAGCAACACTTAAGGAAGAAATCGCATATATGGACGAGCTTAAGGATATTTTTGATTCTGTTTTTGAACCGGCAGTTGACAAGAGAGGGCTTAAATATAGCTGTGATATGGATGTGGTTCACACCTGTATACTCTGTGATAAGACAAAGATCAGGGAGATACTTACAAATATAATCAGCAATTCTGTAAAATACACACCGGAGGGTGGCACAATTTCGGTAAAAGTAAAGGAAATTGCCCCATCTGATATAGGATATGCTACATACAGATTTGTGGCGGAGGATAACGGAATCGGAATGAGCGAAGAGTATCTGCCACATATTTTTGAAAAATTTACAAGAGAGCATACAAGTACGGAGAGCAAGCTTGACGGAACAGGGCTTGGACTTCCTATAGTAAAATCACTTGTAGATCTTATGAAAGGTACTATAAACGTAGAAAGCAGGGAAGGACAGGGTACGAAATTTATCATTATATTGTCATTTATTTTGGCAGATGAGTCACTGCTTTTAAAAGAGCATTACAGCAAGGAGTCAGCCACAGATAACGAATGTGCAAGTGTCTCTGTTGCTGCAACGGATATAAAGAGTATTCTTTTAGCAGAGGACAATGAACTTAATGCAGAGATCGCGGTCACTGTTCTCAGTGAAAAAGGTTTTACTGTAGAACGTGCCAAGGATGGTGTTGTGTATTGAAAAATTGTGTTCGAATCCGGTCGGCTATTACGATGTCATACTCATGGATATCCAGATGCCGAATATGAATGGATATATTGCAAAACCTGTCAGGATTGAAGAGATTTTAAAAGAGATAGAGAAAGCTTAAAATGGCTGGACAGAAAAGCTGTATAGAAAAAGCCACATCAGTGTAGAGGGTACAACCGGTGTGGCTTTCTTGACATATCAAATTATTAGTTAAAGATGTTCCTGAAGCTTTTGGATTTCAGCTATAGATAATTCAGTAATATCTGAAATTTCTTCGATAGAATATTTGTTAAGTTTTAGCTTATTCTTATTGTGTAGGGCATATAATTTAGAGATTTTCCGCATCCATTTCCGCTTTGATATCATCCTCTGTAGCCTTCATTGCCTCAAGAGTCATGGTAAGGAGTTTTTCAAGTTCCCAGCCAAGCTGATTGGCACCGCGCTCGATTACTTCGCGAGAGCAGCCTGCCGCAAAACCTTTGCTCTTGTATTTTTTCTTGAGAGACTTAAGCTCCATATCCTTTGTGCTTTTTGACGGGCGCATAAGAGCAGCAGCCCAGATAAGTCCTGTAAGCTCGTCAGCCGCAAACAGCACTTTTTCCATTTCGTGTTCAGGTGCGATATCCACAGTAATGCCGTATCCGTGTGATACAACACCATGTATTATATCTTCACCAACACCGCCTTTTCGTAAAAGCTCAGGAGCCTTTATG
Organism: Acutalibacteraceae bacterium; assembly: GCA_963586665.1. Lineage (GTDB taxonomy): Bacteria > Bacillota > Clostridia > Lachnospirales > Lachnospiraceae > Roseburia. The sequence continues at coordinate 1,710 of CAVABC010000180.1, forward strand.
CAGTGTTGATCAGGGTAAAGCTCAAAATCAATGTCATGGAGCAATCCGACAATGCCCCAGTATTCGGCGTCATCACCATAGCCAAGCTCGTTTGCATACCATTTCATAACAGCTTCTACCGTAAGAGCGTGCTGGATATGGAATGGATCTTTATTGTATTCTTTAAACAGGTCAAAAGCCTGTTCTCTTGAAATGTGTTCCATTTTTTATCCTCTTTTCCTAGTTATCTAATATGGTTTTAGTTATTTTATAATTTTTGTCTTAAAAAGTCAATTTTAAAATAAACAAATACTTATTCATAATTAGTATTACATTTTGCACAAATCCAGACTATCATTTTTGTAATTCTTTACCTCTAACATTCTGTTGCATTTTACATAGGCATAGTGTATATTCAGAACGGTTGAGGATGCCCGGCACAATAAGAAGTGGAGGTTGGAATATATGAAGCTTGAA
>CAVABC010000181.1:0-2117 GCA_963586665.1 Acutalibacteraceae bacterium
TCAAAACAAGCATGCTCATGCATTGGCAGAGATAATCGATACTTTCGAAACTCCTAAATGTCACGGCCTGCGCCTGTTTCCGCTTGTAATTCCTTAGAAGCCGTTCGGCTTCGTTATTAGTGGCAGGTACTCTGCAATCATGCAGGAACAGCAGATGGTTCTGCATATATTTTTCCATTCTCAGGAATAAATTATATCCATCTTTATAATACTTACTTGCCGGAATGTCCTCATATTCTTTTCGAGCGGTTTCCAGTATCTTCCGATATCTTTCTTCAAATTCGGAAACCTTTTTTTGATCTGGCTCCTGAGGTGGATGGAATCCTTTACGAAAATGAATCATTTCCTGTACTAATGAACGCATTTCTTTGCTCCAGGTACGGTCAGGTTCATTCTCTATACTGTCTTTCAGATAACGCAGTACATGGGCAAGGCATTCCTGATGCTCTGTTCCATAATTATAAAAAGTAAGTTCATGATCATGGACAAGGATTCCCTGATAGTCCTCTGCAACGGTACCTTTTACTCCTTCATGCCCTTTCTTCTCACGGGCAAAATACAGCGCTTTTCCATCTGGCGTTGCACAAACATACACATAACAGTTCTTTCCGTTTTCTCTGGCATTGGTACAGTCTGTATGCAGAACAGGAGAAAGCAGCATGTCTGCATAGGCAGACTTACGTTCAGTCTCAGTTTTTGAAGCAAACTCCTTGCTGAGTGTACTTACCATGCCTTTTGAAAGATTCAGTTTTCCGTCTGTCAGATCTGAAAGGAATTTTCTGCTTTTATCAATCGATGTACAGCAGTCCTGATTCAAAAGAAACAGAAATGCCCGGATACTTCCATCATAATTCACATCATTAACCACTCCGTCCGGAAATGCAGCATGTACACGTTCTCCGGTCTGGCTGTTATAATAAACATCTGCATGGTATTCAGTTACATTCAGAACCATACGGATACTTACCAATTGTTTCACAATCGTTTTTGAAGTCTTTTTAAACGCACCGTCTTCAAGAACTTCTTCCGGCGGTGGAAGAAAGATTACGGGCTGAGTTGGTTCCTGTCTTTTCCTGCAGTGTCCTTTATGCCCTGGCTGTGCTCCGGGTTTCCGTCCTGTTTTTTCTCTGCTGTTTGCAATCTTTTTGGGACGGATTGTTTTGGAAGATGGGATGGAAGAATTCTCATAGTCACGGTTGATCTGTGCATGCAGCGTCTTGTTTTTTCCTTGTTCTTCTTCCAGTTTAACTGCTGTTTCGTAATACTGATGTCTGATTTCTTTTACTTTATCTAAAGCATCATCTCTTTGTTTTTCTGCGCGTAAAGCACGCGTCTCCATTTCCCGGAGTTTTCGGTCTGCTTTTTTCTGCATCTCTTCCATCTCCAGTAGCATATCTCCCAATACCTGAAACCAATAATTACGGACACGGATTGTCTCCTTATGGGCAGCCGTCAGCTGATTTTGCAGCTTTAAAATCTTTTGCTCATAAGCTCTATATTCCTTCTGATGAAGTTTTTCCAACTGGACATATCTTTCTCCTGATTCCAGTGCTTTGTTTTTGGATAGTGCGGTTTTCAACCTACACATGAGTGTATTATAATCATAGGCATCAGGCATACAATTCCCTCCAACACAGTTCGAATCAAACACCACTGATGATATCTGTAATCTTTGAAATATGATCCTCCAGATATTCAATCATTTCTTTTTGCTTCTGGATAAACTCCTCCTGAATTTCAATCTGTCTGAGATAACCAGCAAGAAGTTCATCACGTTTTCTAAGTTCTTCTATTAAATCAACGTCCATAAAAACAACCTCTCTTTCTTGTGAAAAGTATAGCAGAAACCGATGGGAAAAGCGAATTACTGGAAATCGTACATTCGTCAATCTGACTGTAGATAAGTGTCGGTTTCTCAATAAAAAAAGGATGAATTATCAACTGATAACCTATAAAAAGACTCATAGAATGTAGAAGCAGGGGGATAACTTTTCTAAAAAAGAACAACAGAGAAAAACAGAACTCTATTTTTCTCTGCTGAAAATGAATCGCCACAAAATAAAAATTTAAATTTCGTCATTTTTTACAATGACTTATGCAGACCTGTGAACAGTAAC
>CAVABC010000182.1:0-2112 GCA_963586665.1 Acutalibacteraceae bacterium
ATTTGAAATATTTATATTGATAATTTGATAGAAGGATAAAATTTGATTTAAAGAAATTAATAACAGGGAGAAAATAAAATGAAATACAATTATCTAGTAGTAGGCTCCGGCTTATACGGAGCAATCTTCGCACACGAAGCAAAAAAAGCAGGAAAGACAGTTCTTGTAGTGGACAAGCGTCCAAACATTGCTGGAAATGTTTATACAGAGAAAACAGAAGGTATTAACGTACATAAATATGGAGCACATATATTCCATACAAACAACAAAAAAGTCTGGAATTATATTACTCAGTTTGCAGAGTTCAACAGATTTACAAACAGTCCAGTTGCCAATTATAAGGGAGAGCTTTACAGTCTTCCGTTTAATATGTACACATTTAATAAAATGTGGGGTGTGGTAACTCCAGAAGAGGCTGCGGCTAAGATTGAAGAACAGAGAAAAGAAGCTGGAATTACAGAGCCAAAGAATCTGGAAGAGCAGGCAATTTCACTGGCTGGACGTGATATTTATGAAAAGCTGATCAAAGGTTATACAGAGAAACAGTGGGGGCGTGACTGCAAGGATCTTCCTTCTTTTATCATCAAACGTCTTCCGGTTCGTCTGACATTTGATAATAACTATTTTAATGCATTGTATCAGGGTATTCCGATTGGTGGGTATACGAAGATGGTTGCGAATCTGCTGGAAGGGATTGAGGTTCGCCTGAATACTGATTATCTGGAAAACAAAGATGAATTAGATGCAATGGCCGAAAAGGTTGTTTACACAGGTCCAATCGATGCATATTTTGATTATAAGCTTGGTACACTGGAATATCGTTCTGTACGTTTTGAAACAGAAACACTGGACAAACCGAATTTCCAGGGTAATGCAGCTGTGAATTATACGGACCGTGAAACTCCGTGGACACGTATTATTGAGCACAAATGGTTTGAATTTGGTAAGGATGAGGAGGGTAATGAGCTCCCGAAAACGGTGATCAGTCGTGAATTCAGTTCGGAGTGGAAGCCGGGCGATGAGCCGTATTATCCTGTTAATGATGAGAAGAACAGTGCTCTTTATGCGGAGTATAAAAAACTTGCAGAAACTGAGAAAAATGTGATCTTTGGCGGACGTCTGGGCGAATATAAATATTATGATATGGATCAGGTTATAGCGACTGCGCTGGAAAGAAGTGAAAGAGAATTGAAAAAGTAGAATATAAAATAATCATATATGCGATAAGTTAAAATTATAAAATCTTGATCAGGAAAGGCTGTAAAATGAGCAAAATACTGACTCAAACAAAAATCAATTCTTTCCTAAGAAAATTACAATCCGAACATAAAACTGCCAGCATAATTGCAGAATACAACCGTAATATTGTCAGTTTGCAGGAGATTGCAAAGGAAAACGATGATATTTTAAATAAGTCAGTATTGGAAGAATGGAAAAATGCTCAGAAAAAACGTATACGGTAAATAGCTAGTACCGTGCTTTTTACCTAAAACCATGAGATAATCCCTTTATAAAACTAAAAGTTTTTTAAAGGAGCAACTTATGGATAAGATCACACACCAGGTCCGTATTGAACATTGGACCCAGATCATGAATGAATGTTTGAACAGCGGCATGAATAAGACTGAGTGGTGCAAAGCCAATGGAATCTCAGACAAACAATTCTTTTACTGGCAAAGGATACTCAGAAAAGAAGCTTTTGCTGCTTCGGAATCAAAGGAACTTTCGGTTATTACAAGCCCGGCAGATAAAACCAGACCGCAAAAGATCTCATTTGCGGAGATCAGTCTTCCAATGAAACAGGAGCCTGTCAGAAATGGATTCCATCCGGATATCGTTATCCGGAAAGGAGCTTTTTCTGTAGAGATATCCAATTCAGCCTCAGAAGAACTCCTGTCACGGATCGGAGATCTCTTTCATGCTGAATGATGCTTCCGGGTTCCGCAGGATCTATCTTGCTACCGGCTACACAGATCTGAGACGCGGCATGGAAGGCCTTGCATCCATTATCAAGTTCAATTTTCAACTGGATCCGTATCAAAAAGATATCCTGTTCCTGTTCTGCGGAAGACGGACTGACCGTATCAAAGGACTGGTCTGGGAAGGCGATGG
>CAVABC010000183.1:0-2074 GCA_963586665.1 Acutalibacteraceae bacterium
GACAAAGGTTGATGCAAATGTAGCATTTAACGGTATATCGAATATAATAGATGCACATGGCGAGAATTCACCTTTCAATATCGTGGAGGTTGTTCCATCAAAAGATCAGGCATCTATCGGATATCTTATTGATGGACAGGAACCACAAAACTGGAAAAAGACTATTTCTACAATCACGAACGATAGCGGTACAGGAAAGGATGCAAGGACTAAGTATATAACGATGCTCAAGGACAAACTTGCTAGCATAACTACTTATCAGAAAGATAATTCTAAGCCATTATATTATGAGGATTATGAGGAGAGTTACGTAGATGGAGGCGTGGACTGGACACAGATAGATCTTGCTAATGTGGAGACTCTTCCGGCTGATACAGAAGGATACAAGATGGAGTATGCTGTCGGAGGAAACTTTGAATTTGATACAGAGTATGTTACTGCAGTTACTGATGGCAATCCCAGTGGAAAATACGATCAGAACATCGATCATTATGTATTTATATCGGGGGAAACATCGGACGACATAACGGATGATACATCTGATGATGTTCAAAGAGGATATTATGGCATTGTCTTTAAACAGGTTGAGATAACGGCAGGAGATGATGCCTATAGTTATTTCAATCCGGCCGATGACACTGGAGATACAGACAGAACAGCCTATAAAGTTAAGAGTGCCTATGCTATTGTAACTGAAAAATCAATGACTGCAATTGCAAAGTATGATCCGCATGCGGCAATCTACAGTGTAGATAATAGTAATACCGATTCGCCATATATATATGTCGGACAGGCTGAAAATTATAATGGTGAGGCAGAAAACAATAGTCTTGGACTGCTTGATTTTGAAAAGTATACCTACTATACGCTTGAAATGGAATATGTGCCATCAGAAGAGGTACAAAATGATGTGACATATTATGAAGTAGATGATGAGCAGCCTGTACTGTTTTTTGAGGATAAGTCTGGTGAATATGGGGCAGTACTTGATGCGGATGAGCCTTATATAAAGGTTTACGATGAAAGTGCTGATTATCCTCAGATGGGACATTTTGACATCAAGGAAGACAGTCAGGTTTACAACTATGTCGGAGAAGGAAACGGATCCTACAATATAGTTGAAGATGAAGATGCAAAACTTGACTATCCACTCAATATATCCAGGATATATATTAAAGGTGGATTCAAGAATAATGATTGGTTTAGAAATGGCGTATTCAATCAGGACAGCTCTGATAAAAGCAGCGATATGACATTTAACGTGCAGACCGTTACCCCGGCAGAGATGAACAATATCAACTGGTCTGATATTGATCTGCTTTATATAAGCGGTGGAGATGGATCTACGTCATATTCGACTGAAGATGATATAACAGGTCAGACAGTGTTTGCAGTAGCAAAAAGGGCGCATGAGACCGGTTTTATGATGCCAGTAATAGTAGATTATGGTCTAGTAGAAAATAACGTTGACAGTACCTGGAACTTTGGAAATATTACAAGTATACAGAGACTGGCAGCTTTGCTTTGCTGTACGAATTATGATGATATGAATATTGATAGCATAGATCCTAATAATTACAATAATTCATGGGCCGTAAATTGGAGTGGGGTTAAATTTGATAAGAAATTAAGCAGTACATCATATCAAAACGGATATGTCAACGGAAACATATATGTTATTCCAAAGAATGACTCGGATAGCGCAGCATTTTTACTTAAGGATTTTGCCACAGCACTTACTGCTTCTACAGATGATGATACTACATTCCAGAATGATGCTGACTCAATAGGTTTTGGAGAGATTGCAGAGTATATAAATGCAGAAAATAAGATCCGAAAGACAGAAAATGAGGCAAATACCGGTACGACATATGATTATTTTGACAGGAAGATAAGTAAGGATATTATCCTAAGCTATATAATATCTTATGCAAATAAGAGGGACATAGTTAATCCTACAGATAGCCTTAATATCCTTGATATTGAACCGGGAGCAGTAAGCGATAATAATAGTAATGCTCTAAGTCTTGATATGATAAAAAAATGGCTTGGATCAAATTACCCTGGGGATGAC
>CAVABC010000184.1:0-2000 GCA_963586665.1 Acutalibacteraceae bacterium
ATAAAGCATACAGGCTGTTAATCAAGAGCCTTAATTAAATTCATTATAACTGATACCTGAATCCGTGAAGTTCGGTTTTATTTAAAGGTCAGATCTATGTCAGACTCTTCCTGTTTGAACTGTTTGCTTGTGACAGTTTTCCAGTCGCTTCCAATATAGACTGTTTTTCCTTCCCTGGGTGTGGTGATGTTCTTACAATACTGTTTAGCCATGTTAAACCATTCCGCTTTGCTTTCACGACGAAGATTTCGTTTAATAATAAAATAGCAGCCTTCATTAATGAGAACAGCGATATTATCAATCGAATCATTCCCTGAATCCAGACGGATGAGGAGCGGTTTATCAGGCAGTTTTTTACAGAGTTTAATTGTTTCTTGAAGGAATTCCACGGTACCATTTTGACAGTGCTGTTTTCCTTCTCGGAGCTCAAAATTAATTGCGTAACCTTCCGTGCCAATGTAAGCCATCATGGGAGCATAACCATCATATCATTTATAAGTCCGAGAGACACCTTCTTTTCCAGATTTGGAATTATCCATCGGTGTTACATCAATGTCTACGGGTACAAAACCATTGGAAAGAGCGCCGGGCTGGATTTTATTAGCAAGAGTCATTCGACGATTGTTTTTCATAGTATTTTGCTCCTAAATTGATTATCCTTAGGAACATTATACCATGATTTTTCTTCACCCTATAGGTGAAAAGAATATATTTAAAAAAGTACGAGAAACGTCAGTATTTATAAGGAAATAATGGCTTCACAAGTCTATAACTTCACGGATTCAGGTGATAATAAATCGGTTTCATTTTATCAAAAGTACAAAACTCTTTGAATCCCAATGTCTTTAATTCCTGTTTTGTCTCATCAATAAACGTTCCCAAATGTTCCGGTTTGTGGCTGTCGCTTCCGATAGTAACTATGTTCCCATCTAATTCACGATATAATTTCAAAATATCCCTTGACGGAGTGAGGTCAGATAATCCATATCTGTGACTGGAAGTATTTACCTCAATTCCTTTTCCATCAGCAATTACTGTCTTTAAAATTTCAGTAAGTATCGGCTTTAATTTTTCAAATGGATAAGTACCTGCTTTATCATATCTGGTGATTAGATCCATGTGTCCTAAAACACTGTAATTGTGATAATTCTGAACAAGATATAATAATTCCTCATAATAGCGTTCGTTATATTCCTGCTGTGTCCTGCTACGTTGGAAATCCTGCGTCCAGAATTCTTTATCCTCTACTTCATGAACCGAAAGAATGATAAAATCAAATGGATATTTCGCATACAATTTTTCATATTGTTCTATTGTATGTACCTGCATACCAAATTCCATTCCCAGCTTTAGCGTAATCTTATCTCCGTACTGCGTTTTCATCTTCTGGTAAGCCTTATAATACAATGGATAATTAACATTGAGTATCGGCATATTTTCCGGTTCTCCCGGTATTCCTTTCCGATACCTTATTTTTTCACCATTATCCCAGTCATTTTTCACCCCATAATCAACGTGATCTGTGAAACAGATTTCATCTAGTCCCATTGCTATCGAATCTTTTACAACCTGATCCATCTGATATTCTGAGTCATCACTAAACTCTGTATGTACATGATAATCTGCTCTCATGCTATCAGCTCCTTCCAATCTCAATAAATTCATCCTCTGAAATTACAGTAAATAATCCCGTACAATTCTGTTCCTCCAACAACAAAATCAATAAGTCATATTATTTTTCCTTCTGCGCACAGATCATATTCCATGCTTCATCATCAATCTCTTCAGTGTGGAACAGTTTTCTTTTGTCATTATCTGTTATTTTTCTGATCACCCGACACGGATTCCCGGCTGCAATCGACCAGTCCGGAATATCTTTCGTGACAACACTTCCAGCGCCAATTACCACATTATTTCCAATATGTACACCCGGGCACACTACTGAATTTCCTCCCAGCCATACATTATCCCCGATGGTAACCTCTTTTCCATATTCAAAA